>VEQU01000016.1 GCA_018883075.1 Mycobacterium sp.
GGGTGGAGGTGTGCTGGCGGTTAGCCACCCAACGCGGTCTTCCGATGTCGACCCTGATGCGCGCCGCCCAGGAGGATCTCACCGAGCGGCAGCGGTTCGCCGACCGGCTCGACGCCCAACTGGCCGGGGCGCGCGCGACCGCGGCGATTCTGGCAGGGCTGCCGGTGATCGGTGTGGCGTTCGGGCAGCTCGTGGGTGCCGACCCCGTGCGATTCCTTCTCGGCGGCGGCGGCTGGCTTCTTGTCATCGGTGTCGCGTTGATGTGTGTCGGGATCGCATGGTCGGACCGGCTGATCGACAGGCTGGTCGCGTGAGCGTCGCGGCCCTGCTGCTCGCGGCGGCGGTCCTCGCCGGTGCGGGCCCGGATCTGACGCGGCGGCTGACCGGCCCCGCAGCGGTGGCCACCAACCGGCCGGCGCCGATGCAGCCGGCGGGCGATCGCCTCGCCCTCGCATCGGCACTCGACGTCTTCGCGGTGTGCCTGTCCGCCGGTATGACGGTCTGCGGGGCCGCCTCGGCGACGGCACAGTCCGCGCCGCCGGTTCTAGCCGCTGTGCTTCGCCGTGCCGCGCAGCTGCTGGCCTTGGGCGCGGATGCGGAGACGGCCTGGTCGGCTGACACCGACGACGCGACATGCGAGTCGCTCATGCGGTTGGCCCGCCGTTCGGCGATCTCGGGGGCGCTTCTGGCCGGCGGAGTCGTCGACCTTGCCGATAAGGCGCGCCAGGACGCCGCGCACAGAGGGGCGGCCGACGCCGAACGGGCGGGAGTCCTGATCGCCGGGCCCCTCGGCCTGTGTTTCCTGCCTGCCTTCGTGTGCTTGGGCATCGTCCCCGTGGTCGCGGGACTGGCAGGGGAGGTGTTCGGAGGTGCGCTGTTGTGACGCTGTTTCAACGCCAGATGTATCACCGCTCGATGTTCCACCGCCTGACCTATCAACTCGGGATGTCCAAATCAAGGAGGAAATCACTTGACGCACAGATTCATTCAGACGATCAGAACCAGAACCGCTCTGTTCGCGGTGGACGAGACGGGAATGTCGACGGTCGAGTACGCCATCGGGACCATCGCCGCCGCGGCCTTCGGCGCCATTCTTTACAGCGTCGTGACCGGAGACTCGATAGTCGGCGCACTCACAAACCTCATCAGCCGGGCGCTGAGCACCCGCGTCTGACAAGCGATGCCGGGTTTGGCACGGTCGAGGCCGCACTCGGGATCGCGGCCCTGGTCACCGTTCTGTTGTCCTGCGTTGCGGCCGTCACAGCTCTGGCGATGCAGATCCGCTGCATCGACGCCGCCCGGGAGGCGGCGAGGCTGGCCGCGCGCGGCGATCCGGCGGCTGTCGGGGCGGCGACACTGGCACCGGCGGGTTCATCACTGGATGTCCGTCGCGACGGCGAATACGTCGTGGCGCGGGTCAGCGGCCGCGTTCCCCTGCTGCCCGGGCTCGTCATCGCCTCCGAGGCGGTGGCGGCCAGCGAGACCGACGGCTGAACGGATCGGCGACGAGTCCGGCGCGTCGAGCGTGCTGGCGGCGCTGATGATCGCAGCACTGGTGAGCGTCACCTACGGCGGCATCTGGCTGGGATCCGTCGTCGTGGCACAACACCGCGCTCAGGCCGCGGCCGACCTCGCGGCCCTCGCGGGCGCCAGGAGTTTGGCCGCCGGAGCCGATACCGCCTGCCGGCAGGTGGCCGCCGTCAGTGAAGCGATGCGTGCGGCAGTTCACCATTGCGCAATCGAGCGACTCGACGTGGTGGTCGCGGTGGGGGTCCGGGTGGGTGGCCCGGTCGTGATGCAGGCCCGGGCCTCGGCGAGGGCCGGACCGGCACGCGGCGGCGGTTAGCGGGCTACCCCGTCGGCGGCGAGGCCGGCGTCGGCGAGTTCCTTGTCGGTGGGAAGCCGCAGCGACAGCATTCCGGCGAAGACACCGTCGTCGAGTTCGATCCTGTGGACGGTCACGTGAATAAGCGTCAAGCCTCCGCCGTTGGCCGGCAGGCGCAGAACCGCAGCCGTCGAACCGGACTTGAATTCGTCCACCATCCGTGCTGACAAGAGCCGATGATCGTCGGGATGCATCTGCACATTGACCCGCCAGTCGTAATAGGGGCACGGCTCGTCGAGCCACTTCAGCAAGGTCCAGGTGTTGAGATCCACGATTGCCCGGTGCACGCCGGGTTGAGCCATCCCGTCCAGAATCCTGCGTTCCAGGTGGTCATCGGAAAGCGGAGTCTCGCCGACCGATTCAACGACGTTCATTGCCCGGGCGATCAGATGCTCACTCCCGTCCTCCATCGCTTCCAGGATGATGCGGAAGCAGAAGCCCACTCGACGGAACTGTCCCGCCGGATCCTTCCAGACCCAGGTCGCGGAAAAGGTACGGCCGGGAGCGGGATCGACGGACCAGGAGAGCGCTTTGGCCTCACCATGGTTGACGATGCGGATAGGGATGTCCTCCGCAAGCGATCGGCCGGTGAGGTTCTCCACCGCCGGGTCCCTGCCGGTATTCAGCAGGAAATCCGTCGTGACACTGCCCTCGCTGAGCGCCAAATCGGCTTTGTAGACACCGACTACTGGGCGTTCAACCGGCTCGACGTCCGCCGGTCCGCACCACACTTGCACGCCGTGAACGCGGCCGTCGGTCATCACCACCGGCTCGGTGCGGATAACCCGGTTGGTCTTCGGGGTGATGCTGGCGAGTCCCTGGCCGGTCGCGACGGTCTCGGCGATCGCGGTCTGGATTGCCGCGAGGTTGGGATTGCGCCGCAAAAAGACGGCAATCGGCACGAAGTTCTTCACATTCCGGCCCTGGCCGACGACCACAGGTTCCTCGCCGAGTGTTTCCACCAGCAGCCACTCCTGGGTCACAGCGAGAAGCCTAGCGGCCGCAGGAGGCGAACCATGCCCGGGTGGGGGGTGAAACATGCAGGTTAAATGTGCTAACCGTGGGAATCAGACGGGCGGTTCAGGTATTTCTTGCGTGGTCATGCTCAAGGGGCGTAGTTTTCAGACACGCCCTCCCGCAGGGCTTGCCGGCGGCACGTGTTTTCCGACCGTCCGATGCCCGGGTCCGACCACGGACCCGACCGCCTCCAGCCAGTGGGGCTGTTCCCCCGATGCGCGCTGCAGTCCTGACGCGGCCGTCGACCGTTTTTCGAGGGGTCGGTCGGCGGCCTGGCGTCAGGGTGCCGCGGCGATCTCGGCGAGCACCAGCCGCAGGACCCGGATCGCTCCGTACTTGTCCAACGGGTCGTTTCCGTTTCCGCATTTGGGCGATTGGACGCACGATGGGCAACCGTGCGGGCACTCGCAGGCCTCGATGGCCTCTGCGGTGGCCCGCAGCCAGGTGCCGGCCAGGTGGTAACCGCGCTCGGCGAAGCCGGCCCCGCCGGGGTGACCGTCATAGACGAACACCGTCGGCAGGCCGGACTCGCCGATCGCGGTGGACAGTCCGCCGATATCGCCCCGATCGCAACTTGCCACCAGCGGCAGCAGACCGATCGCCGCGTGTTCGGCGGCGTGCAGCGCACCCGGTATCTGCGCCAGCTCGATACCGTTGTCCCGCAGTGCTTCCGGCGTCACGGTGTACATGACTGCCGTGGTCGGCAACCGCTGCGCGGGCATGTCGAGGTCGACGAAATCGAGCACCTCGCCGGATGCCGTGCGGCGCAGGTATCCGATCACCTGACGGGTGACCGACACCGGCACCAATCCCATCGTCACCGCCCGGTAGCTCACCCGCTGCCCGGCACCGGTCACGGTGATATCGGTGATCGCCCGCGCGAAAGTCGAGTAGCCGGGATCCTCGGCGTGCACCAGCGCGACTCGGGCCTCCAGATCCAGGGTGTCCACGACATAGCTCTCACCTTGATGGAGGTACACGGCACCGGGATGGACAGTGGCAGGTGCCCGCGCCGCCTCGGTGCTGCCGACCATCCGGCCGGTCTCGGCCTCCACGATGGCGACCGCGCCCCCGGCCCCGCCGCGGATGTCGACGCCGTCGTGCGGATCGAGGCCGGCGGCGGGAAAGTACTGTCCGGCCCGTCGGCGCAGCAGCCTCTCGCCGACCAGTTCATCGGCGACGGGCTCGACCCCCCAGTCACGCACCTCCTGCTCGCCGAGCGGCATCTCGGCGGCGGCGCACAGAAGCTGCGGTCCGACCACATACGGATTGGCGGGGTCGATCACCACCCGTTCGACGGGTTTTCCGAGCAGGGCCTCGGGGTGATGCACCAGATAGGTGTCCAGCGGGTCGTCCCGCGCGATGAGCACCACGAGCGCACCCTGCCCGCGCCGTCCCGACCGACCGGCTTGCTGCCAGAAAGAGGCGACGGTGCCGGGGAACCCCGCCAGCAAAACCGCGTCGAGGCCGGCGATGTCGATGCCCAACTCCAGGGCGTTGGTGGTGGCAACCCCGCGAAGGTCCCCGGCGGACAACGCCCGCTCCAGCTCGCGGCGGTCTTCGGCCAGGTAGCCCGCCCGGTAGGAGGCCACGGTGTCGCGCAGCCCCGGCGCGATCTCCTCCAGCCGCGCTCGCGTCCCCATCGCCGTCAGCTCCGCGCCGCGGCGGGACCGCACAAAGGTCAGAGTGCGGGCGCCCTCGGCCACCAGGTCGGCCATCATCCGGGCAGCCTCGGTCCCGGCTGAACGCCGGACCGGTGCTCCGTTCTCGCCGAGTAGGTCTTCGCGCAGTTCGGGTTCCCACAGGGCGATCGTTCGCGCGCCGTGCGGGGACCCGTCGTGGGTCACCTCCGCCACCGGCCTGCCGATGAGCTCCGAGGCCGTGGCACCGGGTGACGCCGTCGTCGCGCTGGCGAAGATGACTACCGGGCCGTCCGAACCGCTCGGACAGTAGCGGTTCGCGAGCCGCAATAACCGGCGCAGCACCATCGCGACATTCGACCCGAATATCCCTCTGTAGTAATGGCATTCATCGACGACGATGTAGCGCAGACCCCGCAGGAACACCGCCCAGCGGGCATGGTTGCGAAGCATGGATAGATGGATCATGTCCGGGTTGGAGAACAGCCACCGCGAACGTTCGCGTGCGAACCGGCGGATCTCAGCCGGGGTGTCACCGTCGTAGGCGGCGGGTGCGACGTCCTTGAGGCCGGCAGCCTCGGCCAGCCGGTGGGCGGTCCGCAGCTGATCGTGACCGAGCGCCTTGGTGGGTGAGAGGTACAGCGCCCGGGCCCGCGGGTCGCGCGCCAGCGCGTCCAGGATCGGCAGTTGGAAGGCCAGCGACTTTCCAGAGGCGGTCCCGGTGCTGACCACCACATCCCGGCCCGAGTGGGCCAAATGCGCCGCCTCGACCTGATGCGACCAGGGTCGCTCGATGCCGAGGTCGCGCAGTGCAGCCACCACAGCCGGAGCGGCCCAGGTGGGCCAGGCGTCCGACTCGGCGGTGCGGGCCTGAATCTCGGCGACGTGGCGCAGGCAACCGGAGGCCCGGGCTGAGTCGGCGGCGCCGCACACTGCAGCCAGCAACTCGCTGCCGAAAGTCACGATGGGCCCTTCCTGCCGCCGACTGGTGCCGGCTGGGTCTAATTCTTCGCCGGGACTGTCCTAAACGGCCCGGGACGTGGTTGTATAGGGGTGGTCGCAGCTTCTGTGTTCGTGTCTCCACAATCGCAGGATCTTTGGTTGCGGTCGCGGTTCCTGCGAGGGTCTGTGCGCCGGGTGAACCCCGGCAAGGCTACGAAGGATGGCGGTCTCAACTGGCCCGGCCCGCCGAAACATCGGCGGACCGCACTCGTAGTAGAAGGAAAGTACGAAAGATGCCACAGGGAACTGTGAAGTGGTTCAACGCG
The DNA here is from genome assembly GCA_018883075.1 of Mycobacterium sp. Lineage (GTDB taxonomy): Bacteria > Actinomycetota > Actinomycetes > Mycobacteriales > Mycobacteriaceae > Mycobacterium. Next base: position 5,811 of record VEQU01000016.1, read on the forward strand.
GAGAAGGGCTTCGGCTTTATCGCCCCGGAGGACGGCTCCGCCGATGTGTTCGTCCACTACACGGAGATCCAGGGATCGGGGTTCCGCACCTTGGAGGAGAACCAGAAGGTCGAGTTCGAGGTGGGTCAGAGCCCTAAGGGCCCGCAGGCCACCGGCGTTCGCGCCGTCTGACGAGTCAACCGACAACACCCCCGCACGTCCGGTTTCGGGCGGTGCGGGGGTGTTTTCCTTGCGCACCCTGCGGCGCTGACCGGGCAGGTCGCCCGCCGCGTTGCGGGACTTCCGGGCCGTCCGGCTGCCCTACTGTCGAACCGTGAGCCAGCTGTCCTTCTTCTCCGCCGAGTCGGTGCCCCCCGAGGTCGCCGATCTCACCGGAGTGCTCGCCGGCCCCGGGCAGGTGGTCACCGTCGGAGGGGGAGCCAGGCTGTCGGTGGTGGTCGACAACCAATGGCGGGCGGTAGCGCTGGCCGAGATGATGACGGCCGCCGGTCTGCAGGCCGAGATCACCCGCACCGAGGAGGACTCCCCGCTGGTGCGCACCGCCGTGGACGCCCGGCTGCTGCCCATCGCGGCGGGCTGGACCCGCGGCGCCGTCAAGACGGTGCCGGCGCAGTGGCTGCCGGGACCGCGGGAATTGCGGGCGTGGACGCTGGCAGCGGGTCACCCCGAAGCGGATCGGTACCTGCTGGGGCTGGACCCGCATGCCCCGGACACTCATTCTCCGCTGGCGTCGGCCCTGATGAGGGTCGGGATCGCCCCCACACTGATCGGAACTCGCGGCTCCCGGCCGGCATTGCGGATCAGCGGTCGGCGGCGGCTGTTACGGCTGGTGGAGAACGTGGGGGAACCCCCTGAGGACCACGACGCGTTGGCGGCCTGGCCCAAGGTGTAGGGCCGGGGCCGGGGCCGGGCCCACGGGAGAACCCCCAGGGGGTCGGTTTGCATCCCCCCATCCGGGAGTGCCACATTGTCTGGTGCCCACATTGTCTGGTGCCCCATGAGGGTCTGGTGCCCGTATTGGGACAGCCGGGGGATGTCTGTGGGGCAGGGGCAGAACTCATGAGTGGAAGTGGAGCGTAAGCGCAGGTGGCTGGCGACGACCGAACCGGTGATCCGGGCAGCGTCCGGCGGCTCGTCATAGTCGAGTCGCCCACCAAGGCGCGCAAGATCGCCGGATACCTGGGGCGCAACTACGTAGTCGAGTCCTCCCGTGGCCACATCCGGGACCTGCCCAGGGGCGCGGCAGACGTACCTGCCAAGTACAAGGGTGAGAAGTGGGCGCGGACGGGTGTCAACGTCGACAACGACTTCGAACCGCTCTACGTCGTCAGTCCGGACAAGAAGGCCGTCGTCACCGAACTCAAGAACCTGCTCAAGGGTGTCGACGAGTTGTATCTGGCCACCGACGGTGACCGCGAGGGTGAGGCCATCGCCTGGCATCTGCTGGAGACCCTCAAACCCAGCGTTCCAGTGCGCCGGATGGTGTTCCACGAGATCACCGAGTCGGCCATTCGGGAGGCCGCCGCCAACCCGCGCGATCTGGACACCGACCTCGTCGACGCCCAGGAGACTCGCCGCATCCTCGACCGGCTCTACGGCTACGAAGTCAGCCCGGTGCTGTGGAAGAAGGTGGGTCCGAAGTTGTCCGCCGGTCGGGTGCAGTCGGTGGCGACCCGCATCATCGTCCAACGGGAGCGCGAGCGGATGGCCTTCCGCAGCGCCGCCTACTGGGACGTTCTGGCCGAACTGGATGCCAGCGTCTCCGACCCGAACGCCGCACCGCCGAAGTTCACCGCACGGCTCGTCGCTGTGGCCGGCAAGAGGGTGGCCAGCGGCCGCGATTTCGACTCTCTCGGGGCGGTACGCAAGCCCGACGAGGTGGTCGTGCTCGATGAGGCGCAGGCCACCGCGCTGGCCACGGGTCTGCGCGGTGCGCCGCTGACAGTGGCCTCGGTGGAGGAGAAGCCCTACACCCGCCGGCCCTACCCGCCGTTCATGACCTCGACCCTCCAGCAGGAGGCCGGCCGCAAACTGCGCTTCTCCTCCGAGCGGACGATGAGTGTGGCCCAGCGGCTCTATGAGAACGGCTACATCACCTACATGCGCACCGACTCGACCACCCTGTCGCAGTCGGCGATCAACGCCGCCCGCGACCAGGCCCGCCAGCTCTACGGCGAGGAGTATCTGCATCCCTCCCCGCGGCAGTACACCCGCAAGGTCAAGAACGCCCAGGAGGCACACGAGGCGATCCGCCCCGCCGGTGACACCTTCGCGACGCCAGGGGCACTGCACTCCGAACTCGATGCCGACGGCTTCCGGCTCTACGAGTTGATCTGGCAGCGCACCGTCGCCTCCCAGATGGCCGACGCGCGCGGCACCACCTTGAGCCTGCGAATCACCGGTGACGAGCCGGATGGCCGGCAGGTGACCTTCAGCGCCAGCGGCCGGACCATCACCTTCCCCGGTTTCCTCAAGGCCTATGTCGAGACCGTCGACGAGCAGGCCGGCGGAGAGGCCGACGACGCCGAGAGCCGGCTCCCACAACTGCGCGAGGGCCAGCGCGTCGACGCCGTCACGCTGACACCCGACGGTCACGCCACCAACCCCCCCGCGCGTTACACCGAGGCATCGTTGATCAAAGCTCTCGAGGAACTCGGAATCGGGCGTCCCTCAACGTATTCCTCGATCATCAAGACCATTCAGGATCGCGGCTACGTGATGAAGAAGGGCAGTGCGCTCGTGCCTTCGTGGGTGGCGTTCGCCGTCACCGGTCTGCTCGAGCAGCACTTCGCCCGACTCGTCGACTACGACTTCACCGCCGCCATGGAGGATGAACTCGACGAGATCGCCTCCGGGCACGAGCATCGGACCAACTGGCTGCACAACTTTTACTTCGGCGGCGAACACGGGGTACCGCACTCGATCGCCCGCGCCGGCGGTCTGAAGAAACTCGTGGGTATCAACCTGGAGGGCATCGACGCACGCGGGGTGAACTCGATCCAGCTTTTCGACGACGCCGAAGGTCGTCCGATCTATGTCCGAGTCGGCAAGAACGGGGCGTATCTGGAGCGGATGATCGCCGGCGAGGACGGCGAGCCCACCCCCCAGCGCGCCAACCTCAGTGAGGAGATCACCCCGGACGAGTTGAGCCTGGAGCTGGCCGAAACCCTCTTCGCGACACCGCAGGAGGGCCGCGTTCTCGGTGTTGATCCCGAATCCGGCCACGAGATCGTCGCCCGCGACGGCCGGTACGGCCCGTATGTCACCGAGGTGCTGCCGCCGCCGCCTGAGGAGGACGGCGGAGTCACCGCGAAGAAGGGCAAGAAGCCGACCGGGCCGAAACCGCGTACCGGTTCCCTGCTGCGCTCGATGGATCTGCGAACCATCACCCTCGATGACGCCCTGAAGCTGCTGTCGCTACCGCGGCTGGTCGGTGTGGACCCGCAGTCGGGTGAAGAGATCACCGCGCAGAACGGACGCTACGGCCCGTATCTCAAGCGCGGCACCGACTCTCGCTCGCTGGCGACCGAGGAGCAGATCTTCGAGATCACCCTCGACGAGGCCCTCAGGATCTACGCCGAGCCCAAGCGGCGCGGTCGCCAGGGTGTGGCCGCCCCGCCGTTGCGTGAGCTCGGCAACGACTCGGCGACCGGAAAGCCGATGGTGATCAAGGACGGCCGATTCGGCCCGTACGTGACTGACGGCGAGACCAATGCCAGCCTGCGAAAGGGCGATGACGTCCTCACCATCACCGATGAGCGCGCGGCCGAACTCCTCGCCGACCGGCGTGCCCGCGGGCCGGTGAAGAAGGCGGCCAGGAAGGCCGTCCGCAAGAAAGCGGCGACCAAGAAGTCCTGAGAATCCTCAGCGGGACATCTCCGGAAGATCGGCGGGCACAGCCAGATTCAGCGGCCGCGCCAACTGGGTGGGTGCGGCCCTGCCGCGCAGGTTCACGATCTCTCCAACGTCCCAGCACAGGGCCTCGGCATCCAGCGCCCCGCTGACCGCTATCGCCGACGCCAGCACGTGGCCCTCCTCCAGCTTCGCCAGCTCGGTCAGCCGGGCCGCCTCGTTGACGGGGTCCCCGATCACCGTGTACTCGAAACGGGCCTGGGCACCGATGTGCCCTGCGATCGCCCGTCCGGCCGAGACCCCGATACCGAATTCCGTCTGCCCGAGCACGGAGACCAGTTCGTCGTGTAGCTCGCGTGCCGAGGCGAGGGCGGCTCCGCACGCGTCCGGGTGCTCGAGCGGCGCGCCGAAGATGCACAGCGCGGCGTCGCCCTGGAACTTGTTGACGAAGCCGCCGTTGCGTTGGACGGCGTCCACGACGACCCGGAAGAACTCGTTGAGCACGCCGACGACCTCGCCCGGCGGGCGGGTGGCGGCTAGTTGTGTCGAACCGACCAGGTCGATGAACAACACTGCGACGTCGCGCTCCTGGCCACCGAGTTCCGTCCCTCGCTCCAGTGCACGCCGTGCCACGTCCTCGCCGACGTACCGGCCGAACAAATCGCGCATACGTTGTCGCTCGCTGAGCTCCCGGACCATGTCATTGAAACCGGCCTGCAGCAATCCGAGCTCAGTGGCGTCATAGATCTGCATGTGTGCGTTGTAGTTCCCGCGCTGGACCTCACCGAGCGCCCAGCGCAACTGCCGCAGCGGGTCGGAGATCGCCATCGCCGAAAGGATGTTGCCGATGAGTCCGATGACCAGCGCGGCGATCGCCATCAGAAGGATCGGCGTGAACAGACTCTCCGGCGAGGAGTCCAGCAGTGAGAACTTGTTCCCGAAGATCGACAAGATGATCATCAGCAGCGGGACGCCCGTGGAGAGTACCCACGTCAGGACCAGGCGCAGCACCACGCCGGGCCGGCGGAAATGCTCGGGTAGCCCACCGCGCAGCGCGGCCACTGCGACCGGACGCAGCACCCGCTCAGATTGCAGATATCCGATGATTGCTGTCGCGGTCGCCCCGAGCAGAGTGGCCACCGCCAGCACAGGCGCGGCATGGCTGGCCACCGGCCAGCTCGCGACGATGAACACCACCGCGCCCAGCAACCACAGGGTGATGCTGATCAGCGACCGGAACGCGGGCATCCGCAGAGCGCGCAAACGGGCCTGCTCGGTGACGGTGGGATCCTCCTCGGCGAGCAGCGTGTCTCGCCGCTGCCACCGGAAGACCGGTACCAGCAGTCGGAAGCTGATCACCGCGCCGGCGATGAAGGCGATGACCACGTAGCCGAGGAAGAGTACGAGGTTCTCAGTGGGCAGGTCCTGCAGTTTGATGCGGTCCGCCGGCGGCAGCCCGAATCGCAGGAACCCCAGCACGAGCAGCGCTCCGATGACGTCGGCCTGGAGAAGACCCAGGGAGAACAGCGGCCACGGGGTGCGCACCACCCAGCGGACGAAGTCTCGGATCCGCCCGCGCGTGCCCGGCGCGCTGCTCACCGTCCCACCGTAGCGTTTTCGGGCGGTCCTTCGAACCCTGCCGTGTCGGGTCGGGAAGTAGTGTTGGTGGGCGATGCGCGGGGTTTTCGCAAGGCTTGTCGGCCAACATGCGGTGGAAGAGGAGTTGCTGGCCGCCGCGGCCGCCGCGCGCCGTGATTCATCTCACCCCGATCGGCCCGCCTCCTCGATGACACACGCCTGGCTGATCACCGGACCGCCGGGATCGGGCCGCTCCATCGCCGCGCTGTGCTTTGCCGCAGCCCTGCAGTGCACGGACCCCGACAACCCCGGCTGTGGAGGATGCCGGTCCTGCACCACCACCATGGCCGGCACGCACGCCGACGTCCGCCGCGTCGTCCCCGAAGGCCTGTCCATCGGCGTCGACGAGATGCGCGCCATCGTGGCCGCCGCGTCTCGCCGCCCCAGTACCGCGCGGTGGCACGTGGTCGTCATCGAGGACGCCGACCGGTTGACCGAAGGTGCGGCCAACGCTCTGCTGAAAGTGGTCGAGGAGCCGCCGCCCGCGACGGTGTTCCTGCTCTGCGCGCCGTCGGTGGACCCCGAGGACATCTCGATCACGTTGCGGTCCCGATGCCGTCACGTGGCTCTGGTGACGCCCACGGCCGAGGCCATCGCCCAGGTCCTGACCGACACCGACGGCTTCACCCAGCAGCAGGCGTCCGAGGCCGCAGCGATCAGCGGCGGCCACGTGGGGCGCGCCCGGCGGCTGGCGACCGATCCCGATGCGCGCGCGCGGCGTGAGCGGGCACTGGGCCTGCCGCGTGAGGCCGCGACTCCGAGCCGCGCTTACGCGGCGGCCGAGGAACTGGTGGCGGCGGCCGAGGAGGAGGCCTTGGCGCTGACCGCGGAACGCGACGAGGCCGAGGCCGAGGAACTGGGCACCGCCCTCGGGGCGGGCGGAACCGGCAAAGGCACGGCGGGCGCCCTGCGCGGCACGGCGGGCGCGCTCAAGGAACTCGAGAAGCGCCAGAAGTCACGCCGCACCCGCGCCTCGCGGGACGCGCTGGACCGGGCCCTGATCGACCTGGCGACCTACTTTCGCGACGCGCTTATGGTGGCAACCCGCGCAGGGTCGGTCACCGCCAACCATCCCGACATGTCGCAGCGTCTGCAGGCGCTCGGCGACCACGCCTCACCCGAGCAGCTGCTGCGTTGCATCGAGGCCGTACTGGCCTGCCGGGAGGCTCTGGCGATGAACGTCAAGCCCAAGTTCGCGGTCGATGCGCTGGTCGCCACCGTGGGCCGGCAGCTTCGCCAGGACGGGTAGACTCCTCCCTCGGCATCCAGGCCCGTCCGCATGCCGCGCCGCCTTAGCTCAGTCGGTAGAGCGATTCACTCGTAATGAATAGGTCGGGGGTTCGATTCCCCCAGGCGGCTCCATATGATCCCGGTGTGAGTCCGCACCCTCCACAATCCGTCGTCCGCGGCGTTGTTTCCGGCATGGCACTGGCGTGCGCGGCGGCGATCCTCCTGTCGGCCTGCGGCTCCGGCCCATCGGAGCCGAGCGGTGCGGCATTACGTGAGGCGACGGCGGTGCGCTGCTATGAGTTGGTTGAGGGAAGCTCACGCACCGTCATCAAGGTCGAGCCCGCACCCAACGCCGTCGACGCCCAGGGCGGGCAGGTCACCGTCTACTCCTTCCGGGATGGCACCGAGGAGTTCGCTCCCGAGACCACGGCAGGCCGCCTCGAATCCAGTGCCTTCGTCTACGCCGACGGCACGACGCTGACGCTGCGCAAGGAATCCTTGACCTGGCCCCGGGACAGCATGCTTGAAGGAGCCGTCTTCACCGCGACCTCATGTCCGTGACCCGGCGTTGAGCCTGCGGAACTGCGACGACGGTATAAATGTCAGACCCCCCTGGGACGATGTGGCCATGTTCGAGACAAACCCGTCCCAGCCGGCACCGGAATCCGTCGACCTCACCGACCTGGACGATCTCTGCGATCCGGTCGCCGCCGTGGTCGCCGTGGAGGTGGCGGCCAGCTTCGTGAAGGTGTGTCTGTGCCAGACCGAACCGGTGGTCGCCCGGCTCGCGCGAAACGAGGTGACCCTCCGCAAGCCCGGTGGAATCGAACTGGAGAAGCGGACCCTCGCCACGCGGCTGTACCGGCTGATCGACGGTACGGTGTTCTGCCAGCTGAGCGCCGCCGTGCCGCTGTCGCATGCGGAGTTCGCGCTCTCGCGCATCGAGGTCATGCTGCGCCAGAAGTTCTCCGATGTCGTGGGAGCCGCCGCGAGCTATCTGCTCAGCGACGATCGCTACACCGCAATCCAGATGACGGCGGTGGCGGTGACGATGGCGGCCCGTGAGGTCCGCACCGAGGTGGCCGAGGTCATCGCCGCCACGCGCCACACCGGGGACGACGCATAGCTCCTGCTTTCAGCGCGGAGCCCTTCAGCGCGGAGCCAGGAATCCGACGGGCCCCGAGGCGACGCATACCGTCAACGCGGAGGTGGCAGCACGCACGGTGATCGAATCACCGGCACCGGAGAGACGCACGTACGTCCGATTCAGTCCCGGCTTGACGGGAACCCTGGTCTCGCGGCCATCCGGGAGCGACATCACCAGGCTGCCTTCGGTATTGGCCAGATAGTTCACCTCGGCGGTCCACTCGGCAGGCAACAGCGGTCCGTCCAGTGGCATCCGCGCCGGGAAGTCGGGCGCAACGAGGTACCCGCACCGCTGTTGCGGGCCGGGCAGGGTGCGGCGCACCCACGTCACGTCGGCGTCCACCAGCGCGCCGCGACTGTCGAGCATTCGCAGCACAGTTGTGTATCGCTCGAAATCCGGACGGTCGGGCTGCAGCGCGAACATGTGGCTGGCCAGATTCTCCGGTCCGACGACCCGTTGCAGAATCAGCGGATCGACCTCCTGATCGAGCATCGGCGCCGGTGATTCGGCCCTGGCTTGGGCAAGACCGCGAATTGCGTTGTGCAGGTATGCCTTAGTGGGGTTGTCCTGCCAACTGGTGAGAAATGTCCGAGTCGAGACCAGGCTGCTGGCCAGGAACCCGAGCACCAGGGCACCGACGACGATGCCACGACCGACGGATGCATCCAGCCAGGTCGACGTCGCCCGATTCGCAGCGCACAGGCCGACCGCCGCAAGCAGCGCGAGCACCCAGACCAGATCGGCGAGGTACCGCAGGGTCTGTGCCAGCTCGAGGGCGGTGAACGCCGATGATCGCATGAGGTAGATCGGCACCTGGCAGGCCACCACGTATCCCAGGGCCGCCAGCCACACCCATCCGATGCGTCGCTTACGCAACAGCGTGACCGCGACCACCGTCACCAGGGCCGCCCAGCCCAATGCCATGGCGGGCAGACCCGGCACCGCCCACGGCGATGCGGGATCCCAGCGTTGCCAGTGCCACGGACCGCCGACGAGCCCCGGAACGATTCCGTGAGTCACCGACCGGCTCAGCAGATCCCACGTCATCGGGATGTCGAGGCTCCAACGCTGCTGATCCACCACCACCAGGTACAGCGCCGCCCACGCAGCGGTCAGGACCGCCGCGGGAATCCACAGTTTCAGTCCGGATCGCCATACCGATCGCAGCGGCGCGCCGTCCCCGCCGACGTGGCGGAGCAGCGCCGCTACCGCGAATGCGACGAACGGGATCACCGCGGCCTTCTCGAAGAAGACCAGACCTGCCAGATAGGCCAGCATTGCGGTGACTGCGTAGCGCGGATTGCCCGTCCGAGTCAGCAGAATGGCATCCCCGCATACCCAGGCCAGGGCGGCCAGCATCGGAAGGTAGTTCAGCGCTGCAGCCCACCACGCGAACGACGGGACCGCCAGTGGGGTGAACAAGGCGAAGATCAGCGGAATCAACAGCACCCACCGCCACCCGAGGATGATGCGCAGCGTCCGCAGCAGCGACAGCGACGCGATGAGTTGCATCACCACAAGGCTCACCGCCGCCGGGGTCCAGTCCAGCGGCGCAAGACGGGTGATCACGCCACCGAGCAGGAACGCGGCCGGCATCACGTGTCCGTCGTGGTCGTTGAACAGGTAGGTCCCGGACAGCAGCGGCTGTGTACCGGCGCGGCCGACCAGGATGAGATCGTCCCAGTAGAAATAGCCGCCGAATGCCAGCGCGGCCCGGACGGCCAGTTGCGCAGCGATGAGCGCGATCGCTGCGGCAGCGACCGGCGGCATTCGCGGCGTGGCACGAGGCACCGCCCGACTGTACGGGTGACGCGACAACCGCTCGGTAGGGTTGTCCCGCATGCGGGCCTTGGTCACCGGTGCGGCGGGCTTCATCGGCTCGGCGCTGGCCGATCGGCTGCTGGCGGAGGGTCACAGCGTCGTCGGTCTCGACGATCTGAGCCGCGGACGGCTGGCCAATCTCGACTCCGCCCGGTCGCAGGACTTCGACTTCGTCCACGCCGACATCGTCACCGCGGATCTCGACACCCTCCTGACGAGGACCCGTCCGGAGGTGGTGTTCCATCTCGCCGCACAGATCGACGTTCGGCGGTCGGTCACCGATCCCGAGTTCGACGCCACGGTGAACGTGGTGGGCGGCGTCCGGCTTGCCGAGGCGTCGCGACGGGCCGGCGTCCGCAAGGTCGTCAACACCTCGTCCGGCGGCTCGATCTACGGTGTTCCCGCGAACGTCCCCACCAGCGAGAGCGAGCCGGTGAATCCGGCCTCGCCGTACGCGGCCAGCAAGGTGGCCGCTGAAGTCTTCTTCAACAGTTTCGGCAACCTCTACGGCATCCAGTGCACCCACATTGCGCCGTCGAATGTCTACGGTCCGCGTCAGGATCCGCACGGCGAGGCGGGTGTGGTGGCGATCTTCATTCAGTCAATGCTGGCCGGCGAGCCGACCCGGATCTTCGGCGACGGCCGCAACACCCGCGACTATGTGTACGTCGACGACGTCGTCGACGCCATGGTCCGCGCCGCCGGAGACGTCGGTAACGCCGAGCGATTCAACATCGGCACGTCGATCATGACCTCCGACCGGGATCTGCACACGGCGGTTGCCGAGGCCGTCGGCGCACTCGACGACCCCGAATACGCGCCACCGCGCCTCGGTGACATTGCCGCCTCCTGCCTGGATTCGGCAAAGGCACGGGCGGTCCTGGGATGGCGCCCGGAGGTGGACCTCAGCGAAGGGCTGCGCCGCACCGTCGCACACCTCCGCTCGTCCTAGTGGTCCGGCTGTTGCGCATTTTGCAGCGCGACGGCCCTGGCCAGCCGCGCATAGCGCAACTCGAGCTCCTTGAAGCGCAGGTAGGTGCTCAGCGTGGTGAAGACGAACGCGATGAAAAGCCCGTACGACAACAGGTCGGCGCCACGGTCGACCCCGAGCCAGTTGGCCACCACGGTGGTGTCATCGGGGCGCAGGATGGCGTAGATCGCCGCGATCACGAACAGCACATACCCGACCTTGACCCAAGCCTTGGCCTTGGCGTTGGTCCGCGAGCGCAGCAGGTACACCAGCAGTGCGACCACCGCCGCGATCAGCAGCACCTGGATGAAATTCACCGGCGCATCCTTCCTCGCAAAAACCCGTCGAAGATGATGTTGATCCCATTGAGCAGGGGTTGCCCTTTGGATATCGAGTAGTCGGTGTAAAGGATTTCCACGGGCTCTTCGACTACCCGCCAACCCTTCTCGTCGATCAGCGCGACGAACTCGCCGGCGTGGCTCATCCCGTTCATGATGAGTGTCAGGTTGTCGGCGACCTCACGGTTGAAGACCCGCAGACCGTTATGGGCGTCGGTCAGCCCGAGACGGCGGCTGCTGGGACTGAGCAGTGCTGCCGCACGCAGAATGAGCTTCTTCACCTTTGGCGTATGGCTGATGGTGGAGCCCGCGAAGCGTGTCCCGATGACGATGTCGACATCGTCGCGTTCGAGGCGGTCGACCATCGCCAGGAGATCCTTCACCCGGTGCTGACCGTCGGCGTCGAAGGTCGCGAAAACCCGGGCTCCCGGCTGGCGGCGGGCGTATTCGACCCCGGTCTGGATCGCCGCTCCCTGGCCGAGATTGACCGGGTGCCGAACGATGTGTGCCCCGGCGCGAAGGGCAACGCCCGCCGTGTCATCCGCACTGCCGTCATCGACGCAGACCACATGAGAAAACACCGAGCGAAGGTCGGCGATCACCTCGCCGACGACTCCGCTCTCGTTGAAGGCGGGAACGATGATCCAGACGCCCGCCGTGTCCAGGTCCGCTTTTCCGATGTCCACCAAGCTACATTCCCGATTCATCCTGAACGTGCCAGTGCGGCGGTGTGTACGGCGATCCCCACCAGCGGCCCGCACAGCAGGGCGATCACGGTGCGGGTCTGCAGGTCCAGCGGCAGCGTGAGCAGGGCCGCGGCCGCGACCGTCGCGCCCACCCAACCGAAGGAGTACGCCCGATGCAGGGCGGCGGCGACAGTCGCCGCACCGGTCAGTGTCAGCAGCGCGACCGACACCGCACCGACGGTCAGCCAGGCGAGCAGTGCGCCCCCCGTCTGGTATTCGGGCCCGAAGGCGGCCTGCATCAGCCACGGACCCACCAATGCGGCGGCGAGCACTCCCACCGCACCCACGCTGACGACGATCACCGTCGGGATGAGCAGAGCTCTCAGCCGTGTGCCGTGGGCCACGGCGCGATCGACGAAGTAGGCGATCAGATTTCCCTGCATCGCGGTGAGTGGAACCAACAGCGGGGCGCGGGTCAGTGTGACGGCGAGGATCACCACACCGCCCGCGGCGCCGAGGTCTCCGGATGTGGCCTTGAGCAGCACCGGGAAACCCATCACCAAGACCGCGCTGGCCCCTGCCGCCGCGATGGAGTGCACCGCTCCGCGCAGGAAGGCCGAGGCGGTTCCGGCGGTGCGCAAGCGGGCGGCGGCACGAACGGCCGGTGAGATCGCGAGCAGCCCGACCCATGCCACCGCACCGGCGACGGTCGCCCACAGAAAGCCCACCAGGCCCCATCCGATGACGAACGTCGTTGCTGCCAGCGCCACCCTGATGACGGCGTCCGTCACCATCAGCGATCCGTAGTGCGCCCAGCGGCCCACACCGGCGAGCATCCCGAGGAGCGTTGAGTGCAAGCAGAAACCCCCGACACCGACGGCAAGCAGCGCAACGGACAGAGCGGTGGCGTCGGTGAACAGGTGCGCCGCCCACAGCGGAGAGGTTCCCGCGATCGCGACGGCAGCCGCGGCACCCACGCCGGCGGCGACGGCCATCGGGCGAGTGTCGGCGGCACCGGGCGCGACGGGGCGGCCTGCGGATCGCACCTCCCGGGTGGCTTCCTGCAGTAGGCCGTTCGCCGCACCGGTGAACAGCCCGAACGCCCCCCAGAACACGCCGAACACCGAGAACTGCGCCGGGTCGAGGGCGCGTGCCGCCAGATACAGCACCGCGTATCCGCACACAGCGGTGAGGACCGTTGCGACAGCGACCCGCGCCACGTTGCCCCGCGCCACTGGCCCGGCCGCCGGCAGCGCGTCGAGTGGAGCAGCGGCATCGGTCACGGTGCCATTACCTTGTCTCCGCTGGCCGCGCACCCCTCCGACAGGCACTGCACACCAGCTTCGGGCTCCGCCACGCCTGTGAATCCTAGGGCGCGCCGGGCCAGCCTTCGGCCACCTGCGACACTTGCAGCGCAGAGGGGAGTATTCCTTCGCCGCGGTGTCGTCACCACGTCGGCCGTCCCGGGCATCCGGGTTGGTCTTCCGGTTCCGCGGGTCGTCGACAGCGGCGGAAGAGACCTCGGGCACCGTGTCGCTATGTCGTTACCCAGGTCTTTACCCAGCCGGAGGTCTGCTCGGTGAATGTCTCGACGTTCGAGTGGGCGATCACCCTCGGGGTCACGCTCGCCGTCCTGCTGGTGGATGTCCTGGTGTTCGCACGCCGGCCCCATGAGCCGAGCCGACGTGAGTGCGTAGTCGCCCTGAGTATCTACGTCGGCCTGGCGATCGGATTCGGACTCTGGGTGTGGCACTTCCACGGTGACCAGTTCGGGTTGGAGTTCTACGCGGGATGGCTCACCGAGTACAGCCTGTCCATCGACAACCTGTTCATCTTCATCATCATCATGGCCAGCTTCAAGGTGCCCAAGATCTATCAACAGCAGGCACTGCTCATCGGGATCATCCTCGCGCTGGTGTTCCGCGGAATCTTCATCGCGCTGGGAGCGGTTGCGATAAAGCAGTTCTCCTGGATCTTCTATATTTTCGGGGCATTTCTCGTCATCACCGCGATCCGGCTCGCCCGCGACACCGAGCACGACGATGACGCGGACAACGCGGTCGTGCGCTTCGCCAAGACCTACCTCAACAGCACCGAGCAGTGGCACGGCCTGAAGCTGTACGTCAAGCAGGGCAGCAAGCGCGTGATGACGCCGATGTTCCTGGTGATCCTTGCGCTCGGGACCACTGACCTGTTGTTCGCGGTGGACTCCATCCCGGCGATCTATGGCCTGACCAGCGAGCCCTACCTGGTGTTCACAGCCAATGTGTTCGCGCTGATGGGCCTACGGCAGTTGTACTTCCTGCTCGGTGACCTGCTCAACCGCCTGGTCTACCTGTCGCAGGGGCTTGCTTTCATCCTGTTCTTCATCGGTGTGAAGCTGCTGTTGCATGCGCTGCATGAGAACAAGCTGCCGTTCATCAATGGCGGGGAGCCGGTAGGGGTGCCTGAGATTCCAACTCTGCTGAGCCTCGCTGTGATCATCCTGACGCTGTTCCTCACGATGGTCGCGAGCCTGCTCAAGACCAGGGTCACCAACCGCACCTGAGCGCCGTCAGGCCCAGTTGTCGTAACCGCCTTCCGGGCCGAGCATCCGTTCCAGACGGCTGCGATTCAGCTTGGCGATCTCGTTGCGCAACACCTTGCGCTCAGTTTCGGGGTCGTTGCGCATCCGATCCACGATGGCCGAGATGACATCGCGCGCCGGATGTTCCGCGGCCAGCGAGCCGACGTGCATCACGTAACCGAAGCCGAAGTGGTCCTCATACTGGGCGGCGGCCACCCGCAGTTCGTTCATGAGTTCGGGCTGCGGATCCCACACCGAGCACTGCTCCGCGTGCGACCAGGCGCTGCCCGGCCGGCTTCCCACACTGGGGTAGGCCTGGAGGATCTCGTCGACGGAGTCCTCGGGCAGGGCGAACAGCACGGTATCCGCCCTGGCGAATAGGGAGGCCTGGCTGCTGTACGGGCGTCCGCGCGCCAGATCACCGGCCATCGTCACGCTGTTGCAGCATTCGTAGAGCGCGTGCACCGCCTTACGCGTCGGCAGTGCGTTGAAGCCGTCGAGTCCGATCCCCTGATGCAGAAGCACATGACGATCGTCGAACGGCGAGCCTACGGCGGCGTTAGACGCATGTTACCGGCAAGAAAACTCTTGAGCGCCCGACCCTGCGAGGCCGAGGAGCAATGCCAGCCGAGGAGCGCCGAGGAGCGCCGTCAGTGGTGGCCCTGCTTGGCGAACCGTTCCCGCGACCGGTCCACCTCGGCCTCGGCCTCGGCCCGGCCGACGAAATCAGCCGCCTTCACATGCTTTCCGGGTTCGAGGTCCTTGTAGTGCACGAAGAAATGCTTGATCGCCTCGAGTTCGAAACTCGGCACATCCCCGAGATCAGTGATGTGGTCCCACCGCGGGTCGCCGGCGGGTACGCAGATCACCTTGTCGTCACCACCGGCCTCGTCCACCATCTGGAACATCGCCACGGCGCGCGCCTCGACGATCACACCCGGATGCACCGATTCCGGCAGCAGCACCAGGGCGTCCAGCGGGTCGCCGTCGTCGCCCAGGGTGTCCTCGATGAAGCCGTAGTCGGCTGGATATCCCATCGGCGTGTAGAGGTACCGGTCCAGGCGCAGCCTGCCGGTCACGTGGTCGACCTCGTATTTGTTGCGCTGGCCCTTCGGGATCTCGATTGTGACGTCGAACTGCACCGCGAGACTCCTTCCCGCCAACGTGGGACCATTGTGGCCCGGTGGCGACGGGGGTTAACCCTAACGGAGCGATACCCTTTCCTACGGGGCCTCGGACGCAAACGGCCGACAAACCGGCGCACAATGGCCAGACCGGCGCCGCACCGGCGCCACAGGGGTGCCAGGCCGGAGCCGGAATCAACAGAGCGGAGGGTCATGGGTAGCACGCGCAGGCGCGGCCGCCATGTGCTGCTCGCCGTTGCTGTGGTGGGCGTAGTCGCCGTTGTGGTCGGTGCGGCGGCGCTGGTGACTTCCGGGGGCCGCAGCAACGCACAGGTGCCCGCACCGCGGGCTGCGGCCGTCGCCAAGCCGGCGGTCGTGCCCCTGCCCGACTCCGCTGCCGTGCCGACCACCGCGGGAATGAGCGCCGCCCTCGCGGCCGCCGTCGCCGATCCCAATCTCGGAAACCTCACCGGCCGGGTGACCGACGCCAGAACCGGCCAGCAGATCTGGGAACAGCGGTCGGATCTGCTCATGCAGCCTGCTTCGACGAACAAATTGCTCACCACCGCCGCGGCCCTGCTCACTCTCGACCGCGACGCGCGTCTGACCACCACCGTGGTGGCCGCCGATCAGACCCGGATGCCCGGCGTCGTGGTGCTGGTCGGAGGGGGCGATCCGGCCCTGTCCGCAGCCCCGCCCGGAGAGGACAGCTGGTACCGCGGTTCGGCGCGCATCTCCGACCTCGCCGATCAGGTGCGCAAGAGCGGCATCACGCCGACCGCCATCCAGGTGGACAACTCGCTTTACAGCGGACCTGACATGGCGCCTGGTTGGGATCCCGCCGATATCGGCGGCGGCGACATCGCGCCGATCCAATCGGTCATGCTCGACGCCGGACGCATTCAGCCGACGACGATCGAGTCCCGGCGTTCGACGACGCCGGCGCTGGACGCCGGTCGCGCTCTGGCAGTCGCGCTCGGCGTCGATCCGGCGAAGGTGACGTTCGCGCCCGGGCCGGCCGGCGGCCGCCAGCTCGCCTCGGTGCAGTCTGCTCCGCTGATCGAGCGTCTGCGCCAGATGATGAACCTCTCCGACAACGTGATGGCCGAAACCATCGGGCGGGAGGTCGCCGAAGCCACTGGGCGGCCGCTGAGTTTCGCCGGTGCCGCAGACGCGATCATCAGCAAGCTGGCGTCCATCAACATCGATATGACCGGCGCCTCGCTGGTGGATTCGAGTGGCCTGTCGGTGGCCAATCTGCTCAGCGCCAAGACCCTCGACGAAGTGGTCAATGCCGCGGCCGGCCCCGATCAGCCCGTGCTGCGGCCGATGGTCGACCTGCTGCCCATCGCCGGGGGCAGCGGCACCCTGTCGGACCGTTTCCTGGGTGTCGACGCCCGCAAGTCGGCGGCCGGCTGGCTGCGCGCGAAGACCGGTTCGCTCACGAAGACCAACGCTCTCGCCGGCATCGTGACCGACGTCAGGGGGCGGGTGTTGACGTTCGCCTTCATCTCCAACAACGCCGGGAACTCCGGTCGCACTGCGCTTGACGCGCTCGCAGCGACGCTGCGCACGTGCGGATGCGGATCCTGACGATGATCCTGCCCGGCCCGCCTTCATGAGCCGTTCCGCGCAACTCACCGTCGGCGGTGCCGTCGACTGGAAGTTCGCGGGAACCGTCGGAGCGCGACTGGCACGTCCGGGGCCGCCCACCACCGAGTACACCCGCCGCCAGGTCATCGAAGATCTCGCGCAGGCGTCGAGCCGTGCCGAGCCTCTCGTGCGCGACGTCACCGGCCTGTCCGGTGACGGCCCGGTTCCGGCAGCCCGCATCGTCGACCGCACCGAGTGGATTCGAGCGGCAGCGGAATCCATGCGGGTGATGATCGGCGGCACCCATCCAGCGGCTGCCACTGTCACAGGCCGTGTGGCCGGTGCGCAGACCGGGGCCGTGCTCGCGTTCGTCTCCGCGGGAATCCTCGGCCAGTACGACCCTTTCGCCGACGGCGACGCAGGGGGGAGTCTGCTGCTGGTGTACCCGAACGTCATCGCGGTCGAGCGTCAGTTGCGTGTGCCCCCGAGCGACTTCCGGCTCTGGGTGTGCCTGCACGAAGTCACCCACCGGGTTCAGTTCACCGCCAACCCCTGGCTTTCCCGACACATGTCGGATGCGATGAGCATCCTCACCTCGGACTCCGGCGATGTCGGTCAGGTCATCGGCCGGCTCGCGGAATTCCTCAAGGACCGCCGCAGTGCCGGGTCCGACGGCCTGCCGGATGCGCACACCGGCGGCGTCCTCGGACTGATCCGCGCGGTGCAGTCCGAACCGCAGCGCCGTGCGCTCGATGACCTGCTGGTGCTGGGCACTCTGCTGGAAGGCCATGCCGATCACGTGATGGATGCCGTCGGCCCCGCCGCGGTTGGCTCGGTGGCCCTGATCCGCCGCCGCTTCGATGACCGCCGCCAGCGCCGCCAACCGCCGCTGCAGCGGCTGTTGCGGGCACTGCTGGGCGTCGACGCCAAGCTCAGCCAATACACCCGCGGCAAGGCATTCGTCGACCACGTCGTGGGCCGTGTCGGCATGTCCCGCTTCAACCGGGTGTGGTCCGGCCCGGACACCCTGCCCCGGCCCGCCGAGATCGAGGACCCCCAGCGGTGGATCGACCGGGTGCTCTAGAGCGGCTGCGCCGCGTCGTCGCCGAGTTCGCGTCGGACCGGCTGCCGTCGGCACGATCCTGGTGTGTGGCCCTCTCCGGCGGTCCGGACTCGTTGGCTCTGACCGCGGCCGCCGCCGCGGTCCTGCCGACGACGGCACTCATCGTGGACCATGGGCTGCAATCCGGCTCGGACGCCATCGCCGCCGCTGCGCGCGATCAGGCGCTTCATCTCGGTTGCACGGCCGCACGTGTCATTCCCGTCGTCGTCGCCCCGGGCGGTGGACCCGAGGCCGCCGCCCGCCGCGCGAGATACACCGCGCTCGAGGAGGCGCGCGGCGGCGAACCGGTGCTTCTCGGGCACACCCTCGACGACCAGGCCGAGACGGTGCTGCTCGGCCTGGGCCGCGGTTCGGGTGCCCGCTCCATTGCCGGTATGCGGCCCTGTGACCCGCCCTGGTACCGGCCGTTGCTCGCCCAGCGTCGCGCCGTCACCATCGCCGCCTGCGCCGAGCTTGACCTGACCACTTGGGATGACCCGCACAACAGCGATACGAGGTTCACCCGCGTCCGTCTGCGTCGCGAGGTGCTGCCGCTACTGGAGGAGGCGCTGGGCGGCGGCGTGGCCGAAGCGCTCGCCCGGACGGCGGCGGCGCTGCGCGAAGACAATGACGCGCTCGACTCGCTCGCCGCCGGGTACCTCGCCGGCGCGGTGGCCGGCAACCGGCTCGACGTCGAGGCAGTGCGGGAGCTGCCGGACGCCCTGCGCCTCCGGGTGATCCGCGGCTGGCTGCTCGGCGGCGGCGCAAGCGCGCTGTCCGATGTTCAGATCAGGGCGGTCGAAACGCTGGTGACCGCATGGCGTGGCCAAGGCGGAGTCGCCGTTGGTTCGAACATTCCCGGCACTCGGCTGTTCGCGGAGCGCAGCGGCACCACGTTGGGATTCCGAACCGAGCCGGTGTGATGCCCTGTTATGGATTGGTCGAACCGGGGGTGTCATGGCACGCTGTGCTCGTGCCACCGCATGAGCTGTATCCCGGCGACATCAAGTCGGTGCTGGTGTCCCAGGAACAGATTCAGGCACGCACCGCCGAACTCGGCGCTCTGGTGGGACGGGATTACGCGGACGCGCCCGGGGGGCAGGACTTGTTGCTTGTGACGGTGCTCAAAGGTGCCGTCATGTTCGTCACCGATCTGGCGCGTGCCATCCCGGTGCCGACCCAGTTGGAGTTCATGGCGGTGAGCTCCTACGGCTCCGCGACGTCATCGTCGGGCGTCGTCCGCATCCTCAAGGATCTCGACCGCGACATCGCAGGCCGTGACGTGCTGATCGTGGAGGACATCGTGGACTCCGGTCTGACGCTGTCCTGGCTGCTGCGTAACCTCGCCACGCGCCACCCGCGTTCGCTTCGGGTGTGCACTCTGCTTCGCAAACCGGAGGCCGTACGCGCCGACGTTGACATCGCATACATCGGTTTCGACATCCCGAACGAATTCGTCGTCGGCTACGGCCTGGACTATGCCGAGCGCTATCGGGATCTGCCCTATATCGGCACTCTTGACCCCAAGGTGTACTCGCCTAGCTGAGTTCTGCCCTAGTTCAATTCCCAGACTGCCGTCACCGAGAAGCTCACCGTCTGCCGGCCGGGCTGTAGCGGGACGTCGGCCGCCATCGCCTCACCGCGCCCGGCGGGCATCGGCGGCGGCGCAGCGCCCTGGGCCTCGGAGATCGAGATGATCCGGCCCAGGGACAGCCCGGACAGTTCGGCGTACTGCTGGGCCCGACTCTTGGCGTCCTCGAAGGCCCGTGCCCGGGCGTCGGTGATGAGCGTCGAGTCGTCCTCGATCGAGTAGCTCACCGAGTTGATCCGGGTGGCGTTGCCCCCGGCCGCGATGATCGTCGCCAGCGTCGACGAGGCGGCATCCAGCTCCCGGATCGTGACCTGGACCGAGTTCTGCGCCCGGTATCCGGTGATGACGGAGTTGCCGGCGTACTGCGGTTGAACGCTCACCGTGGTGGTGCTGATGTCCTCGGTGTCGAAACCGCGGGCCGCGAGTGCATCCATCACCGCCTTCTGCCGTTCGCTGTTCTGGTTCATGGCGGCGGTCACGTCCGGTGCC
The DNA here is from genome assembly GCA_018883075.1 of Mycobacterium sp. Classification (GTDB taxonomy): domain Bacteria; phylum Actinomycetota; class Actinomycetes; order Mycobacteriales; family Mycobacteriaceae; genus Mycobacterium. Next base: position 25,958 of record VEQU01000016.1, read on the forward strand.
ACCACCTCGATCCCGACGTCGGCCGTCAGTGTGTCCGGCACGCCCTGGACCTCGCCCTGGCCGACCACCGTCACCTGACGCGCGTTGCCTGCGACCGGTGAAGCGGCATCGCAGCCCGACACAGCTGCCACCACGAGTGCCGCTGCGGCACATGAGATCAACCGCCGACTGGTGAGCATGACCCACGGTAGCGCGGCGGGGCTCACGACCAACGGACTTCGGCGAGGAAGGCCAGCAGTTCGGCGTTGACCTGATCAGGACGTTCTTGCTGAATCCAGTGCCCCGCACCATCGAGCATGACCTCGCGATACGGACCGCGGACCACCTCGTGGGCCCGGTTGGTCTTGGTGAACTTCAGCACCGGGTCGTCGGTACCGCCGACGAAAAGTGCTGGGACGGAGATGGTTTCGGTAGCGGCATTCGCCATGATCAGCCAGTTCGATTCAAAGTTCCGGTACCAGTTGAGCGCCCCGGTGAACCCGGTGCGGCTGAATTCACTCACATAGTGATCGAGTTCCGCCTCACTCAGCCACGCCGGAAGGCTCTCCGGTTCGGCGAGCCGCTCGATGAACCCCTCCGGCCCCGGTGCCAGCATGCGCAACGCTTCCGCGTCGTCCCGCGGAGCGCGCATGCCGCCCAGCATCCGTAACAGGGCGCGGTGCGCGTCGGCATCCATCTCGGCGTCCGCCACACCCGGTTCCTGGAAGTAGAGGATGTAGAAGAAGTTGTCGCCGAAGATCCGCCGGAACGCCTCCGTCGGTGGCGTCAGCGGCCGGGGCACGGGTGGCACGGCGAGGCCGGCGACGGCGGCGACACGGTCGGGATGAAGCAGCGGCGTGCTCCAGGCCACCACGGCACCCCAGTCGTGGCCCACGACCGCCGCCCGCTCGGCCCCCGCCTGGTCAATCAGGCCGACCACGTCGGCGCACAGAGCGTCGATGGCATAGTCCGCGATCCGATCGGGCCGTGACGAGCCTCCGTAGCCGCGCTGGTCGGGGGCTATGACGCGATATCCCGCCCCTGCCAGCGCCGGAATCTGATGGCGCCAGGAGTAGGCCAGCTCGGGAAAGCCGTGGGTCAGCACCACCAACGGTCCGCCGGCCGGTCCGGCTTCCAGCAGCCGCAACCGCACCCCGTTGACCTCGACGGTCCGTTCCCTCGGCGTCACGGCCCTGTTGACCACGGGATTCACCCAAGCACAGCCCGCCTGGGTCACCGAACACCGCCGTGACGTGGAAACAAAGCCTGACGGAAACCAACGGGGGGCTGTCGGGCGTTGGTCTAGCGGTAGCCTGAATACTTCAGTCAGAGGAAGGACAGGGGCCCTTCGCGGCCGCATGCTCGATGAACCGTAAAACCGTTATCCGCACGCTGACCATAGTGGGCTCTATTCTGCTGCTGGGCTGGCTGTTCTTCTACCTCAACGACGACACCCGCGGATTCAAGCCGGTGGACACCTCGGTGGCGGTTGCACAGATCAGCGGCGACAACGTCAAGGCTGCCCAGATAGACGATCGTGAACAGCAGTTGCGCCTTGAGCTGAAGAGCGCCACCGACGACACCGCCAAGTCGACCAAGGTGATCGCGAAGTACCCGACCGGTTACGCGGTGACGCTGTTCGAGTCGCTGACGGCTAAGAACATCAAGACCAACACCGTGGTCAACCAGCCCAGCGTGCTGGGCTCACTGCTGATCTACATGCTGCCGTTGCTGCTGCTGATCGGGCTGTTCGTGCTGTTCTCCCGGATGCAGACCGGCGGCCGGATGGGCTTCGGCTTCGGCAAGTCCAAGGCCAAAATGCTCAACAAGGACATGCCGAAGACCACCTTCGCCGACGTCGCCGGCGCCGATGAGGCGGTCGAGGAGCTCTACGAGATCAAGGACTTCCTGCAGAATCCCGGCCGGTATCAGGCCCTCGGCGCCAAGATTCCCAAGGGCGTCCTGCTCTACGGTCCGCCCGGCACCGGAAAAACGCTGCTGGCCCGTGCCGTCGCCGGCGAGGCCGGCGTGCCGTTCTTCACGATCTCCGGATCTGACTTCGTCGAGATGTTCGTCGGCGTCGGGGCGTCGCGGGTGCGCGATCTGTTCGAGCAGGCCAAACAGAACAGCCCGTGCATCATCTTCGTCGACGAGATCGACGCCGTCGGCCGCCAGCGCGGCGCCGGGCTCGGCGGCGGCCACGATGAGCGCGAACAGACCCTGAACCAGCTACTGGTGGAGATGGACGGGTTCGGCGAACGCCAGGGCGTCATCCTGATCGCCGCCACCAACCGGCCCGACATCCTCGACCCGGCGCTGCTGCGGCCCGGTCGCTTCGACCGCCAGATCCCGGTGTCGAGCCCAGACCTGGCGGGCCGCAAGGCGGTGCTGCGGGTGCACTCCCAGGGCAAGCCCCTGGCCCCCGACGCCGACCTCGACGGTCTGGCCAAGCGCACCGTCGGCATGTCGGGTGCGGATCTGGCCAACGTGATCAACGAGGCCGCGCTGCTGACCGCTCGCGAAAACGGAACGATCATCACCGGGGCTGCGCTCGAGGAAGCCGTCGACCGGGTGATCGGCGGGCCGCGCCGCAAGGGCCGGGTGATCAGCGAGACCGAGAAGAAGATCACCGCATACCACGAGGGCGGCCACACCCTGGCCGCATGGGCGATGCCCGACATCGAGCCGATCTACAAGGTCACCATCCTGGCCCGCGGGCGCACCGGTGGCCACGCGGTATCGGTTCCCGAGGACGACAAGGGACTGATGACCCGCTCGGAGATGATCGCGCGCCTGGTGTTCGCGATGGGCGGCCGCGCAGCCGAGGAACTGGTGTTCCGGGAGCCCACCACAGGTGCGGTCTCCGATATCGAGCAGGCCACCAAGATCGCCCGCGCCATGGTCACCGAATACGGCATGAGCTCGAAACTGGGCGCGGTGCGCTACGGCACCGAGCACGGTGACCCGTTCCTGGGTCGCACCATGGGCACCCAGGCGGACTACAGTCACGAGGTCGCCCGCGATATCGACGACGAGGTCCGCAAGCTCATCGAGGCGGCGCACACCGAGGCATGGGCCATCCTGACCGAGTACCGCGACGTGCTCGACGTGCTTGCCGGCGAACTGCTGGAGAAGGAGACGCTGCACCGTGCGGAGTTGCAGGCGATCTTCGCCAACGTGGTCAAGCGTCCGCGGCTGACGGTGTTCGACGATTTCGGCGGGCGCATCCCGTCCGACAAACCGCCGATCAAGACACCCGGCGAACTCGCCATGGAACGCGGTGAGCCGTGGCCTCAGCCCATGCCGGAACCGGCGTTCAAGAAGGCGATCGCGCAGGCTTCCGCCGCCCATCAGGCTCACCAGGGCCCGCAGCCGCCCGGCAACGGAAACGGGGCACACTATGCCCCCGGTGCTCCCGGCGCCGCCGGTCACAACGGTCCTGCCCAACCCGATTACGGCGCACCCCCGGGCTGGCGGGCGCCGGGCTGGCCGCCGCCGCCGCAGCAGGGCTACTGGTACCCGCCGCCTCCCGGATGGGGGCCATCCCAGGGCCGGCACCAGGCGCAGCATCAGCCTCAGCAGGGCCAGAACCAGGGTCAACCACAACCCCATCAACATCCGACCACCGCGCCCCAGCCGACCCATCCGACTCCGACCCACTCGGGCCCCGGATCCGGCACCCGCGGCGAGGCAGGCGATGACAGCGGTCGGTCCAGCCGACCGGTGGCCGACTGACGAAAGAGAGCCCGGCGATGCCCAAGCGCGATTCGGTGACCCTCGACGTCGCGGTCTTCGACCAGCAGAGAGCCGAAGCCGCTGTCCGCGAACTGCTCATCGCCGTCGGTGAGGATCCGGACCGCGAGGGGTTGAAGGCCACCCCCGCCCGGGTGGCCCGGGCGTTCCAGGAGATGTTCGCCGGTCTCTACACCGATCCGGACGCGGTGCTCGACACCACCTTCGACGAGGGCCACGACGAACTGGTTCTGGTCAAGCAGATACCCATGTACTCGACCTGTGAGCACCATCTTGTTGCGTTCCACGGCATGGCGCACGTCGGGTACATACCGGGAGCCGACGGCCGGGTCACCGGTCTGTCGAAGCTCGCGCGGGTGGTCGACCTTTACGCCAAACGGCCGCAGGTTCAGGAGCGCCTGACCGCGCAGATCGCGGACGCGGTGACGCGCAAACTCAAGCCCCGCGGCGTGATCGTGGTCATCGAGGCCGAGCATCTGTGCATGGCGATGCGCGGTGTGCGCAAAGCCGGAGCCATCACCACCACGTCGGCCGTGCGCGGGTTGTTCAAGACCAACAGCGCGTCCCGGGCCGAGGCACTGGATCTCATCCTTCGCAAGTGACCACCAACCTGCGGTTGACGGTTCCCGTCGTCATGGGGGTGGTCAACGTCACCGACGACTCGTTCTCCGACGGGGGGCGCTTCCTTGATCCCGCCCTTGCGGTCGAGCACGGTCTGGCCCTCGCCTCTCAAGGTGCAGGAATCATCGACGTCGGCGGCGAATCAACACGGCCCGGCGCGGTCCGCATCGAAACCGATCTCGAAGTCCGCCGCGTTGTTCCGGTGGTCAAGGAACTCGCCGCCCAAGGGCTTACGGTGAGCATCGACACGATGCACGCCGCGGTGGCACAGGCTGCCCTCGATAACGGCGCCGCCATCGTCAACGACGTCAGCGGCGGGAGGGCCGACGCGCGAATGGCACCACTGGTCGCCGAGGCGGGGGTTCCCTGGATTCTCATGCACTGGCGCTCGGTTGATTGCGCTCAACCGCACGCAATCGGCGACTACCACGATGTCGTGGCAGAGGTTCGCGGTGAGTTACTCGCCTCCGTCGACGCGGCCGTCGCCGCCGGTGTCGACGAAAAGAACCTCATCATCGACCCGGGACTCGGTTTCGCCAAGACCGCCTCGCACAACTGGGCGCTTCTGCACGCACTGCCCGCACTGGTCGACACCGGCCTGCCTGTCCTGGTGGGTGCGTCGCGGAAGCGTTTCCTCGGTGCACTGCTGGCCGGGCCGGACGCGACGCCGAGGACGCCGGACGGACGGGAGACCGCCACCGCCGTCGTGTCGGCACTGGCCGTGCTGCACGGTGCGTGGGGCGTGCGGGTGCACGATGTGCAGGCCAGTGTCGACGCGCTGAAGGTCCTCGAGGCGTGGCGGGCGATCGCAGGTGGTGCAAGTGACTGACCGGATCGAATTGCGTGGGCTGACTGTGCGCGGCAATCACGGTGTGTTCGACCACGAGCGACGCGACGGCCAGGATTTCGTCATCGACATCACCGTCTGGATAGACCTGGACGCCGCTGCGGCGAGCGATGACCTTGCCGACACCTTCGATTACGGCACACTGGCGCAACAGGCCGCCGATATCGTCGCGGGCCCCGCGCGCAACCTGATCGAGACGGTCTCCGCGCAGATCGCCGATGAGGTGATGACCGATCAGCGCGTGCATGCCGTCGAGGTCACCGTGCACAAGCCGAAGGCGCCGATCCCGTTGGACTTCGGCGATGTGGCGGTTGTCGCGAGGCGTTCACGCCGGGGCCCCCGTGGCTCCATCGTGCCGGCCCGAGGCGACACGTGAGCCGGGTGGTTCTGTCTATCGGCTCCAATATGGGCGACCGCCTCGCCCGGCTGCAGTCGGTCATCGACGGCCTCGAGCCGTCGGTGGTGTCCATCTCACCGGTGTTCGAGACGGATGCGTGGGGAGGGGTGGAGCAGGACGCTTTCCTCAACGCCGTCGTCATCGCCGATGATCCGGAACTGGATGCCCGCGGATGGTTGTCACGCGGGCAGGAGTTGGAACGTGACAACCAGCGTGTGCGCGACAAGAAGTGGGGCCCGCGCACCCTCGATGTCGATGTGGTGAGCTGCCGGGAGAGCGGCGCGGACGGCGGCCACGTCGAAGTGGTCTCCGACGATCCGGTGCTTACTCTGCCGCACCCCCTGGCGCATCAGCGCGCCTTCGTGCTGATCCCTTGGCTGGCCGCGGATCCCGACGCGCAGTTGCTGCTCGACGGTCGGCACCGGCCGGTGTCCGAATTGATCGAGGCGCTCGATCCAGCGGACCGCAGTGGTGTCCGTCGCACCGGGTTGCCCCTCCAGCGCGGGCCCCGGTGATGGGCCTGACCCGCAAACGCGATCTCGCGGCGGCGGTCCTCGCCACGGCGGCGGTGAGTTATCTGTTCATTCGGTTCCTCTACGGCGACTTCCCCCCGATCACCGTCTGGACCGGTTTATCCCTGTTCGCCGTCGCTCTCGCCGAGGCGGTGTGGGGGGTGTCCGTGCGGCGACGTATCCGTGACGGCCAGGTCGGCGTCGGCGCGGGCCGGCTCAATCCGCTGGCCGTGGCCCGTAGTGTCGCGGTGGCCAAGGCCTCGGCGTGGGTGGGTGCGTTGGCTCTGGGATGGTGGTGCGGTGTGCTCGCATACGTGGTGCCGCGGCGGATGGAGTTACGGGTGGCCGCCGCCGACACCCCGGGGGTGACTGTCGCGGCCCTCAGTGCGTTGCTGCTGATCTCATCGGCGCTGTGGCTCCAGCACTGCTGCACGTCTCCGGGCGACCCCGACGTCGACGCGCGGTCAGCCGCGTAACCTCCGCACGGGCCCATCACGGCCCAATCGCCCCAGCTTGTCGCGCACGGCGGCGGGGTATTCACGCGGTACAGTCAGCCCCATGACCGTCCCGCCCCGCGGCGTCCGGAGCAGGCGCAGCGGCCGCAGGCCGGGTTGGCTGCTGCTGTCGGCGTTGCTGGTTCTGGCCATCCTGGCCAGTTCGACACTGGTGTTCACCAACCGTGTCGAGTTGCTCCGGCTTGCGGTGATCCTGTCGCTGTGGGCGGCGGTGCTCGCGGCGTTCGTCTCGGTGACCTACCGCAGGCAGAGCCAGCTCGACGAGGCCAGGGCCCGGGACATGAAGTTCGTCTACGACCTGCAGCTGGATCGGGAGATCTCGGCCCGGCGGGAGTACGAGCTGTCGGTCGAGGCGCACCTGCGCCGGCAACTGGGACATGAGCTGCGTGCGCAGGCGGCCGACGAGATGGCCGCACTGCGGTCGGAACTGATGTCACTGCGATCGCACCTCGAGGCCCTGCTGGGCGCCGATCTCGGAGACCGGCCTGCCCTGGAGTCGGACCGGGTGGCCGAGCCGCTGTCCATGCCGATGCCGCCGCCACCGGGCCGGGTGGAGAGCAGCAGGGTCACCGAAGTCATCACCGATGAGGTCACCACACGCGTCGAGGTGGTCGAGGAGGTGGTCGAGCAGGTCGTCCACGAGGTGACAACGGAGAACCCGATCCTCGACGTGCCCGAG
>VEQU01000097.1 GCA_018883075.1 Mycobacterium sp.
CACCGGCCAGCGCTTGCCGTCGGCGTACACCAGCCCGGTCCAGTACGAGCCGTCCGCCTCGCGCAGGTGATGCATCGAGGCGAACTGATCCAGCGCCCGCCGCCGGTCGCCGATCGAGTCCAGCGCCATCACCAGTTCGCACGTCTCCGCACCGGTCACCCACGGGCGGTCGCTGACACAGCGGATGCCCAGACCGTCGACCACGAAGTCGTCCCACCGTCCGGCGATGCGGCTGTGCGCGGCGTCTCCGCGCAGCGCCCCGCCCAGGATCGGGTAGTACCAGTCCATCGAATGCAACGGCTTGTCGGTGAACGCGTCGTCGTGTTCGGCGATGGCGTGGCCCAGCCGGCCCACCGCCACCTCCCACTCGGGTTGCGGCTCGTCGAGGTAGTCGGCGAGCGCCAGCGCGCACCGGATGCTGTGGTACACGCTGGAGTTGCCGGTCAGCAGCGCCTCGGGCAGCACGCCGGTGGGCCCCTGGGCCCAGTAGATCTCGCCGGTGCCGGCCTGCAGGCCGAGCACGAACTCGACGGCGGCGCGCACCGTCGGCCACATGTGTTCGGCGAAGCCGCGGTCGCCGGTCACCAGGACGTGATGCCACACCCCGGTGGCGATGTAGGCGCAGAAGTTGCTGTCGCTGTTCGGGTCCTCCACCACGCCGCGGCGGTACTGGATGGCCCAGGAGCCGTCGGCGCGCTGTTCGCGCCGTGACCACTCGAACCCCGCCCGCGCCTCCTCCAGCAGGCCGGCCACCGTGAGCGCCATCGCGCACTCGACGTGATCCCATGGGTCGGTGTGGCCGGCGTGCGACCACGGGATCTCACCGGAGGGCAACTGCACGCGTGAGATCGACTGCGCGGTCTGCCTGCATTGGGCCGGGCTGAACACGCCCGCGACGCCGGGCACCCCGTCGAGGTTCGAACGCATCACGCGCCCGGCTTCTCGAAGTACAGCGCCACGCTCTTGCCCACCAGCGGGTTGAGCACGGCCTCGGCCGCGCGGGTAAGAGCCGGCCTGCTCATCATGTCCCACACCAGCAGCCGGTGATACGCCGTGACGGCCGGGTGGTCCGGCTTATCCACGCCCACAGCGCATTTGAGCCACCAGTACGGCGAATGCAGCGCATGCGCGTGGTGCGATCCGGTGAACCGCAGGCCGCCGCCGGTCAGCTTGGCGCGCAACTCGTCGGCGCGGTAGATCCGGATGTGCCCGCCCTCATTGGCGTGGTACTCGTCCGACAGCGCCCAGCAGATCCGCTCCGGCAGCCAGCGTGGCACCGTGACGGCCAGCGTCCCGCCCGGGCGCAGCACCCGGATGAGTTCGGCGATGGCGGTGTCGTCGTCGGGGACGTGTTCGAGGATCTCCGAGGCGATCACCGCGTCGAACGAGCCGTCCGGGTACGGCAGTGCCAGCGCGTCGCCCACCACCACCTGGGCCTTGGCCGACTCGGGCGCCTCGCCGGCCTGGCCCATCGCCTGCAGCATGGTGTCGACCTCGGCGAGTTCCTCGGCGTTCTGGTCGAACGCGATCACGTCGGCGCCGCGCCGGTAGGCCTCGAAGCTGTGCCGGCCGGCACCGCAGCCGACGTCGATCACCCGCATGCCGGGGCCGATCCGCAGCCGGTCGTAGTCGACGGTCAGCACGGTTCGTCCACTGCCTGCGCCGCCCCGCGCCGCGCCCCCGCGCGGGCGATGGCCTGCCGGTACACCGCGACGGTCTGCGCGGCCACCGACTCCCAGCTGAACACGTCGAGTGCGCGGCGCCGTCCGGCGGTGCCCAGCCAGTGCCGTCGCTCCGGGGACTCCAACTGGCGGCGCAGCGCTGCGGTCAGGTCGGCGACGTCGCCGGGGGTCACCAGGTCGGCGCATTCGCCGTCGGGCCCGAGCACCTCGGGCAGTGCGCCGGCCCGGCTGGCGACCACCGGTGTGCCGCTGGCCATCGCCTCCACCGCCGGCAGTGAGAACCCCTCGTAGAGCGACGGGATGCAGGCGATCTCCGCGGAGGAGAACAGCGCGGCGAGGTCGGCGTCGCTCAGGCCGCTGGAGATGCGGACGATATCGCCGATGCCCAGTTCGGCGATCAGTTTCTCGGTCGGGCCGTCCGCCTCCAGGCGGGCCACCAGTTGCAGTTCGATGTCGTGATCGGCGCGCAGCCGGGCGACCGCGTGCAGCAGATGCCCGATTCCCTTCAGCGGCCGGTCGGCCGACGAGATCGCGATGATCCGGCCCGGGACCCGCCGCGCGGCCGACGGGGCGAACAGGTCGGTGTCCACGCCGAGCGGCACGGTGTGCAACTGCTCGGGGCGCACGCCGAAGTCCTCGGCGATGTCTGCCGCCGACGACGACGACACGGTCAGCAGGTCGGGGATGCGGCGGGCGACCCGCTTCTGCATGGCGGCGAACCCGTACCAGCGGCGCACCAGCGGCCGGCGCCACCACCTCGCCGCCGCCAGATCCAGGTCGAGGTCGCGGGTGATCGGGTGGTGCACGGTGGCCACCACCGGGGTGTGCGCCGCGATCTCGAGCAACCCGGTCCCCAGGCACTGGTTGTCGTGCACCACGTCGAATTCCCGGCCGAACTGCGCGGCCCGCCGGGCCAGCAGGCGCGCGGCGCGCAGGCTGAACGTGCGCGGCTCCGGGAACCCGGCGGTCCACATGGTGCCCAACTCCAGCAGGTCGATGCCGTCGCGGATCTCGCGCGGGTGCGGAACCCTGAACGGGTCGGGCTCGCGGTAGAGGTCGAGGCTGGGCACCTCAGTGAGCCGCACCCGGGGGTCGAGGATCTCCGGATAGGGCTGGCCGGAGAACACCTCCACGTCGTGGCCCAGTTCCACCAGCCCCGCGCTGAGGTGGCGGACGTAGACGCCCTGGCCCCCGCAGTGGGTCTTACTGCGGTAGGAGAGCAGCGCGATACGCACGCTCTAGACCCCCGCCGGATATCTGGACATGTGTCCAAGACTAGCCAACGACGGTGGCGGCCTACCAACCGGTGGAAAGCACCCGGTCGAGCATCTCGACGAAGAAGTCCGCCGACTCCCGCGTCAGGCACATCGGCGGCTTCATCTTCAGCACGTTCTGCCGGTCGCCGGTGGGCTGCACGATCACCCCCAGCTCGCGCATCCGCTCGCAGATCGCCGCAGTCTCGGCCACCGCGGGCTCGAGCGTGGTGCGGTCAGCGACCAGCTCCACCCCCATGTAGAGGCCGCTGCCGTGCACGGTGCCGATCAGCGGTTGGCGTTCGGCCAGTTCGAGGATGCGGGCCTTGAGATGGTCGCCGACGTCGAGCGCGTTGGCCTGCAGACCCTCGCGCTCGATCTCATCGAGCACGGTCAGCCCCACCACGCACGACACCGGGCTGCCGCCGGCCGAGGAGAAGAAGTAGCCCTGCGTGCGGTAGGCGTCGGCGATGGCCTTGGTGGTGATCACCGCGCCCAATGGCTGCCCGTTGCCCATCGCCTTGGCGATGCAGACGATGTCGGGCACCACGTCCTGCTGCTGGAACGCCCAGAACCACCGCCCGGTGCGGCCGTAGCCCACCTGGACCTCGTCGGCGATCGCCAGACCGCCCGCGGCGCGCACCGCCGCATACACCGCTTTGAGGTATCCGTCCGGCAGCGCCATACCGCCGGCGTTGCCGTAGAAGGGTTCGCAGATGAACGCGGCGGGCGGGTGGCCCTGTGCGGCAAGGTTTTCGATGATCGACACCGCCTCCGGGGCGTACCGGCCGGCGTCGGCGCCGCGGTGCTCGCCGCGGTAGGCGTTGGGTGAGGGCACCGTGTGCACCCAGGGCGGCCGGGTGCTCAGCGCGTTGGGGTTGTCGGCGATCGAGGTGGAGATCGCGTCGGTGGCGTAGGTCCAGCCGTGGTAGGCCTCAGCGACGGCGACGATGTCGTGACGGCCGGTGGCCGCCATCGCCAGCCGCAGCGCCAGATCGTCGGACTCGGAGCCGGAGTTCACCAGGAACACGGTGTCCAGCGGGTCGGGCAGGGTGGCGGCCAGCCGCTCGGACAGCGCCACCACGGATTCGTAGTTGAACCGCGAGTTGGTGTTCAGCCGCCGCCACTGCCGGGCCACCGCGTCGGCCAGGCCGGGATGGCCGTGACCGAGTACGGCCACGTTGTTGACCATGTCGAGGTAGCTGCGGCCATCGGTGCCCAGCAGGTGCTCGCGCCAGCCGCGTTCGATCCGCGGCGGATCGGCGTAGTAATGCTCCTGCACACCTGCGAACGCGCGTTCGCGCCGCCGCCGCAGGGCGGCGCTGTCCCCGGCGGCGGCGGTGTCGTCGGCCGTAAGTCCCAGCAGCACCGAAGGGTCGCTGACCAGGCTCAACCAGCCGGAGCCGTACTCGGGCCGGACGAACCGCGGCACCTCCACGGCACCGCCGGCGCGGCGTACCTGAATCCACACCGGGCCATCGATCACACCGAGCTCGTCGCCCGCCTTGACGGCGGCACCGCCCGCGGCTTCGACGCGCACCGCACCCACCACCTCAAGTGTTCCGTTCATCCCGGCGAGCATCACTCCGGTGCTGTCGGTGTCGATGACACCGGACCACGGTGCGGTGAGCGTCATCGCCGTGCCCGGCCACACCTGCACACCGGTGGGCACGGTCGCCGGCGACTCATCGCTCAAGATCTCCGAGCGGGTCAGCCGGGGCTGACCGAAAACGGTCACCGCCCCGGCCGCACCGTCGGCGATCACCGCGGCGGCCATGCGGTCCTCGCAGTCCGGATCCAGCCACGCGCCGGCGTCCATGGCATCGGAGTCGGTCGACAGATCCAGGCGCGTCAGGGTGTGGTTCAGCAGCAGCGAGCCGGCGAGCGGTGCTGTGTTGCCGACTGCGCTGCCCGGGGTGCCCAGCGCGGAGCGGATCTGCGCGGTCATCACCGCGACCGGAATCTCGGTGGCGCGCTGGAAGATCCGCCACTCGTGATCCAGGGCCGCGCTGGCATAGGAGTTGGCGGCATCGATGCTGCTCTGATGGACACCGCTGACCACCAGCACCGCCGCCCGCAGCACCACCAGCGGCCACAGCGCTTCCACCTCGGCCGGGCTCAGCGGGCGCTGGGCGTGGAACGCCGCGATCGCCGGCATCGCCGCCGCCGGTTCGCCGCCCTCGTGGCGCAGCACGCAGGACACCGCGACGGCCAGTTCGGCCACCGTCCACGACCGGGTCAGATCACCGAAGTCGATCAGCCCGTCCGGCAGGGCGCCGGTGGCGGGATCGCCGCACACCACGTTGTCATCGGTGATGTCGCCGTGGATCACCTGGACAGGCAGATCGTCAGCCACGCCGGCGACCACGTCCCAGGCCGCCGCGGCCGCGGCCCGCACGGCCTCACGCTTGTGCGTGTCGGTGACATGGTCGGCGAGCACCTCGACGGTGCGCGGAGCGTGCCGCAGATCCCACTGCAGCACCCGGTCCACGCCGGGGTGCTCGAATCCGGCTAGCGCGCGGCAGGTCCGCCCGGCCAGCGCCCCGAGGGCCGCCACCCGCTGCGGCCGCAGGTACCCGTCGCCGCTGAGTGTTCCGCCGGGCAGGTAGGTCAGGATCCGGGCGAACAGCGCGGGGTCCGCGCCGATCTCGGCGATCGCGGGCACCGCGGGCAGCCCGACGTTCGTCGCCGTACGCAGGCCCTCGGCGGCGGCGATGAAGGCCGCGGCGGCGTCCTGGGCCTCCAGTTCCACCCGGCTGAACGCCGGGTTGGCGATCTTGAGCACACCGATCACCCGGCCGGAGGCTCCGTGCAGCAGGAAGTTCGCGTCCTGCTGGCTGCCCAGTTCGGTGACCTCGGTGATCTCGCCGCCCAGTCCGAAGTGTTCGGCGGCGACGTTGCGGGCCCTGTCGGCGTCGACGGCCGGCACCGGTAACTCGGCGGTCCGGAAGAAGTCGAACAGGGTCACGACCGGTAAAGATACCGTGGTGGTATGCGGGCGCTACTGGTCGTCGACGTGCAGAACGACTTCTGTGAGGGCGGGTCGCTGGCGGTGGTCGGCGGCCGGGCTGTGGTGCCCAAGATCAACTCGCTGATGGCGACGAACAGAGGAAGGGGCGCGGGGTCGGTGTACGGCCATATCGTCGCGACCAAGGACTACCACGTCGATCCCGGCAGCCACTTCTCCGATCACCCAGACTTCGTTGATTCGTGGCCACCGCACTGTGTGGCCGGCAGCACCGGCGCCGATTTCCATCCAGACCTCGACACCGCGCCAATCGAAGCGGAGTTCCGCAAGGGCGCCTACGCGGCGGCCTACAGCGGTTTCGAGGGAACCGCCGAGGGTGTGGGCCTGGCCGACTGGCTGCGGGAGCGCGGTGTCGACGAGGTCGACGTCGTGGGCATCGCCACCGACTACTGCGTGCGCGCCACCGCCCTCGACGCCGTGCGGGCCGGGTTCGCCACCAGGGTGCTGGTCGATCTCATCGCGGGCGTCGCACCGGAGTCGAGTGCGGCCGCGCTCGACGACATGCGCGCGGCGGGGGTGAAGCTCGTCTGACGCGCGTCAGCTGAGGTCGATCCGCTTGCGGCGGTACAGCGTTCCCGCCACGAGCAGGATCAGGCTGATCACCAGGATGGCGGTCGCCAGCACGTTGATCTGCGGCGGCACCGCCGCCTTGGTGGCCGCGTTGACGTAGAGCGGATATGTGACGGTCGATCCGCTGACGAAGTAGGTGATGATGAAGTCGTCCAGCGACAGCGCGAAGGACAGCATCGCCGCGGCGACGATCCCCGGCACGATCAGGGGAAGTGTCACCTTGAAGAAGGTTCGGGCGGGGCCGGCGCCGAGGTCCAGCGAGGCGTCCTCCAAGGTCCAGTCGAAGCCGCGGATGCGCGCGCGCACCGTCATCGCGATGAAGCTGATCTGGAAGGCGACATGCGCGATGACGACGGTCACGTATCCGGTGGCCCAGCCCAAGCCCAGAAACAGCGTCAGCAGCGATGCGCCCATCACCACCTCGGGCGAGGTCAGCGGCAGGACCATGAAGGTGTCCACCGCGGTACGTCCGCGGAAGCGCTGACGCACCAGTGCTACCGCCACCAGCGTGCCGAACACCAGCGCGATCGCCGTCGACACCGCAGCGACGTTGAGACTCAGTTTCAGCGCTTCGGTCAGGGCGGGGTACTTGAACGGGTGCGCCCAGTTCTCCAGCGTGAAGCCCTGCCAGGTGTAGTTGAACTTGCCGGCCGGTTTGTTGAACGAGAAGACGATGATCACCAGGATCGGTATGAACAAGAACAGCAGCGTCAGCCCGGCGCCGATCCGCAGGGCTGCGTCGCCGAGCTTGAACGTGCCGCGCACGGTGCGGCCGGGTTTGGTCAGCGTGGTGGTCGCCGCGATCGTCATCAGACCAGTTCCTCGGTGCCCAGCGCCCGGGTGTAGAGCAGCACACCGGCCAGGATGAGCGCCATCAGCACGAAGCTCATGGCGGCCGCCACCGGGTAGTCCTTGATCACCAGGAACTGTTTCTGGATCACGTTGCCGATCATCGTCGTCTTGGCGCTGCCGAGATAGTCGGAGTTGATGAAGTCGCCGACCGAGGGGATGAAGACCAGGAGGCTGCCGGCCAGCACGCCGGGCATGGCCAGCGGGAGGATCACCTTGCCGAACATCCGCCGGTTGGTGCCGTAGAGGTCGCGGGAGGCCTCCAGCAGCCGCGGGTCGATCTTCTCCAGGCTCACGTACAACGGCAGGATCATGAAGATGATCCAGTTGTAGGTGAGCCCGCCGATCACCGCCCAACTCGTCGACAACAGGCGCCCGTCGCTGGGCAGCAGTCCGACTGAGCCGAGCGCGCTCACCACCCAGCCGTTGTCGGCCAGGATCGTCTTCCACGCGATGGTGCGGATCAGGAACGTCACGAAGAACGGCAGGATCACCAGACCGAGCAGCAGGTTCTTGAACCGGCCGGCCTTGAACGCGATGACGTAGGCCAGCGGGAAGGCCAGCAGCAGGCACAGCACGGTGGCGCTCAACGCGTACCCGAACGAGCGCAGGATCTGGTCGGAGTATTCGGTCAGCGCGCGCGCGTAGTTGCCGAACTCCCAGGCGAAGGTGAGCTTTGGCAGGTAGATCGAACCGCCCATCGTCGACAGCGACGTCCGGAACAGCGAGTAGAACGGCACTACGTAGAACACGCCGAGGTACACCAGCGCGGGCAGGATCATCAGGT
>VEQU01000098.1 GCA_018883075.1 Mycobacterium sp.
GCTCGTACTGGACCGGCCTGGTGTACGCCGACGGCAAACGCTGGCCGGTGGAGCGCACCACCTGGACCGGCGCCGCGGTGATCCTCGCCGCCGACGCGCTGTCCGGCGCCACCCCGGCCGGCGGTATCTTCCGCGGCGCGGATCTGTCCCGCGGGCTGGAAGGCGACTACGACTGCGAGTGCGTGCGCAGCTGATCGCCGGGAACGCCGCTGCGCCGCTGCAGGACCCGCAGTGACCCGGTGGCGCCCGCTTCGATGAAATCGCCGGAATCGACTGCCCGGCAATAGATCAGATACGGCGGGCGGCCGCCGTCGCGTGGGTCGGGGTAGACGTCGTGGATCACCAGCGCGCCGCCCACCGCGACCCATCTGGCCCACCCGTCGAAGTCGGCGTTGGCGGCGGCCTCGCTGTGACCGCCGTCGATGAACAGCAACTCCAGCGGCCGACCCCAGCCGCGCGCCACCGTCGCGGAGCGGCCCACCACCGCCACCAAGGTGTCGTCGAGTCCGGCGGCGTCCATGGTTCGGCGGAAGGCGGGCAGGGTCTCGAAGCGTCCGCTGACCGGATCGACCAGATCCGGGTCGTGGTACTCCCAGCCGGGCTGGTGCTCCTCGGAGCCGTGGTGGTGGTCGACGGTGTAGAGCACGCTGCCGGCGCGCGCCGCGGCCGCACCCAGCAGCATCGTCGATTTGCCGCAGTAGGTGCCGATCTCGACCGCGACCCCGCCGTGCAGGTAGCGGGTGGCCGCGTCGAACAGCGCGCGGCCCTCGTCGGCGGGCATGAATCCGGTGGCCGTATCGGCCAGGGCGAACAGTCGCGCGGTGTCGGCGTCTGTGCTGGCGTCGGTCACCCGACGACGGTAACCCAGGGCGCGCGCGGGCCCACCGTCCCACAGTCCACCCGGTGCCGATGCGGGTAGATTGGCGGCATCGACTGTGACGTCGCAAGGAGACAGCCATGACCACCGGCGGATTCGATCCCAACGCCGATCCCTTCGCCGATCCCTACGCGCAGGGTCAGCAGCCGGCCTTTCCCCCGCCGCCCCCGCCGCCCCCGGCCGGTTATCCGCCGCCGCCCAACCCCTACGGCGCGCCGGGCGGCTACCCGGCGCCGCCGCCGCCGGGGTGGGGCGGCTATCAGGGCGTCCATCCGGGCGGTCTCGGGGTGCGCTTCGGGGCGCGTGTCATCGACGGGCTTCTGGTGGGGATCGTCGCGGGCCTGCTCGCGCTGGCCTTCGGCGCGTCGAGCAACATCATGGTCACCGGACTGTTCTCCGGTGTGCTGATGTTCGCCTACTTCGTGGCGATGGAGGTCACCCAGGGCCGCACCGTCGGCAAGATGTTGCTGGGCCTGAGCGTCCGCGGTCCCGGCGGCGCGCCCAAGCCGGATGTCAAGCAGTCCGCCATCCGCAACGCCTTCACGCTGCTGACGATCGTGCCGTACGTGGGCGGCCTGCTCGCCTTCATCGCCTACGTCGTGATCGCGGTGACCATCAACGGCAGCCCGACCAAGCAGGGCAAGCACGACGAGTTGGCCGGCGGCACCCAGGTAGTCAAAAGCTAGGGGTGGTCAAAAGCTAGCCGGCGCCTGCCGACTGGTTGCGGTTCCACTCCACCCAGCCGACCCCGCGCCGGCCGTCGGCGGTGCTGACCGCGGCCCAGGCCCGGGCGAAGTTGCTCACCCGCCCGTCCGGTGACACCAGCCGCACCGGCGCGTGACCGCGCACGTCGATGGTGGTGAGCGGTCCGGGTTCGTAGGCGATCGTCGTCGACACCGGCAGCCCGTCGGCGGCGAAGCCGGCCTGCGCCGTCACCGAGATGGTCTCGACGAGCGGGTCGCCGCGGCGCTCGACGTAGCCGACGCTGACCGGCGGCGTGTCGGGGATGCGCAGATCCACCCCGTGCAGGTGCGTGCCGTCGTCGAGGTGCAGCGCACTCCACACCCAGTCCATGCTCCACCAGTCGCGCACGCCGTGCGAATGGTCACGCTGGCCGGGCACGGCGGTCACCGTGTAGGTGTGGCCGTCGACACTCACCGATCCCGTGACCGCACAGGGGATCTCGTAGCGGGTGGCGATCCGGTACTGATACGGCGCGCCGACTGTCGTCCACTCCAGATCCATCGCGAGTTGCGCCGACTCTCCCGCCTCACCGCGCAGCACGGCGGCCGGATCGTCATAGCGGCGGGCATCCCCGGACACCGCGACGCGGTACTCGCGCAGCGCCTCGGTGGCGTCGTGGCGAATCTCGACGCCCGCGCCTCGCACATGGTTGGGGTCCGCGGGCAGCGGTGCGTGGAAGTCGAGCAGCGCCACCGTCGGCATCGCCGGCCCGCACACCATGGCGTTGATCCAGGCGACCCGCTCGTTGGGCATCAGGCCGAGCCGGATCCAGCCGCCGATCCCCTGCTGTTCGTCGGCGAAGTCCCAGTACCAGCTCTCGTTCCACAGCGGCTCTGGGCCGGGTCTGTGCGCGGCCTCGTCGGCCGGGTTCACCTCGGGTGGCGGCGCGGCCGTCATGCGGGCAGCACCTCGAGGGCGCCGGTGTCGAGCACATGGCTGCTGTGCCGCTCGAGCATGGTCATAAACATCTCGTCGCCGCGGTCGGTGCGCACCACGACCATAGAGGAGACGATCGACATCATGACGCCGAAGAAACTCTGCCGCCGCACGCCGTCGCGGATCTCCTCCAGACTCAGCGAATGGGCGCCGAGCCCGTCGCGGTAGGCGGCCAGCAGATCGTCGTAGTGCGCGCGACGGTCGGGCGTCGTCAGCGCGCAGCCCAGGAAGTAGGCGACGTCGGTCATCGCCGGGCCCCACGTGACGGTCTGCCAGTCCACCACCGTCAGATCGCGCGGCGAGCCGGGACGGCCGAAGAGCATGTTGTCGAGGCGGTAGTCGCCGTGCACGAGTCCCTGCGTGCGCGCGGCCGCGGCCTCCTCGGCGAGGTATGCGTCGAAGGCGTCCACCAGCCGCTGGCAGACCATTCGCTGGTCGTCGCTGATCGCCTCGCCGTAGCGGTCGGTGAAGCCGGCGTAGAGCGCGGTGATGAGTCCCTGGTTGACCGGGGTCTCCCGGATCAGCCAGCCGGCCGGGGCGTCGCCGCCGATCAGCGGCGCGTGCAACCGGCCGAGTTGGTTGAGCGCGAGAGTGGCGTCCGCGATCGTCGCACCGCGGATCTCGTCGCCGGCCTCGGCCGGGGCGGCGTCGTCGATCAGCAGGGTGAACATGGCGGTATCGGGCGCGTACGACGCGTGATAGCAGTGCGCGATCGGGCCGCCGCCGCGCTGGCTGCTGTCGACGAACAGCGGAGCGACGTCGGAGTAGAACCGCACCTCGCGTTCGTAGAGTCCGAGCGCCTGGCCGGACTGACGGCTCGTGGGGTCACTGGCCGCGACCTTGAGCACCACCGACGCGGGGCCCGCGCCCTTGCCGCCGTCGTCGTTGTCGTCGTAGCTGAGCGTGACCCGGTAGCACTCGCTGACCTGGCCGGTGCCGATCCGCTCGGCGGTGAATCCGGTGACGCGGCCGGAACCGAGGGTCTCGGTCAGCCAGTCGGCACTCAGGTCGGTGGGACGTTCCACCGGGACGACGGCAGCTGGGCTCACCGATCCACGGTATCGGTTGCCGGCGCACCGGACAGCGAGAAATCCGCCCATGCCTGACGCCGGTGCGGGTGCGGGTCGTACTCGACGTGGGTGTGCCGGTCGAAGACCAGCACCGGCCGGTCGATCTGGTTGTAGACCGGCCAGTCGTCGCCTGGCACGCCGGTGCAGGCGAACTCCTGCCAGCGACTCTGCACCTGGTGGCTGACCCGGACCGCCACTCGCTGGTCCACGCCGGCGGTGAGCACCGCGCCGACCCGCGAGCGGTAGATGCCGAACACCGCGAGCAGTTCGGTGGCGTGGGTGGCGCCGAAACCGGTCCAGTGCAGCGTGCGCGGCGCGTAGTCATAGCGGTAGACGTAGGTGGGCGCGAGCTTCGCGTGCGCCTCGGCGATCTGCCAGGCGGCGGTGGAGAAGATCATGTCGCCGCCGAACTCCACGCAGGCCTTCGGGTGCGGGTAGTGCGGATAGGCGGCGAGCACGCGTTCGCGTACCTCCGGCGGGGTGTGGGCCAGCATCCGTTCGATGGCGTGCTCGGTGGTGGGCAGCAGTTTGAGGAAGCGGGTGAACAACCTGCCCTCCTCGGCGTTGGTGCCGACGATCACCGGAACCTTGTGCGCGGTGCCCTGCCGCATGGCCTCGAAGGGATCCAGCGGCAGGTACTCATCGCCGAAGGTGGGGCCGACGGCGGCCGCGCCAAGCATGTTGTTGACGCTGTGGCTCATCACGTCCTCCATCGCCCGGACCAGGTCAGCGGGCTTGGCCTTCATGAGACGTGCGGCGGCGTTGTCGTGCCGGTATCCGAGGACGTGAACGAAGCGGTCGGCGATCTGGGCGGCAACCTCCTGCGAACTCACCATCCCCGATGCGGGACTCTGCGAGATCGCCTGGTGGAACAGGCCTTTGGCATCGGGAACCGCGAGCAGCGTGGCCACAGCGTGCGCACCGGCGCTCTCCCCGAAGATCGTGACGTTGCCGGGGTCACCACCGAAGGCGCCGATGTTGTCGCGCACCCAGCGCAGCGCCGCGACGATGTCGCGCAGGAACAGGTTGCTCTCGATGGGGACCTCGGGCGTGGACAGCGACGAGAAGTCGACACAGCCGAGCGCACCGAGGCGGTAGTTCACCGACACGTAGACGCAGCCGCGCCGGGCGAGTGCGGCGCCGTCGTACAGCGGCGTGGCCGAGCTGCCGAGGATGTACCCGCCGCCGTGGATGAACACCATCACCGGTAGCGGCTCATGGTCGGGCGCCGGGCCGGACCACCGCGGGGTGACCACGTTGAGCGTCAGGCAGTCCTCGCTCATCGGCTGGTACTTGCCGATCCCGGTCATGGTGTAGCGGCGCAGCTGGGGCGCGCAGTTGGCGTAGGCGTGGGCGAAGCGCACACCGTTCCAACCCACCACCGGCTGGGGCGCGCGGAAGCGCAGCGGGCCGATCGGCGGGGCGGCGTAGGGGATGGATCGCCAGCGGTTGACGCCGTTGCGGGTGAATCCCTCGACCTCGCCGCCGGTGGTGACGGCGCGGACGGTGTGTTGATGCATTCCCCGACCGTAGCGCGACTAGCCTGACCGGATGCGGATCGCCGTGCTGTTCGCCACCGCGCCGCTGGTGGGGGCCCTGTTGCTGGGTGGTTGTTCGGTGGGTCCGGACAGCCGGACCGGCACCACCCAGCTGACCCCGATCACGCCTTCGAAGTCGCGGGTTTCCACACCGGCCACGTCGGCGACGTCATCGGGGGCCGCCACCTCCACTGAGCCCGCCGCCGCGGCGCCGCGCGGAGACGCGGCGATCGGCGAGGCGATCGCGTGGGTGGAGGCCGGCGCGCCGGTGGACGCCGCGGAGTTCAACGTGGCGCTGCGCGGGTCCACCGCCACCCGGCTGGGTGGGGACGTCGCCTTCACCACGCCAACCGGCACGAGTTGTATGACCGACGTCAAACGATCGTCGGCGGATCTGGCGTGTCTGGTGGACCTGGGCGATCCGCCGCCGCAGCCCCCGGACACCTACGGGGTGTGGAAGGGCGGCTGGGTGGACTTCGACGGTGCCGGCGTGCGGGTGGGTTCGGCGCACGGCGACCCCGGGCGCTTCGCCGCCGGGCAGGGTCCGCCGCTGCCGGCCGGACGGTCGCTGTCCTTCGGCGACTTCCGCTGCCGCACCGACGCCGACACACTCATCTGCGTCAACTATGCCCGCCAGACGGCGGTGCGCTACGCCGACGACGGCATCGAGGCGTTCGGGTGCACGCGGCAGTCCCCGCCGGCGGCCGGGGTGGGCATTCAGTACAGCTGCTGACGCGGCGCCCGCCGCTCCCCTGGGCTCAGCGCCAGCCGTCGGCGTCGCGGGCGGCGGCGATCAGCGCCTCGCACAGCTGCCGCACCTCCGCGGCCGGAGCGCCCTCAGAGACGGCCGTCGCGACGTCCTCGGCCGCGCACCGCACCTGGTAGACCCGATCGGAGAGCTGGGCGGCCTCCTCGGCCGACAGCACCACCGAGTCGGCGGGCAGCGGGGTGCCCTTGACCAGGGATCGCTGCTCGTAGGCTCGCTGCCGGCAGGACTGGCGGCAGTACTGGCGGCGACGCCCCAGGCCGGCGTCGGCCACCTCGCGGCCGCACCAGCGGCAGGGCTGCGGACGGGAACGGCGCGTCACGGATCGAGGGTAAACCGGCCCGCCCCGCCTGCCCGGTATCATGGAATCGAGTCCGGAGACCACCGCGTTGGCGTGCGTTCCGGCGCTTTCGAGAAGTATCAAAAGGAGAAACGACGATGGCTGATCGTGTGCTCAGGGGCAGCCGGCTCGGAGCGGTGAGCTACGAGACCGACCGCAACCATGACCTCGCGCCGCGCCAAGTCGCGCGCTACCGCACCGAGAACGGCGAGGAGTTCGACGTCCCGTTCGCCGATGACGCGGAGATCCCCGGCACCTGGCTGTGCCGAAACGGCCTCGAGGGCACCCTGATCGAGGGTGAGCTGCCCGAGCCGAAGAAGGTCAAGCCGCCCAGGACGCACTGGGACATGCTGCTGGAGCGCCGCTCGATCGAGGAGCTCGACGAGCTGCTCAAGGAGCGCCTCGACCTGATTAAGACCAAGCGCCGCGGCTGACCCGGGCTAGCCGCGGCGGGCTCCGCCGAGGCGGCCGCCGATCCCCCACTGCGCGGTCTTGACCATCGCCTCGCGGATATTGGATCCGCTCATCTTGGAGACGCCGAGTTCGCGTTCAGTGAAGGTGATGGGGACCTCTACGACGGTGAAGCCGTTGTTGATGCTGCGCCACGTCAGATCGACCTGGAAGCAGTAACCCTTGGAGTCCACCGCGGACAGGTCGATCTTCTCCAGCACCTCGCGGCGGTAGGCGCGGTAGCCGGCGGTGATGTCGTTGACGGCGACCCCGAGCAGCACCCGCGCGTAGGTGTTGGCCGTCTTGGACAACACCAGCCGCCGCCACGGCCAGTTGCGCACCGTGCCGCCGTCGACGTAGCGCGATCCGATGGCGACGTCGGCGCCGCCGTCGATGGCGTCGAGCAGCCGGTAGAGCTGTTCGGGTGCGTGGCTGCCGTCGGCGTCCATCTCCACCAGCACGCCATAGTTGCGTTCCAGTGCCCAGTCGAACGCCGCGAGATAGGCCGCACCGAGTCCGTCCTTGGCGGTGCGGTGCATGACGTGGATGCGCTGCGGGTCGGCGGCGGCGAGGTCGTCGGCGAGTTTTCCGGTGCCGTCCGGGCTGCCGTCGTCGACCACCAGGATGTGCACGTCCGGGCGCGCGGTGGTGACCCGGCCGACGATCAGCGGCAGGTTCTCCCGCTCGTTGTACGTCGGGATGATGACCAGCGTCCGCTCACTGGGGCGCCCGGGGGCCTTCTTGTGCGTGCTCATGCGGCTCCTTCATCGTGCCGCCCGGCGAGGCGCACGCGGCCACCATTGTGCCGGATCGCCACGGCGACCGCCGCCAGCGCTGCGGCCACCAGCAGCCACTGCAGCGGTCCGGCGACGTCGGTGGCCGGGCTGCGTGCGCTGCGCAGCGTCACGTCCACATCCAGATACGCCGGGGTGAAGAACGAGGTCCGGACCAGCTCGCGACCATCCGGCGCGATCGCCGCGCTGATCCCTGTGGTGCCTGCGACGACCGTGAAACGGCCGTGCTCGACGGCGCGCAGCCGGGCGAACGCGAGTTGCTGTTCGCTCATGGCTTCATCGAAGGTGGCGTTGTTGGTCGGTACGGCCAGCAACTGGGCGCCGTTGCGCACCGACTCGCGCAGGGCTCGGTCGAAGATCACCTCCCAGCAGGTGGCGACGCCGACCGGGATGCCGGCCGGGCGCACCACGCCCGATCCGTCGCCAGGGACGAAGAAGCCGGCGCGGTCGGCGTAGGAGGACAGCCGGGAGAACAGCGCCCGCCACGGCAGGTACTCGCCGAACGGCTGGACGATCTGTTTGTCGTGACGCTCGCCCGGGCCGTCGACCGGATCCCACACCAGGACGGTGTTGGACGCAGTGGGGTTCTGCGGGGTCCAGTCCGGCCGGGCCAGCAC
>VEQU01000017.1 GCA_018883075.1 Mycobacterium sp.
GTGTTGTTGCGCAGGTGGGTGTAGTCGTCGCGGACGCCTGCGATGGTGCGGTGCAGCACCCGCAGCGTCTCCTCGTCGAGGGCGTCCTCGGACACCCGTGTCTCGCCGGTGTTCTCGTCGACCACCAGCCGCCACACCCGCTGCAGGAAGCGGTGCGCACCGACGACGTCCTTGGTGGCCCACGGCCGCGAGGCCTCCAGCGGGCCCATGGACATCTCGTAGACCCGCAGCGTGTCCGCTCCGTACGAGTCGCAGATCTCGTCGGGGGAGATGGAGTTCTTCAGGCTCTTGCCGATCTTGCCGAACTCTTCGAAGACCTCGGTCTCCCCGTCGGGGCCGGGCAGGTAGAACTTCCCGCCTCGTTCGACGACGTCCGCGGCCGGCACGTAGGAGCCGCGCGAGTCGGTGTAGGCGTGCGCCTGGATGTAGCCCTGGTTGACCAGGCGGCGGTAGGGCTCCCGCGATGTCACATAGCCGAGGTCGTGCAGAACCTTGTGCCAGAATCGGGAGTACAGCAGGTGCAGCACCGCGTGCTCGACCCCGCCGACGTAGAGGTCCACACCGCCGGGGTCGCGCGGCCCGTGTTCGGTGGGCCGCGGACCCATCCAGTACGCCTCGTTCTCGATCGCACAGAACTGCTCGGAGTTGTGCGGGTCGGCGTATCTCAACTCGTACCAGGAACTGCCGGCCCACTGCGGCATGACGTTGGTGTCGCGGGTGTAGGTCTTTAGGCCGTCGCCGAGGTCGAGATCGACCTGCACCCAGTCGGTCGCCTTGTTAAGCGGCGGCGACGGCTCACTGTCCGGGCTCTCCGGATCGAACAGCACCGGCGAGTAGTCCTCGATGTCGGGCAACTCCACCGGCAGCATCGACTCCGGCAGCGGGTGCACCCGGCCGTCGGCGTCGTAGACGATCGGAAACGGCTCACCCCAATATCTCTGCCGCGCGAACAGCCAGTCGCGCAGTTTGTACTCCACGCGCTCGCGGCCGCGGCCGTCGGCCTCGAGTCGTGCGGTCATGGCTTTCTTCGCGGCGTCGACACCGAGGCCGTCGAGGTGACCGGAGTTCACCAGCGTGCCGTCGCCGATGTAGGCCTCCTGCGAAACGTCGCCGCCGGCAATCACTTCGGTGATCGGGAGACCGAACGCCTGCGCGAACTCCCAGTCGCGCTCGTCGTGCGCGGGCACCGCCATGATCGCGCCGGTACCGTAACCGAGCAGAACGTAGTCGGCGATGAACACCGGGATGCGCTGGCCGTTCGCCGGGTTCGTGGCGTAGGCGCCGGTGAACACACCGGTCTTGGTCTTGTTCTCCTGGCGCTCCAGATCAGACTTGGCGGCGATCGAACGGCGATAGTCGGCCACCGCATCCGCGGGTGTGGCCGCACTGCCGGTCCACCGCGGATCGACACCCGAAGGCCACTGCGCGGCGGTGAGTGTGTCGACGAGGTCGTGCTCGGGTGCCAGCACCATGTAGGTGGCGCCGAACAAGGTGTCGGGCCGGGTGGTGAACACCTCGATGTCGGTGTCACCGGAGGCGAACAGCACAGCCGCGCCGGTGGAGCGGCCGATCCAGTTGCGCTGCATGGTCTTGACCTTGTCGGGCCAGTCCAGGACGTCGAGGTCCTCCAGCAGGCGGTCAGAGTAGGCGGTGATGCGCATCATCCACTGGCGCAGGCGCTTGCGGAAGACCGGGAAGTTGCCGCGTTCGCTGCGGCCGTCCGCGGTGACCTCCTCGTTGGCCAGCACGGTGCCCAGACCGGGACACCAGTTGACCATCGAGTCGGCGCGGTAGACCAGCCGGTGGGCGTCGATGACGTCGGCGCGCTCACCCGGCGACAGCTCCGTCCACTGCCGCCCGTCATGCAGCGTCCTTGTGCCGCTGGCGAATTCGGCGATCAGCTCGCCGACCGGGCGGGCTTTGTTGGCCTCGGTGTCGAACCAGGCGTTGTAGATCTGCAGGAAGATCCATTGCGTCCAGGTGTAGAAGTCGACGTCGGTGGTGGAGAAGCTGCGCCGCTGATCGTGGCCGAGGCCGAGCCGGCCCAACTGGCGGCGGAAGTTCTCGATGTTGGCATCGGTGCGGGTGCGCGGGTGCGTTCCCGTTTGCACGGCGTACTGCTCGGCGGGCAGTCCGAAGGAGTCGAATCCCAGCGCGTGCAGCACGTTGCGTCCGGTCATCCGGAAGTAGCGCGCATAGACGTCAGTGGCGATGTAGCCCAACGGGTGACCGACATGCAGACCCTCGCCCGAGGGGTAGGGGAACATGTCCTGGACGAACATCTTGTCCTGCGGTACCGCGCTGCCATCGGTAGGCGCCAGCGAACCGACGGGATTGGGGACGTTGAACGTTCCCCAGCGGCTCCAGTTGTCTTGCCACTGCGCCTCGATGCGCCCGGCGGACTGCGCGGTGTAGCGGTGTGCCGGCACGTCGGCGTCGGTCGGCGAGTCGGTCACGACTGACAGGGTATCGCCGCCAGTGGGCCTGCAACGGGGCGGTATCAGTTGCGTTGCAGGCAGGTCAGAGGTTGGTTCCAGGACGGTTCCGGCGGCGTTTTCGCACCGTTCGGCTGGCTACATTCGCCTGCAGACGACAACTGGGCCGCCGATCGGCCCAACGTGTGAGAAGGACTTCTGCGATGAACAGCATCGCCCGCAATTGGCGGGTAGTCATTGGTGGTGTCGCCGCCGGTTCGGCGGCCCTGATCGGTTTCGCCGGCACCTACGCCTCGGCCGAGCCGGTCGTTCCCGTGCAGCCCGTGCCGGCTCCGGCGACGGTGACGCAGACGGTGACCGTGACCCCGCAGGCCGTCGCGGCCGCACCTGCCGCTGTCCCAGCCGCGGTTGCCCCGGCCGCCGTCCCCGCTGAGGTTCCCGTCGCGCTCGCTCCCGCCGCCGTTCCCGCCGCTGCCCCGCTGGGTGCCCCCGCCGCCGTCGCCGCGGCACCGGCGGTCGCTCCTGCGGCAACGCTGCCGCCGGCCACCTCCGGAACCCTCACCGAGTTCTTCGCCGAGAAGGGCGTGGCAATGGAGCCGCAGAAGGCGGAGGGCTTCACCGCGCTGAGCATCGTGCTGCCGATGCCCACCGGCTGGAGCGTCATCCCCGACCCCAACGTCCCCGACGCGTTCATAGTGCTGGCCGACCGCAAGGGCGGTGACGCGCTGTACACACCGAACGCCCAGCTGATGATCTACAAGCTGGTCGGCGAGTTCGACCCGCGCGAGGCAATCAGCCACGGCTACATCGACAGCCAGAAGCTGTTCGCCTGGCAGTCGACCGCCGCGTCGATGGCCGACTTCGGCGGCTTCCCGTCATCGATCATCGGCGGCACCTATCGCGAGAACGACGTCACGCTGAACACCTCGCGCCGTCACCTGATCGCGCAGTCCGGCGCGGACCGCTATCTGGTGTCGCTGTTCGTGACGACCTCCGCCAGTCAGGTGGTCGCCACCGCGGCGGCCACCGACGCGATCGTCAACGGATTCAAGGTGATCGACCCGGCCGTCGCCGCGGCTCAGGCCGCACAGGCGGCGCAGGCCGCGCAGGCCGCGCAGGCCGCCGCCCCCGCAGCGACAGCAGCCGCGGCACCGGCAGCACCCGCAGCGGCCCCGGTCACCGACGCAGCGGCGGCCGCCGCCGCTCCCGCGACCGTGGCAAGCCCCACCATCGCGACGGCACCGCCGATCGCTTCGGCACCGCCTGTCGCGGCGGCGCAGCCCGCCGCGTAGCACCCGCCCGCTGCTCGTATTGTGAGCGCCATGGTCATCGGCGCGTGGATATGTCTGCTGCTGGCAGTCTTCATCGGCGCGGCCGGCGTGCGGACGCTGTCGCGCCGCTCATCCGCCGACCTCACCGCACAGGTGCTGCGCATGGTGGCGCCCACCCAACTGGCGGCCGCCGTCATGCTCGCGGCCGGGGGCGTCGTCGCACTCCTGGCGCCGGCGAGATTCGGCCTGCCCGCACTCGTCGTCGGCGTGGCCGGAGCGGTGACCACGGTCGCCGCCGGATCATGGCAAGGCGCCCGCTACGCCGCGGCCCGCGAGTCGGCTGGCGGCTGCGGCTCGGAAGGCGGCTGCGGAACCTGTACTAAGGCGTGCGGCTAGTTGCGGCTGATGTCTATCGGATGGGTGGCCAGTAGCGCCATCGGCATCGGCTGACGGCGCAGCACCCGCGACCACAAATCCACCCGCGGCCCTACCAGAACGTCGGACGGAAGCGCCGACAGCACGATCCAGTCGTCGCGCTCGATCTCACCCTCAAGCTGGCCGATAGTCCAACCCGAATAGCCGGCATAGATCCGCACGCCTTCGACGGAGGCCTCGATCAGCTCCGGGTCGGCGTCGAGATCCACCATGACGATGCGCCCGGCCACGTGACGCAGCCCCGGCATGCCCTCCGGGTCCACGCCGACACGCAGCGTGCCCAGACACAGCGCGGCATCACGTTTCACCGGGCCGCCGATGAACATCGTCTTCGGTTTGGAGGCCAGATCCGACCACTGCGGAAGAACGTTATGCACGGCGGTCTCGCTAGGCCGATTGAGCACCACACCCAGCGTGCCGCCGTCGTTGTGCTCGACGACGTAGATCACGCTGCGCCGGAACGTCGGCTCGAGCAAGTCGGTGCTGGCCAGCAGCAGAGTGCCCGCCCGCACCCGGTTGGCCGCGGGCGCGACGTGGTACTCCCCCGCGTCCTCGGGGTCTTCCGGCTGCGCCACCTCACCATCATGGCACGCGATGAGGCGGTGAGCAGGCAGGCGCAAAGCGCACGGTTTGTAGGGTGGGCCGGTGGTCGCCACACCCGATTCCGGCTCGTTGTGGCGGCGAGTGCAGGGTCTGCGTGACTTCCGGCGACTGCTCGACCTGCGGACCGCAAGCCAATTCGGCGACGGACTGTTCCAGGCCGGTCTGGCCGGCGGTCTGCTGTTCAACCCGGAACGCGCCGCGTCCCCGTGGGCGGTGGCCGGAGCGTTCGCCGTGCTGTTCCTGCCGTACTCGTTGCTCGGACCGTTCGCCGGTGCGCTGCTGGACCGATGGGATCGCCGCGTCGTGCTCATCTGGGCCAACGCCGCACGGGTGCTGCTGGTGCTGGGCGTGGCCGCGCTACTGGCCGGCGGGGCGCGGGATCTGTTCGTGCTGTGCGGGGCGCTCGCGGTCAACGGCGCGAGCCGGTTCGTCACCTCCGGACTCTCCGCCGCACTGCCGGATGTGGTGCCGCAAGCGGAAGTAGTGACGATGAACTCCGTCGCCACCGCCGTCGGTGCCACCGCGACATTCCTGGGCGCGAACTTCATGCTGCTGCCGCGGTGGATGTTCGGTGCCGGTGACGCGGGTGCGGCGACGATCATCGGCATCGTCACCGTGCCACTGGCGCTCGCCCTGCTGTTGTCGCTGCGATTCGCTCCGGGTGTTCTCGGACCGGTTCACACGGCGGTGCACGGCTCGCCGCTGTACGCGGTGGCCACCGGCTGGGCCTACGGGCTGCGCGCGGTGCGGGACACACCGGCGGCCGCAGCGACGCTGGCCGGCCTGGCCGCCCACCGGATGGTGTTCGGAATCAACACGCTGCTGGTGCTGGTGATCGTCCGCTACACCGGAACCGCCGGTATCGCCGGGCTGGGCACGGCGGTGGTATTCGTCGCCGCGACCGGCGGCGGGTCCTTTCTGGCGAACCTGCTCGCGCCCGGCGCGATCGGCCGGTGGGGCCGCTACGCGGTGGCCAACACCGCGTTGATGAGCGCGGCCGTGATCCAGATCGCCGGCGCCAGCCTGCACGTGGCCGTCATGGTGGTCTGCGGGTTCTTCCTCGGGTTTGCCGGTCAGATGGTCAAGCTGTGCGCCGATTCGACCATGCAGATCGATGTGAGCGACGCCCTGCGCGGCCACGTTTTCGCCGTGCAGGACGCGTTGTTCTGGATGGCGTTCATTGCGGCCGTCACCGCGGCAGCCGCCGTGATACCGGTCGACGGGCACTCCGGATGGCTGGCGCTGGCGGGCTCCGCGGTGTACCTGGCCGGGTTGGCCGCGCACGCGAGACTCGGCCGCAGCCGAGCACAGAACTAGGCTCGTCGCCATGACCGCAGCCGGGATCGTCGCTGATCTGCACGCCGAGAGCCAGGCCCTCGACGCACTCGTCGCAGACCTCGCCCCCGAACAGTGGGCGACGCCGACGCCGGCACCGCGATGGACCATCGCCCACCAGATCGGCCATCTGCTGTGGACCGACCGGCTGGCGCTGACCTCGATCACCGACGAGTCCGGGTTCACCGCGATCGTGGCGGCCGCGCAACCGAAGATGGACACCTTCGTCGACGACGGCGCCGACGAGTTGGCCGCGCAGCCACCCGAGCGACTGCTCACCGACTGGCGGCGCACCCGCAACGATTTGCACTCCGCGCTGCCGACTGTGCCCGACGGCCGCAAGCTGCTGTGGTTCGGCCCGCCGATGGGTGCGGCGTCGATGGCGACCGCCCGGCTGATGGAGACCTGGGCGCACGGCCTCGACGTGGCGGACGCACTCGGCGTCGCGGTGGTTCCGACGGCGCGGCTGCGCTCGATCGCCCATCTCGGGGTGCGCACCCGCGACTTCGCCTTCACCGTGCACGGGCTCACGCCACCGGCCGAACCGTTCCGGGTGGAACTGACCGCGCCGGACGGCAGCACGTGGGTGTGGGGTCCCGATGACGCCGCACAAAGGGTCACCGGCACGGCCCTGGACTTCTGTTACCTGGTGACTCAGCGGCGCGCGCGGGCCGGACTCGACCTGCACGCGCGCGGCGACGACGCCCAGACGTGGCTGGACATCGCGCAGGCCTTCGCGGGCCCGCCCGGCGCGGGGCGCTGAGCGCGTAGCGCGAAGAGCAGCCGCGCCGAATCAGACCCGGAGCCAGGGGCGCTAGAGTCCGGCCGCTCCGTCGGCCGCACCGTCGCCGTCGGTGTCGATCAGCATGACGTCCCAGCCGCCGTCGCCGTCGGTATCGACGTAGCCCCGCCCCGCCGCACCGGTGATCGCCCGGTCGGCGAGACCGTCGCGGTCGGTGTCGAGCAGACGGTCGGCGGTCCCGTCACCGTCGACGTCGACGTCGGATTCGGCCGCGGCGTGCTCCACCCCGTCGAGGCCGAACCATCGCAGCGGCCGCGCCGAAGCACCCGCACCCAATGCCCAACTGCCCGAACCGTCATCGGTGTAGCGCGCCTCGGCGGTGCCGTCGTCATCGAGATCCAGCGCCGCGTGGTCGGCCAGACCGTCGCCGTCGTCGTCGCTCATAAGGTCGTCGAACAACCCGTCGCCGTCGAGATCGACCGACGCCGGCCCGGTCCAGATCGTCGCGGTGCCGTCGCCGGCGTCTAAGCAGTAGTCCACGCCCCGTTAGACGGCTGAGTCACCCCGGGCGTTCCACCACGCCAGCAATTCGGCGGTCGCCTCCTCGCGCGACATCGGGCCGCGGTCCAGCCGCAGTTCCTTGAGGTGGTTCCACGCCTCCCCCACCTGCGGGCCGGGCGGGATGTCGAGCAGTCGCATGATCTCGTTGCCGTCCAGATCGGGGCGTACCCGGGCCAGATCTTCCCTGGCGGCCAACTCCGCGATCCGCACCTCCAGTCCGTCGTAGTTGGCCTGCAGTGCTGCGGCGCGTCGTTTATTGCGCGTCGTGCAGTCGGCGCGCACCAGCTTGTGCAGCCGCGGCAGGAGCGGCCCGGCGTCGGCGACGTAGCGGCGCACCGCGGAGTCGGTCCATCTGCCATCGCCGTAGCCGTGGAAGCGCAGATGCAGATACACCAGTTGCGAGACGTCGTCGATCATCTGCTTGGAGTACTTCAGTGCCCGCATCCGCTTGCGCACCATCTTGGCGCCGACCACTTCGTGGTGGTGGAAGCTCACCCCGCCGTCGGCCTCGTGGCGGCGGGTGGCCGGCTTGCCGATGTCGTGCAGCAGCGCCGCCCACCGCAGCACCAGATCACGCTCGCCAGGCTCTTCCAACGCGATCGCCTGGCGCAGCACGGTCAGCGAATGCTGGTAGACGTCCTTGTGCTGGTGGTGTTCGTCGATGGCCATCTGCATGCCGCCGATCTCCGGCAGCACCACCTCGCCCATCCCGGTCTGCACCATCAGCTCGATACCGGCCACCGGGTTGGCGCCGAGCAGCATCTTGTCGAGTTCCACGGCCACCCGCTCGACGGTGATGCGGCCCAGTTGCGGCGCCATCGCGACGATCGCCTCGCGCACCCGATCGGCGACGCCGAACTCCAACTGGGAGACGAAGCGCGCGGCGCGCAGCATGCGCAGCGGATCGTCGCCGAAGGACACCTCCGGTTCGGCGGGGGTGTCCAGGATGCGTGCGCGCACGGCCGCCAATCCGCCGAGCGGATCGAGGAATTCCCCCGGCCCGGTGTCGGTGATCCGCACCGCCATGGCGTTGGCGGTGAAGTCGCGCCGCACCAGGTCGTCCTCGAGCCGATCGCCGTAGCGCACCTGCGGGTTGCGTGACACCTGGTCATAGTCGTCGGCGCGGAAGGTGGTGATCTCCAGGCGGTGTCCGGACTTGCCGACGCCCACGGTGCCGAAGTCGATGCCGGTGTCCCACATCGCGTCCGCCCACGGCCGGACGATGTGCTGCACCTGCTCGGGGCGGGCGTCGGTGGTGAAATCGAGGTCGGTGGTCAGCCGGCCCAGCACCGCATCACGCACGCTGCCGCCCACGAGGTACAGCTCGTGGCCGGCCGCTACGAACCGGCCGCCGATCTCCCGCAGCACATGCCCGTGCGCGTTGAGTGCGACGGCGGCGCGAGCCAGCAGCTCGGCATCGTCGGTGGCATCGGGCACGTCCGGTGAGCCTAGTGCTCCGCGGCGCCACCCCGACCGGCAACTACTATCACTTGGGTGTCGGAGGGCGAACGGGCCAAACCGCGGCGTCGTCGAGGTCGGCGCCGCACCAGCCGTGCAGCCGGCCCCCCGCATCAGGCCTCGTCGGTCGATGACAGCGCCAACACCACCCCCACCGAACCCCCCGCACCGGCCGCCGCCAACTCGGACGGCCCCCGTCCGCGCCCGAGGCGACGGCCCGGCCCGCGACTGCGCACCGTGCATGAGACATCCGCCGGCGGTCTGGTGGTCGACGGCATCGACAAACCCCGCCACGAGCAGCTCGCCGCGGTGATCGGCCGGACCGACCGGCGGGGCCGGATGCTGTGGTCGCTGCCCAAGGGGCACATCGAGCAGGGCGAGACACCCGAGCAGACCGCGGCCAGGGAGGTCGCCGAGGAAACCGGCATCCAGGGTGACGTGCTGGCCGCGCTGGGCAGCATCGACTACTGGTTCGTCACCGAGGGCCGCCGGGTGCACAAGACCGTGCACCACTATCTGCTGAGCTTCGCCGGCGGCGAACTGTGCGACGAGGACGTCGAGGTCGCCGAGGTGGCCTGGGTGCCGGTCGCCGAACTGCCCAGCCGACTCGCCTACGCCGACGAGCGCCGGCTGGCCGAAGTCGCCCACGAACTTCTCGAACTGCTGCGCAGCGACGGCCCCGCCGCGCTGCCGCCATTGCCTCCGAGTTCCCCGCGCCGCCGCCCGCAGACTCACTCGCACGCCCGCAACCACTCCGCACCGGGGTCGTGACGGCACCGGGAGTCGGCCGGACCAGCCGGCTCGCCCTCGTCGTCGGTCTGCTCGCCGTGCTGCTGGCCCCGGCCGCGGCGCCGCACGCCGTTGGCGAACCCGCACCGGAGTTCCTGGAGATCCGGATCGACAGCGTCACACCCGACGTCGTGACCACCTCCAGTGAGCCGTCGGTCACCGTCACAGGCACCGTCACCAACGTCGGCGACCGGCCGGTGCGCGATATCGTCGGCCGGCTGGAACGCGGCCCGGCGGTGACCACGGCGCCGGAGTTGCGCACCAGCCTCGCCCCGGGCGGCCAGTTCCAGCCGGTCGGCGAATTCGTCTCCGTGGCAACACAACTCGACCGCGGTCAAGCCGCCGGCTTCCAGTTCGCCTTCCCGTTGCGCTCCGCCGGTCAGCCGTCGCTGGGCGTCGACGCGCCGGGCGTGTACCCGCTGCTGGTGAACGTCAACGGAACGCCGGACTACGGGGCGCCCGCGCTCCTGGATGAGCGCCGCTTCCTGCTGCCGGTGAGCGGTGTGCCCGCCGGCCCGTCATCGGGTGACCCCCTGAACGACATCGTCACCCCCGACACCACCGCGCCGGTGGCGGTGACGATGCTGTGGCCG
This sequence comes from Mycobacterium sp., assembly GCA_018883075.1. Taxonomy (GTDB): domain Bacteria; phylum Actinomycetota; class Actinomycetes; order Mycobacteriales; family Mycobacteriaceae; genus Mycobacterium. The sequence continues at coordinate 10,223 of VEQU01000017.1, forward strand.
CTGGCCGACAAACCGCGGCTGGCGCCCGGCGTGCCCGGCGGCACCACCCCGGTGCGGCTGATGAACGACGATCTGGCGGTGTTACTGGCCGCCGGCGGACGGCTGGACACGCTGCTCGGCGCGGCGGAGTTCGCGGCGAGCCCCGGTGCGATCGACCCATCGACCGGGGTGGACACCGCCCTGTGTCTGGCCGTCGACCCGGACCTGCTCGTCACGGTCAACGCCATGACCGTCGGCTATGTGGTGGCCGAGGCCCCGGACGGCCTGGGCACCGCCGCGCGCCCCGGTACCGGTCAGGCCGCCGCGGTCGCCTGGCTGGACCGCTTGCGCGCGCTGGCCCGGCGGATGTGCGTCATGGCCACGCCGTATGCGCAGGCCGACCTCGGCGCCCTGCAACGCGTCGGCGACCCCGGGCTCAGCGCGGCCGCCACCAGCGGCGCCGGCATTGTCGACAGGATCCTCGGTGTCACCTCCACCCGCGGGGTCACCGTGCTCGGCGACGGGCCGCTGACCGATACCGCGCTGAGCCTGCTCAACACCCAGGAGCCCACCGTCGCGATCGCCCCCGATGCCGGCCTGGGCACCGGGCGGCTGTCCGGCAAGGTCGCCGTCGCATGGTTCGACCCGGCCGTCGGCGCCGCACTGGCCGCCGTGGGCACCGACCCCACCGTGCCGGCCTATCTCGACGCCGGCCTCACCGTCGCGGTCGGGCGCGACTCCCCGGTGGCGCGCCGCCAGGACGCCGTCGGGGCCATCCTGTGGCAGATGCTGCAACCCGCCTCGGGCCCACGCGCGGAGGTTCTGGTGCCGCCGATGAAGTGGAGCCCGCAACCGGACGACGCCCGGCTGATCCTCACCACTCTGGCCAACGCCGTTCGCTCGGGCCTGGCCGTGGCGCGCCCACTCACCACGGTGATCGCCGATGCGACGGCCACCTCGTTCGCCCCCGACCAGAGCGGTCCGCAGGGCGAGGACCGCGGCCGCTTCGACGACGACGTGGTCACCGCCATCGGAGCCGGGGTGCGTCGTCTCGAGCAACTCGAGGCCGCACTGACCACCGACTCGCGCACCGGGCTCACCGGGCCGCAGTACACCGCACCGCTGCGCGAGGACATGCTGCGGGCGCTGAGCCAGACGGAGCCCACTGAGACCCGCAACGACATTGCACGGCAACGACTCTCAGTCGTCAGCCGGACCATCGAGGATCTCTTTCGGGCTGTCACCGTCGTCAACCCGGGTGACTCCTACACACTGGCCAGCGAGCGCAGCGCGCTGCCGCTGGCACTGCGCAACGACCTCGGGGTGCCCATCCGGGTGCGTCTGTCGATCGACGCCCCGCCCGGTATGACGGTCACCGACATCGGTGAGCAGGAATTGCCTCCCGGATACCTCCCGCTGCGGGTGCCCGTGGAAGTCCGGGTGACCCAGCGGGTGGCGGTCGACGTCACATTGCGCACGCCCGACGGTGTGCAACTCGGAGACCCGGTGCGCCTGTCGGTGCATTCCAACGCCTACGGCAAGGTGCTGTTCGCCATCACCCTCGGCGGCGGCGCGGTACTGGCGCTACTGGTGGGCCGCCGCCTCTATCACCGCTTCCGCGGCCAACCCGACCGCGCCGACCTCGACCCCCCGGTCGACCACCGCCGCCGCCGGGAGAACGCATGAGTACCCCACCGCCGGGCAGAACCCAGCGCCCCGAGCTCTCCGACGCGGCGGTGGTGTCGCGCTCCTGGGGCATGGCGCTGGCGACGCTGGTCAGCCGCATCACCGGGTTCATCCGGATCGTGCTGCTGGCCGCGATCCTCGGCGCGGCGCTGTCGAGTGCGTTCTCGGTGGCCAATCAGCTGCCGAACCTGATCGCCGCCCTGGTGCTGGAGGCCACCTTCACCGCGATCTTCGTCCCCGTACTCGCCCGGGCCGAACGCGACGACCCCGACGGCGGCGAGGCGTTCGTACGGCGGCTGGTGACGCTGGCGACGGCCCTGCTGCTCGCTGCCACCGTGGCCTCCGTGGCGGCCGCGCCGTTGCTGGTGCGCCTCATGCTCGGCGGCGATCCGAAGGTCGACACCGCGCTGACGACCTCCTTCGCCTTCTTGCTGCTGCCGCAGGTCCTCTTCTACGGCCTGTCGTCAGTCTTCATGGCGATCCTGAACAACCGCAACGTGTTCGGCCCGCCCGCCTGGGCCCCGGTGGTCAACAACATCGTCGCCATCGCCACGCTCGGACTGTTCGTGCTCGTGCCGGGCGAACTGTCGATCGACCCCGTCGCCATGGGCAGCGCGAAACTTCTCGTTCTGGGCATCGGCACCACTCTCGGGGTGGTCGCCCAGGCCGCGGTGCTACTGGTCGCCATCCGCGCCGAGCGGATCAGCCTGCGGCCGCTGTGGGGCATCGACGCGCGGCTCAAACGCTTCGGCATGATGGCCGCGGCCATGGTGCTCTACGTGCTGATCAGCCAGATCGGCCTGGTCGTCGGCAACCAGATCGCCAGCACCGCAGCCGCTTCCGGGCCGGCGATCTACTACTACGCCTGGCTCGTGTTGATGCTGCCGTTCGGCATGATCGGCGTGACGATCCTGACGGTCGTCATGCCGCGGCTGAGCCGCAACGCCGCCGCCGAGGACATCCCCGCGGTGCGCGCCGACCTATCGCTGGCCACCCGGCTCACGATGGTGACGCTCATCCCGGTGGTGGCGCTGATGACCATCGGCGGGCCGGCGATCGGCAGCGCGCTGTTCGCCTACGGGAACTTCGGTGAGGTCGACGCGAACTACCTCGGCATCGCGATCGCGATGTCGGCGTTCACCCTGATCCCCTACGCGCTGGTGCTGTTGCAGTTGCGGGTGTTCTACGCGCGCGAACAACCGTGGACGCCGATCCTGATCATCGTCGCGATCACGACGGTGAAGATCGTCTTCTCACTACTGGCTCCGCACCTCACCGATGACCCCGAGCTGGTGGCCGGCTACCTCGGCGCCGCCAATGGGCTCGGCTTCGTGGCCGGCGCAATCCTGGGACATCTGCTGTTGCGCCGCTCGCTGCGCGCAACGGGCCGGATGCTCGATTCCGCGGCGGTGCGCACCGTCACGGCGACCGCGGCGGCGGTGATCGTCGCAGCCCTGGTCGCCGCCGGCGTCGACCGGCTGCTGCACCTGGATCTGCTCACCACTCGAAGCGGCGGCGGCGGGTCGATGGTGCGTCTGTTGATCCTCGCGGTGGTCCTGCTCGCGGTCGGCGGCTCGCTGATGCTGGCCGCCCGGGTGCCCGATGCCATCGCCGCCAAGGACGCCGTGGCGCGCCGGCTCACCGATCAGCCCCCGCAGGACCCGCCCCCCGGCCCCGGCTCTCACCTGCCCGGAAAGCCGGACGGTGTCACGTACGCTCGTCGTGGCATTTCACGCGAGTTGAAAGGACCGGGGCTGAGCGACGATCTTTCCGGCGGCGCCGGCGACTTCCATCCCGACGTGACCGGGCGGCCCACCGACCCCGCCGCCCCCCGTGGTCGACACCAGGCCGGCCCGACCGAGAGCACCCTTGTCGCCGGCGCCGGCATCGCCGACGGCCGCTACCGCCTGCTGGTGTTCCACGGCGGCCCGCCCGGTCTTCAGTTCTGGCAGGCCCTCGACACCGCGCTGGACCGGCAGGTCGCGCTGACGTTCATCGACCCCGACCATCGCCTGGCACCAGATCAGGTAAAGGCCACCCTGGACCGGACCCTCGCTCTGAGCCGGATCGAACGCCCCGGCCTGGCGCGGGTGCTCGACGTCACCGCCACCGCGACGGGTGGTCTGGTGGTGTCGGAATGGATCCGCGGCGGCTCGCTGAAGGAGGTGGCCGACACCTCGCCCTCACCGATCGGCGCCGCACGCGCCATCCAGTCACTGGCCGCCGCCGTCGACGAGGCGCACCGCAATGGCGTCGCTCTGTCGATCGACCATCCCAGCCGCATCAGGGTCAGCATGGACGGCGACGTCGCACTCGCCTTCCCCGCCACACTGCCGACCGCCACGCAGGCCGACGACGTCCGTGGCGTCGGCGCCGCGCTCTACGCACTGCTCGTCGACCGCTGGCCGCTGCCCGAGACCGGCACCCCCAGCGGACTGCGTCCGGCTCAGACCGGCGCCGACGGCGTTGTCGTCGAACCGCAGGCGGTCAAGGGCGACATCCCCTTCCAGATCTCCGCGGCCGCCGCACGCGCCGTGCAACCCGGCGGCGGCATCAGCACCGCGCCCACCCTGCTGCACCTGCTCACCCAGGCGACCGCCGCCGCCGACCGCACCGATCTTGTCGAACCCGTGCCGGCGGCCGCGGAACCGCCCCGGCGGCGGCCGCCCGCGGCACCGCCTGCCGGTCCGGCTGCGGGCCCGGCCGCGGGTCCGGCCGCGCGCCCGACAGAAGACCCCGCGGAGGTGGCCGCCCGGCGCAAGCGCACCCTGCTCATCGGGATCGCGGCCGGCGGCGCGGTAATGCTGATCGCACTCCTGGTCCTCGCGTCGTTCCTCGGCCGCATCTTCGGTGACGTCGGCGGCGGTCTCAAAGGCGACCAACTCGGTCTGAACACCACGACCACCACCACCTCGGGCGCCTCCGGCGACACCAACCCCGGCGGGGTCGTGAAACCCGTTGCGGCGACGGTCTTCTCACCGATGGGCGGGGCCGATGCGCCGGATCTGGCTGACCTCGCGATCGACGGCGACCCGGCGACGGTATGGCCGACGGACACCTACACCGACACCCCGCCGTTCCCCAACTTCAAAAACGGCGTAGGGCTGATGCTGCGACTTCCCGAACCCACCAAGGTGGGCGAGGTGACGGTCTCGGTGTCGAGCACCGGGACACAGGTGCAGATCCGGTCGGCCTCCAGCGCGAACCCGCCGTCGCTAGAGGACACCACCCTGCTGACCGGACCCACCGCGCTGCGGCCGGGCTCGAACACCATCGAGGTTCCCGGCGCGGAGCCGACGTCGTATCTGCTGGTGTGGATCTCCACGCTGGGCCAGACCAACGGCAAGAACCGCACCGACGTCTCCGAGGTCACCGTCCGCTCGGCATCCTGAACAGGTCCGCCCGCAGGTGAAGTGCCCGCCGGTGAACCGCTGGCTAACGTGCGGCCGATGGTCAGCTCCACCGATGACTCGCGCAGCGACACCGCACTGCTGTGCGCCCACCTCGACGGCGACCGGCATGCCTTCGCCGAACTGGTGGGCCGTCACCGCCCCCGCCTCTACAGGCTGGCCCGCTGGCGCAGCCAGAGCGCGGAGGACGCCGACGACGCGCTGCAGGAGGCGCTGCTCGCCGCGCACCGATGCGCCGGCGGGTTCCGCAACGACTCCGCGGTGGGCAGTTGGCTGCATCGCATCGTGATCAACGCCTGCACCGATAGGTTGCGGCGCAACGCCGCCCGGCCCACCGTGGCACTGCCCGATCACGCCGACGACACCGGCGCGGTCGCCGATCACGCCGCCGGCGTGACGACGGCGGTCGTGGTGCGCCAAGCCCTCATGCGGTTGCCGGCCGAGCAGCGCGCCGCGGTGGTCGCCGTCGACATGCACGGCTACTCAGTCGCCGACGCGGCCCGGCTGCTCGGCGTCGCCGAGGGCACCGTCAAAAGCCGCTGCGCGCGGGCGCGGGCCCGGCTGGCCGTTCTGCTGGATCCGGCGGGGAACTGACGCGCACACTGGTGGCGTGGACCCTGTCCTGATGGAGTCCGTTCTACCGGACCCCGCTCTGCCGGACCCCGCTTCGGGCACCAACACCGTCACCGGATCACCCGGTAGGCGCCCGGCCCACGCCGCCCGTCCGTCCACCGGGCGCGGCGTCTGGCTGGTGGCGGCCGGACTGATCCTGGCGGGTGCCGCCGTGGCGGCCGGCGCGGTGGCGATCTCGGCCGGCGGGGCGGCGCCCAGCGCGCCGGCCAGTGCCCGCAGCATCACGGCCACCCCGACGGCCACGGACACGTCGGTTCAGCGGCCGTGAACAACACCGGCGGGAACACCGCCGCCTAGGCTGGCGTTTGAGATTGCGACGCAGAAAGGCTGGCATGTCCGAGAAAACCATTCACGACGTGATCGTCATCGGATCCGGCCCGGCCGGCTACACCGCCGCGATCTACACCGCGAGGGCCCAGCTGGCGCCGCTGGTGTTCGAGGGCACCGAGTTCGGCGGTGCCCTGATGACCACCACGGAGGTGGAGAACTACCCCGGTTTCCGCTCCGGCATCACCGGCCCCGAACTCATGGACGAGATGCGCGAACAGGCGCTGCGGTTCGGCGCCGACCTGCAGATGGAGGATGTCGAATCGGTCTCGCTGGCCGGCCCGATCAAAGAGGTGGTGACCGCCGGCGGCGAAACACACCGCGCCCGGGCGGTGATCCTCGCGATGGGCGCCGCACCCCGCTATCTCGGCGTCCCCGGCGAGCAGGAATTGCTGGGCCGCGGCGTCAGCTCCTGCGCGACCTGTGACGGCTTCTTCTTCAAGGATCAGGACATCGCGGTGATCGGCGGCGGCGACTCCGCGATGGAGGAGGCCACCTTCCTGACCCGCTTCGCGCGCAGCGTCACACTGGTGCACCGCCGCGAGGAGTTCCGTGCTTCGAAGATCATGCTCGAACGCGCCCGGACCAACGACAAGATCACCTTCCTCACCAACACCGCCGTCGTCGAGGTCGAAGGCGACTCGACGGTGACCGGCCTGCGGGTGCGCAATACCGTCACGGGCGAGGAGTCCACTCTGGCGGTTACGGGTGTTTTCATCGCGATCGGTCACGATCCGCGCTCCGAATTGGTCTCCGGCACAGTGGATCTCGACCCGGACGGCTACGTCTTGGTCGCTGCGGGCAGCACCGCCACCTCGCTTCCCGGGGTGTTCGCCGCCGGCGACCTGGTGGACCGCACCTACCGGCAGGCCATCACTGCGGCAGGCAGCGGCTGCGCCGCGGCCATCGACGCGGAGCGCTGGCTGGCCGAGGGTGATGACGCCGCTCAGGAACCGGGCAGCGCGATGATCGGGGCGCGCCGATGAGCGACGCGACCGTGGCGGTGTCCGACGACTCCTTCGCCGCGACCGTGCTCGAAAGCACCACCCCCGTGCTGGTCGACTTCTGGGCCACCTGGTGCGGCCCGTGCAAGATGATCGCGCCGGTGCTCGAGGAGATCGCCGCCGAGAAGGCCGGTGTGCTGCGGGTGGCCAAGATCGACGTCGACGCCAACCCGGCCACCGCCCGCGACTATCAGGTGGTCTCCATTCCCACCCTCATCTTGTTCAAGAACGGGCAACCGGTGCGTCGCATCGTCGGCGCCAAGGGCAAGGCCGCCCTGCTTCGGGAGATCGACGGCGACCTGTAGCGAGAGACCGCGGTTGTTGACCTTCTTGTGACCGGATATCGCTGGTAGGGGTTTGGCGCAACCAGCGGCGTTTCTGCGACAATCTTTGCCATGTCCAGTCCCCGTGACGGCGCCGGCGAGGCTGCGTCCCTGCGCCACGGGGATCGCGGCGCGGCGGTGCTGGAGATCCGCGCGGCCCTCTCCGCACTCGGTCTGCTGGATAACCCCGAGGCTGACGCCGTCACCGGTGGTCACATCGCGCCCGATCTGTTCGACGAGGAACTCGACCACGCGGTGCGGGCGTTCCAGCAGCGGCGGGGTCTGCTGGTCGACGGGATCGTCGGCGAGGCCACCTACCGCTCGATCAAGGAGGCGTCCTATCGGCTGGGCGCACGCACGCTGGCCCACCAGTTCGGCGCCCCGATGTACGGGGACGACGTCGCGACCCTGCAGACCCGGTTGCAGGACCTCGGTTTCTACCACGCACTGGTCGACGGCTACTTCGGCCTGCAGACGCACAACGCACTGATGTCCTACCAACGCGAATACGGTCTCGCGCCGGACGGGATCTGCGGGCCGGAGACATTGCGTTCGCTGTACTTCCTCGGCTCGCGGGTGACCGGTGGTTCGCTGCACGCCATCCGCGAGGAGGAACAGGTGCGGCGCTCCGGGCCGCGGCTGTCCGGCAAGCGGATCATCATCGACCCGGGCCGCGGCGGCGGCGACCGCGGCCTGTTGGTCAACGGTCCTGAAGGCCCGATAAGCGAGGCCGACATCCTGTGGGATCTGGCCAGCCGTCTGGAGGGCCGGATGACGGCCATCGGCATGGAGACGTTCCTGTCCCGCCCGGTCAACCACAGCCCCGCGGACACCGAGAGGGCGGCCACCGCCAACACCGTCGGGGCGGACCTGATGATCAGCCTGCGTTTCGAACGTCAGTACAACCCATCGGCCGGCGGCGTCGCCTCCTTCTACTTCGGCAGCGCGCACGGCTCGGCGTCGACCATCGGGCGCAATCTCGCGGACTTCATCCAGCGAGAAGTTGTGGCCCGCACGGGATTACGCGACTGCCGCACCCACGGCCGCACCTGGGACCTGCTGCGGCTGACCCGGATGCCGACGGTCCAGGTGGACGTCGGCTACATCACCAGCCCGCACGACAGCGGGGTGCTGGCCACCCGCGAGTGCCGCGACGCGGTCGCCGAGGGGATCCTGGCCGCCGTGAAACGGCTCTATCTGCTCGGCAAGAACGACCGGCCCACCGGCACCTTCACCTTCGCCGAACTGCTCGCCCACGAGCAGGCCGTCGAGCAGGGGCGCCCGGCGGTCTAGACCGGCTGCTCCAGGCGCGCACCCTCCAGCAGCCGTTCCAGCGCCGCCTCCACCTCGGCCTTCCAGCCCAGCCCCTTGTCCAGTTCCAGCCGCAACCGGGGGAAGTAACGGTGCGCGGCCACCACGGTGAAGCCGACATCCTGTAGAAAGTCGGCGCTGATCATGCAGTTGTCGAACGAGCAGTCCCCCAGCGCCTTCACCGCGGACGCCAGCTGCGGATCCAGATGCGCCGCGCGATCCGGATCGAGCAGTTCGCAGGACTCGGCGGTACGGCCGAAGGCCTCGAGGGCGCGCACACCGCGCCGCACGAGCGCATCGACCACCTGGGCGATCAGCAGGGCCGGCAGTCCGTCGTTCTGGCCCGCCTCCACACCCATCGACGTCAGCAGCACCGCGTCGGCACTCACCGGTCCGGTCGGGAGCCGCTGCGCCCGCGGCACCGCGCGCGGCGGGGCATACAGCGCGTACCCCAGACAGGTGTCGGTGTCGGTGTCCGCGGGGTCCGGGGTGGCAGCTGTGGTGGCGAGCAGGCCGCACGAACCCCACTCCAGCATGACCATCGACAGCCATGCCTCTTTCTCGAATTCAGGGTCGGGCAGGTATTCCGAGCATGCCGTCTCCGGATCGACCTCCCAGAACACGCACCGCCGGGCGTGCTTGGGCAGCTGCTCGAAGGCCTCGAGTCGCAGCGGGCCAATGCGAAAGGACACTAGTCTCCCCGGGTGCGGACTGGCACGGCGGCAACTTCAGGACAGGGGCCATCTTCAGGATAGGAGAGCCCGCTGGCTCCCGGTTGGGTTCGGTCCCGCACCGGACCCCGCACCGGCAGGTGCTGCGAAAACCGTTGGGGCAGTAGGGTTTTCAGTCCGTGGGGTCGTTGTGTCACAGTGACGAAATGCCTGGTTGGCGGGTTAGGCGGGCCGGATCGCCCTACCGGCCGGCCTTGGAGTCCATCAGCGCCACGATGCGCTGCAGATCCTCCACCGAACCGAATTCGACGACGATCTTGCCCTTGCGCTTGCCCAGGCTGACCCTGACCCGGGTGTCGAAGGCACCGGAGAGCCGCTCGGCGACCTCCTGCAACCCGGGCATCTGGATGGGCTTGCGGCGCGGGGGCGCCGGCGCCCGCCCCCCGCCCCGGTTGGCCAGCGTCACCGCCTCCTCGGTCGCCCGGACCGACAGTCCCTCGGCGACGATGCGGGCCGCGAGTTCCTCCTGGGCTTCCGGGCCGGCCTCGAGGGCGAGCAGCGCCCGGGCATGCCCCGCGGACAGCACGCCCGCGGCCACCCACCGCTGGACGGCGACCGGCAGGCGCAGCAGCCGGATCATGTTGGAGATCACCGGTCGCGACCGGCCGATGCGGCCGGCCAGCTCCTCATGGGTGACCCCGAACTCGTCGAGCAGCTGCTGATAAGCGGCCGCCTCCTCCAGGGGATTGAGCTGTGCCCGATGGATGTTCTCGAGCAGCGCGTCGCGCAAAAGATTGTCATCAGTGGTCTCGCGCACGATGGCCGGGATGGTCGTCAGCCCGGCCTGCTGCGACGCCCGCCAGCGGCGCTCCCCCATGACCAGCTGGTAGCGCCGCGCACCGGCGTCGTCGGAGATCTCCCGGACCACCACGGGCTGCATCAGCCCGAACTCCCGGATCGAGTGCACCAGCTCCGCCAGGGCGTCCTCGTCGAACACCTGCCGGGGCTGGCGGGGATTGGGTTCGATGGCGGCGGGGTCGATCTCCCGGTACACCGCGCCGATGTTCTCGGTGGCGGTGCCCGGGCCGCCGATCACGACATCCGCGGCGGCCTCGCCCATCCGCGGACCGCCGTCCGACGGTCCGGTCGGAATCAGGGATGCCAGGCCGCGGCCTAGGCCGCCCTTGCGCTTCGATGATGGCGTCATGTGCGTGCCTCCGTCGGGCCGGGCCGGTGCGCCAGTTCGCGGCTGGCGTCCAGATAACTCATGGCACCCCGCGATCCGGGGTCGTAGTCGAGGATCGTCATGCTGTAGCCGGGCGCCTCGGACACCTTAACGCTGCGCGGAATCACCGTGCGCAGCACCTTGTCGCCGAAAAAGTTGCGCACCTCGGCGGCCACCTGATCGGCCAGTTTGGTCCGGCCGTCGTACATGGTCAGCACCACCGTGGTGACCGACAGCGCGGGGTTGAGATGTGCTTTGACCATCTCGATGTTCCGCATCAGCTGGGAGACACCCTCGAGGGCGTAGTACTCGCACTGGATCGGGATCAGCACTTCCGGGGCTGCGACCAGGGCGTTTATGGTCAGCAGGCCCAGCGACGGCGGGCAGTCGATGAAGACGTAGTCGAAGTCGGTTTTGTCCAGCGCCGCCAGCGCATTGCGGAGCCGGTTCTCCCGGGCCACCATGCTGACCAGTTCGATCTCGGCCCCGGCCAGATCGATGGTGGCCGGCACGCAGAACAGCCGCTCGCTGTGCGGGCTCTGGCGGATCGCGGCCTCCAGGGGGATCTCGCCAAGGAGCACCTCGTAGGACGACGGGGTCCCGGAGTGCCGGTCCGAAATGCCCAGGGCCGTACTGGCGTTGCCCTGGGGGTCCAGGTCGATGACCAGGGTCTTGAGCCCCTGGACCGCCAGCGCGGCGGCCATGTTCACCGCGGTGGTGGTCTTACCCACGCCGCCCTTCTGATTGGCTACCGTGAACACCCGCCGGTGCGCCGGCCGAGGCAGCTGGCCGGTCGCGGTGTGCAGCACCTGCATCGCCCGCTCCGCGGCCGCGCCGATCGGGGTGTCCGTGTCGGGGTCGCTCGCGCCCGCCCATGTTTCACGTGAAACATGGGGGCCGGATTCGGTCATGGTCCTCTCCTCTCCGCCGGGCGGCGCCGGGGCGCCCGGCGGGGCTGTCCGGCGGGTCCCGGTTCGCCCCGACGGGCGATCACCACGGTGGTGGGCGGATCCAGGTACTCCGATCCACATCTCACCACCCGCACCCCGGTGGCGCCTGACTTCATCATCATCGGGAGGCTCTCCGACACCTCGGCCTCGGCCTGTTCGCCCTTGATCGCGAGCATCCGCCCGCCCGGGCGAAGCAGGGGCAGGCTCCACCCCGTGAGCTTCTCCAAACCGGCGACCGCCCGGGAGGTGACCGCGTCGGCTCCCCCGGCGGCGGCCCGGACTTCCGGGTCCTCGGCCCGTCCACGGATCACCGTCACCTGGATTCCGAGATCGGCCACCACCTGATCCAGGAACTCGGTCCGGCGGAGCATCGGCTCCACGAGTGTCACCTGGATATCACCGCGGGCGATGGCCAGCGGAACCCCGGGCAGGCCGGCGCCACTGCCGATGTCCACCACACGCTCCGGCCCGTCGAGTAACTCAGCGACCACCGCACTGTTCAGGATGTGGCGCTCCCAGATCCGTTCCACCTCCCGCGGGCCGAGCAGCCCGCGCTCGACGCCTGGGCCGGCGAGAAGCTCCGCGTAGCGCCCGGCCGCCTCGAGGCGGTCGCCGAACACAGCGGCCGCCTGGGGCGGTGGGGGTGGCGCGGGGCAGGCGCTGTGTTTCACGTGAAACATGCCTCCCTCGGACCGTGCCGTAACTACATGCGTGTCGTAAACGACGTCTGTGTAACTACTGCGTCTGCGTAACCGCCGCCCGGTCAGTCCGGCAGGACGACGACGCGGCGCGCGGGCTCCACACCCTCACTCTCGCTGTGGACGCCGTCCACCCCGGCAACCGCGTCGTGCACGATCTTGCGCTCGAACGGCGTCATGGGTGCGAGCTCCTCGCGCTCACCGGTCTCGAGCACCCGCCGGGACACCTTCTCCCCCAGTGCGGTCAGCTCGTCGCGGCGCCGTCGCCGCCAACCGGCGACATCGAGCATCAGCCGGCTGCGCTCACCGGTCTTCTGGTGCACGGCCAGGCGAGTCAATTCCTGCAGCGCGTCGAGAACCTCGCCGCGGCGGCCCACCAGCTTCGCCAGGTCCTCGCCACCGTCGATGCTGACGATCGCGCGGTCGCCCTCCACATCGAGGTCGATATCCCCGTCGAAGTCAAGCAGGTCGAGCAACTCCTCCAGATAGTCGCCGGCGATCTCGCCCTCGGCGACCAGGCGGTCCTCCAGGTCGTCCGCCTTGGCCGCCGGCGCCGAATCGAGCGCGTCGGTGTCGGTCATGTCTCGTCTCTCCCTCTCCAACCGGATCGCACGGTCGGTCTCAACGCTTGCGCTTCTTGGGCCGGTTGCCCGGCCGGGGCGTGCGGCCGGCGGGCTGATTGCGGGCCGGTTTGGCGGCGGCACCGGACCGTTCCTCGGCGGCGGTCGGACCCTCGGCCGCGGCCTCGTCGTCGGGTGTCTCGGTGGCCGGCGCCGAGCCGTTCCCGTTCCCGCCGCGGTCACCCTTGCGGACCTTCGCCGGCTTCGCGCCAGGCACCGGGGCGTTGGAGGACCGGCGCGCCAGGGCCTCGGCCTTCTTCGCCTCTTCCTCCTTCTCGATCCTGCCGAACACCACATGCTGCTGGCCGAACGTCCAGATGTTGTTGGACACCCAGTAGATGATGATTGCGATCGGAAGGAACGGCCCGCCGATCACCACCCCGAGCGGGAACACGTACAGCGCCAACTTGTTCATCAACGCCGTCTGCGGATTAGCGGCCGCCTCCGGGCTCTGGCGCGCGATCGAGGCGCGGCTGTTGAAGTAGGTGGCGATGCCCGCCAGGATCATCAGCGGGATCGAGACCGCGGCGACGGCGGGCCGGCTGAACTCGGTATAGGCGGCGAGACCGTGCTGCTGGGTGATCGCGGCGCCGATCGGCGCGCCGAACAGGTTGGCGTCGAGGAAATGGCCGACGTCGGCGGCACTGAAGAAATAGTTGCCGAGTGAACGATTCTCCTCCACCGACAGGCCGAGCCGGCCGAACCCGGTCTGCGTCCGGTTGAACGACATCAGCACGTGGTAGAGGCCCAGGAACACCGGGATCTGGGCGAGCATGGGGAGGCACCCGAGGACGGGGTTGAAGCCGTGCTCGCGCTGAAGCTTCTGCATCTCCAGCGCCATCCGCTGACGATCCTTGCCGTACTTCTTCTGAAGAGCCTTGATCTGCGGCTGCAATTCCTGCATCTGCCGGGTGGTGCGGATCTGCCGGACGAAGGGCTTGTAGAGCAGCACCCGCAGCGAGAACACCAGGAACATCACCGACAGCGCCCACGCGAAGAAGTTCTCCGGGCCCAGCAGCAGCGCGAACAGCTTGTACCAGAGCCACATGATCCCCGACACCGGGTAGTAGATGTAGTCGAGGCTGAACCAGTTAAACATTGGCGCTCCTGGATTCGGGTTGGCGCTGAAGGCTCGGCCGCGCGGGGATCGGGTCCCATCCGCCGCGGTGCCACGGCCCACACTTGGCCAACCGGACCGCCGCCAGCCCTACGCCGCGCATGAGTCCGTACTCGCCGATGGCGTCGACGGCGTACTGGCTGCAGGTGGGGGTGAACCGGCACGACGGCGGCCGCAGCGGCGAGATCATATGCCGATACATCTGGATCGCGGATATCGCGCCGCGCGCCATCCGGCCCATCAGAGCTCCCCCATCAGCGCCGGCCCATCAGCTCACGCGCCCGACGCACACCGGCCGCAACCTCCTGTCGCAGCCGTTCCCCGGCGGTGTCCCGGCTGCTGGGCAGCGCCCGGATCACCACCCGGTCGGCGGCGGCGAGTTCGGTCATGACGCCGCGGGCGGCATGGCGCAGCCGCCGTGACACGCGGTGCCGATCGACGGCCGTCCCGACGGCCTTGGTGACGATGAGGCCGATCCTCGGCCCGTCGGAGCGGTCCGGATCGTGTCGAGCATGAACGACGAGGTCGGGCTGAACTGCTCTGACCCCGTGCTTCACCGTGGCACCGAACTCCGCCGAGCGCGTCATCCGGTTCTTTGCCGGCAGCACGTTGAAAGGCCGCTGATCAGGCAGTCAGCGAGCGACGGCCCTTGCGGCGGCGGCCGGAGACGATCGCCCGTCCGGCCCGGGTACGCATACGAAGCCGAAAACCATGAACCCTCGCACGCCGGCGGTTGTTCGGCTGGAAGGTGCGTTTGCCCTTGGCCACGGGTCCATCTCCTCGTCAAATCGGACCACACCCAGGACCGATCGCGGTCCTCGGTGGCGATCCAGCGGTGAAGCATCGCGTAACCGGCGCGGTCCCGAACATCCGGTCGCTGCCGTATCGCCTGCTTGCGGGCGACGTTCCGAGGGTACTTACCTCACTTGCGCAGGTCAAACCGCGTGACCGGGCCACCCATCCACAGCCGTCCCGGGTTTTGTCCACAGCGGTTGGCACCATCCGGGAAACCTGTTAACTTCTGGCAGAACACTAAGGCTTCGCAAGACAGATTGACGCTATTTCCGCAGAGTAAAGGCCCGTCCTCATGGTTCGTGACTGGGACCACCGGCCCTGTACACATCTGTGGATAACTATGTGGACAGTTCGTCCTTCCGGCAGCCTTCCCGCTTTCGACCATGCCGAATCTCAGGGGGCCTCTCGGTGACCGACGACCTCACCACCGACTTCTCCACAGTGTGGAATTCCGTCGTCGCCGAGCTCAACGGTGACACCGACACCCTCACCGACAGCGACCTGCTCCCCGAGAACCCCCTGACACCTCAGCAGCGTGCCTGGCTGAAACTCGTGCGGCCGCTCACCATCGCCGAGGGCTTCGCCCTGCTCTCGGTACCGAGTCCCTTCGTCCAGAACGAAATCGAACGGCATCTGCGCGCACCGATCATCGACGCGTTGAGCCGGCGGCTGGGCCACCGGGTGGAACTCGGCGTCCGGATCGAACCCTCCGCCGACGACGCCGAAGATGAAGACATCCTGGTCAGCAGCATGACCGGGCCCGACGGTGACCGGGACTCTGTGTTGGGCGACACCGACGGCTGGCCCAGCTACTTCACCGAGCGGCCCAGGACAGCGTCCACGGACGACACCGATGACACCAGCCTCAACCGGCGCTACACCTTCGACACCTTCATCATCGGCGCCTCCAACCGCTTCGCCCACGCCGCCGCCCTGGCGATCGCCGAGGCCCCGGCCCGCGCCTACAACCCGCTGTTCATCTGGGGCGAGTCGGGTCTGGGTAAGACCCATCTGCTGCACGCCGCCGGCAACTACGCCCAGCGGCTATTCCCCGGGATGCGGGTCAAGTACGTCTCCACCGAGGAATTCACCAACGACTTCATCAACTCGCTGCGTGACGACCGCCGGGTCGCCTTCAAGAAGAGTTACCGCGACATCGACGTACTGCTGGTGGATGACATCCAGTTCATCGAAGGTAAGGAGGGTATCCAGGAGGAGTTCTTCCACACCTTCAACACCCTGCACAACGCCAACAAGCAGATCGTCATCTCCTCCGACCGGCCGCCGAAGCAGCTCGCAACTCTCGAAGACCGCCTCCGGACCCGGTTCGAGTGGGGGCTGATCACCGACGTGCAGCCACCGGACCTGGAAACCCGGATCGCAATCCTGCGCAAGAAGGCGCAGATGGAACGCCTCGACGTACCCGATGACGTTCTGGAGCTCATCGCCTCGAGCATCGAACGCAATATCCGAGAACTCGAGGGTGCCCTGATCCGGGTAACGGCTTTCGCGTCGCTGAACCGGGCACCCATCAACACCGCGCTGGCCGAGATCGTGTTGCGAGACCTCATCGCCGACGCCGGCACCATGCAGATCAGCGCGGCGATGATCATGACCGCCACCGCCGAATACTTCGACACCACCGTGGAGGAACTACGCGGGCCGGGCAAGACGCGGGCGTTGGCACAGTCCCGTCAGATCGCCATGTATCTGTGCCGCGAACTCACCGACCTCTCGCTGCCGAAGATCGGCCAGGCCTTCGGCCGCGACCACACCACAGTGATGTACGCGCAGCGCAAGATCCTCAATGAGATGGCGTCCCGCCGCGAGGTCTTCGACCACGTGAAGGAACTCACCACACGCATCCGGCAGCGCTCCAAACGCTGATCGCCGCGAAAAACTTCTGCCCCACCAGGATCATCTGCCACTCCACAGAGTTGTGCACTGGTTGTGGACAAACTCGGGACAACGCCGGGCGTGCCCTTGACAGCCCATCAAGACCACCGGTGTCTCCACATCGGCGCCGGCCCGGACCGTCCAATCATCCACAACTGCTCCACAAGTACGCGGCGTCCTTGAACAGCGCCGCAGCCATGTTGTCCACAACATCAACAGCCCCTACTGCTATTACTGTTAAATATCTTCAGATCTCTCTTTAGAAGAGAGTTGTTGGGGAATGCCGGCCTGCCATCCGTAAATCACGATGGCGGAAGGCATTTGTCTGCCTGCACGAATATCTTTCAAGATGCTGTTCGACGCTCTACGGTTGGTCATCGGACCGCCGTTGTCAGCGGTGCACCGACCTAGCGGATGAAGGGACACGATTGACGTGGTGACCACGACGGTGGGCTCCGACCTCAGATTCCGCCTGGTGCGGGAGGATTTCGCCGACGCGGTCGCCTGGGTGGCGCGGACCCTGCCCACCAGGCCGGCGGTGCCCGTGCTGGCTGGTGTGCTGATCACCGGAACCGATGACGGTCTGACCATCGCCGGATTCGACTACGACGTCTCCGCGGAGGTTGCCGTTCCCGCCGAGATCGGCTCGGCTGGGACCGTTCTGGTGTCGGGACGGCTGCTCTCCGAGATCACCAGGGCGCTGCCGGCCAAGCCGGTGGAGGTTCACGTCGACGGTAACCGGATGTTGCTGACCTGCGGCAGCTCCAAGTTCTCCCTTCCGGCGATGCCGGTGGAGGACTACCCCGCCCTGCCGTCGCTCCCCGATGAGACGGGTGTGGTGCCGGCGGATGTCTTCGCCGAGGCGGTCGCCCAGGTCGCGGTGGCCGCGGGTCGCGATGACACACTGCCCATGCTGACCGGGATCCGCATGGAGATCTCCGGCGACAGGATTGTTCTGGCCGCCACCGACCGCTTCCGGTTGGCCGTACGTGAACTCACCTGGTCGACGACAACTCCGGCCCTCGACGCCGCGATACTGGTTCCGGCCCGCACCCTGGCCGAGGCCGCTAAGGCGGTGACACCCGGCACCGATGTGCATCTCGCACTCGGCGCCGGAGGGGCCGTCGGCGAGGAACGCCTCCTCGGGATCCGCAGCTCCGGCAAACGCAGTACCACCCGGCTTCTCGACACCGAGTTTCCAAAGTTCCGGCAACTGCTGCCCACCGAACACACCGCCATGGCCACCGTCGCCGTCGCCGAACTGACCGAGGCCATCAAACGTGTCGCGCTGGTCGCCGACCGCGGCGCCCAGGTTCGGATGGAGTTCACGGAGGGTCTGCTGCACCTGTCGGCCGGAGCCGATGGAGTGGGCCTAGCCGAGGAGGACCTCGAGGTTGACTTCGCCGGTGAACCTTTGACCATCGCGTTCAACCCGACATACCTGACTGACGGTCTTGGATCGCTGCGCTGCGACCGGGTGACGTTCGGCTTCACCACCTCAAGCAAGCCCGCCGTTCTGCGGCCTGCCGGTAGCACCGCACCGTCAGGATCCGGTCCGTTCCCCGCCATGGACACCGACTACGTCTACCTGCTGATGCCGGTACGGCTCCCGGGCTAAGGCGGTTGTCGATCACCTGACGGGAAGGCGCGCACATGCAACTGGGTCTGGTGGGCCTGGGAAAAATGGGCTTCAATATGCGCCAGAGGTTGCGGGAAGGCGGCCACGAGGTGGTCGGCTACGACCCCCGCCCGGAAGTCTCCGATGTTGCGACACTCGACGCTTTGGCCGCGGCGCTGGCGGTACCGCGGGTGGTGTGGGTGATGGTTCCGTCTGGTCCGATCACCCGTGACACCATCGAAGCTCTGGGGAAGGTCCTTGAGCCGGGAGACCTGGTCGTCGACGGTGGGAACTCGCGCTATACCGAGGACGCGCCGCACGCCGAACTCCTCGGCCGGCGCGGCATCGGCTTCGTCGACGCCGGAGTGTCGGGCGGCATCTGGGGGTTGACGGACGGGTACGGCCTCATGGTCGGTGGGCGCGAGGAGGACATCACCCGCCTGATGCCCGTCTTCGACACGCTGCGTCCGCCGGGAGACCCTCTCGACGGCTTCGTCCATGCCGGCCCGGTGGGTGCGGGCCACTACGCGAAGATGATCCACAACGGCATCGAGTACGGGCTGATGATGGCCTATGCGGAGGGATACGAACTGCTCGCGGCCGAACCAATTATCACCGACCCCCAGGCCGTCATCCAGGCCTGGACCAACGGCACCGTCGTGCGGTCCTGGCTGCAGCAACTGCTGGCCAAGGCGCTCAAGGAGGACCCCGGGCTCGTCGGTATCTCGGACTACACCGAGGACTCCGGTGAAGGACGCTGGACAGTGGAGGAGGCGATCCACCACCGTGTCCCGGTGCCGGTGATCGCGGCTTCGCTGTTCGCCCGCTTCGCTTCCCGCCAGGAGCAGTCGCCGACCATGAAGGCGGTCTCGGCGCTGCGCAACCAGTTCGGCGGCCATGCCGTCCAACGGGTCCGGCTTTCCGGCTGAGAAGGGCGGACACCCGTGTATGTGCGCCACATCGGCCTACGCGACTTCCGGTCCTGGGAGAACCTCGAACTCGACCTGGCTCCGGGCCGGACTGTCTTTGTCGGGCCGAACGGGTACGGCAAGACCAACATCGTCGAGGCGCTCTGGTACTGCGCCACCCTGGGTTCGCACCGGGTCGCCACCGACGCGCCGCTGATCCGCACAGGCGCCGAGCGCGCGGGCATCTCCACGATCGTGGTCCAGGACGGACGCGAACTGGCCGTCGATCTGGAGATCACCGCGGGGCGGGCCAACAAGGCGAGGCTGAACCGCTCACCCGTCCGCAGCGCCCGCGAGGTCCTCGGCGCGGTGCGCGCCGTCCTGTTTGCCCCGGAGGATCTGGCGCTGGTGCGAGGGGATCCCGGGGAGCGCCGCCGATACCTCGACGAGCTCGCGGCGGTGCGCCGCCCTGCCGTCGCCGGCATCCGGGCCGACTACGAGAAGGTGCTCAAACAGCGCACCGCTCTGCTGAAGTCGGCGTCGGGCGCGCGGTTCCGAGCCGACCAGGGCGCGTTGGAGACCCTCGATGTCTGGGACGGCCACCTGGCCGCTCACGGCGCGGCCCTGATGGCGGCGCGCCTCGAGCTGGTCAATCAACTCGCCCCCGAGGTGGAAAAGGCATATCAGCTGCTGGCGCCGTCGTCGCGCCCGGCCGCCATCGGCTACCGCGGCAGTGTCGAGCTGACCGGCCCGGACGCCGTGCCGGATGTGGAGTATCTGCAGTCCGCGCTGCTCGAGGCGTGTGCGCGGCGGCGCGCCGCGGAACTGGACCGCGGCGTGTGCCTGGTCGGCCCGCACCGCGACGACCTCGAGTTGCGCCTGGGGGATCAGCCCGCCAAGGGGTTCGCCAGCCACGGCGAGTCGTGGTCGTTGGCGCTGGCGCTGCGCCTGGCCGGCTACGAGCTGTTGCGGACTGAGGGCAGCGAGCCCGTTCTCATCCTCGATGACGTCTTCGCCGAACTGGACTCCGCCCGACGGCGCGCTCTGGCGGGGGTGGCGTCGAGCGCCGAGCAGGTGCTCATCACCGCCGCGGTGGACGAGGACATCCCCGCCGACTGGGAGGCCACCCGGATCGAAGTGATCATCTGCGACGGCGACAGCGGACGGCACTCGGAGGTGCGCGGATGACCGGCCCGGAGGACACCGGCGACGAGCCTTCGGATGCCCGCGGCATGGACCTGGTCCGCCGCGCCCTCGAGGAGGCCCGCGCCGCGGCCCGCGGCCAGGGCAAGGAGGTCGGTAAGGGCCGGCGCTCACCGGCCGCGGGGCGCCCGTCGTCGCGCGGGGGCCGGCGCCGGTGGTCGGGACCCGCGCCGGATTCCCGCGACCCCCAACCCTTTGGCCGGGCCGCCCGCGACTTGGCGAACGTCCGGGGCTGGACGCCGCGGGTCGCCGAGGGGTCGGTGTTCGGCCGATGGGCCGAGGTCGTCGGCGATCAGATCGCCGAACATGCGACGCCGACCGCCCTGCGCGAGGGTGTGCTGCACGTGTCCGCGGAGTCCACCGCCTGGGCCACCCAACTGCGGATGGTCCAGGCCCAGTTGCTGGCCAAGATCGCCGCCGCGGTCGGCGACGGCGTGGTGACGTCGCTGCGGATCACCGGCCCGACGGCGCCGTCATGGCGTAAGGGACCGCGGCACATCCCCGGCCGGGGGCCCCGCGACACCTACGGCTAGGCCCCACCAGGGGCCCCGCCCCGGGCCCCATCGCACCCCTTATCACGGTGGCCTCACAGCCACCAGAACGTCGCAGCCGGGCGTGTCGGCCGTCCGATGGCATGTCCGGTTACGAAATCGTCCGCACGGCTCAAATAGGTGTGCAGAAACGCTGCCGCAGAATCGGTCCTGTCCCTGCCTCCCGGTAGACTGGAGGCACACTTACCGCGCGGTTTCGGCCGCGTGCCAGCGATTCCGAGGAGATCCGTCCGCCCGTGGCCGCCCCCAAGAAGAAAAAAGAAGACGCATACGGCGCAGACTCCATCAAGATCCTCGAGGGCCTCGAGGCGGTGCGCAAACGGCCCGGCATGTACATCGGATCCACCGGTGAGCGCGGCCTGCACCACCTGATCTGGGAGGTCGTCGATAACGCCGTCGACGAGGCGATGGCCGGCTTCGCCACCCAGGTCGACGTGCGCCTGCTCGACGACGGCGGGGTGGAGGTCCGTGACGACGGCCGCGGCATCCCGGTCGCCATGCACGACTCGGGGATTCCGACCGTCGACGTGGTGATGACCGTGCTGCATGCAGGTGGCAAGTTCGAGTCCGACGCCTACCAGGTATCCGGCGGGCTGCACGGCGTGGGCGTCTCGGTGGTCAACGCGCTCTCGACGCGGGTCGAGGTGGACATCTGCCGCGACGGCCACGAGTGGTTCCAGAGCTACGACAACTCGGTTCCGGGCAACCTCAAACAGGGCGAGGCCACCAAGAAGACCGGCACCACCCTGAGGTTCTG
The DNA here is from genome assembly GCA_018883075.1 of Mycobacterium sp. GTDB lineage: Bacteria > Actinomycetota > Actinomycetes > Mycobacteriales > Mycobacteriaceae > Mycobacterium. Next base: position 31,905 of record VEQU01000017.1, read on the forward strand.
GGCCGATGCTTCGGTGTTCGAGACCACCAACTACGACTTCGAGACCGTCGCGAGGCGCCTCCAGGAGATGGCGTTCCTCAACAAGGGACTCACCATCACGCTCACCGATGAGCGGGTCACACCGGAGGAAGTCGTCGACGAGGTGGTCAGCGATACGGCTGCGGCGCCCAAGACCGCCGAGGAGATCGCCGCTGAGCAGGCCGCGCCGCGACAGAAGGTCCGCCACCGCACGTTCCACTACCCCGGCGGGCTGGTCGACTTCGTCAAGCACATCAACCGCACCAAGCAGCCGATCCACTCCAGCGTGGTCGACTTCTCCGGCAAGGGGGAGGGCCACGAGGTCGAGGTCGCGATGCAGTGGAACGCCGGCTACTCGGAATCCGTGCACACCTTCGCCAACACCATCAACACCCACGAGGGCGGCACCCACGAAGAGGGCTTCCGCGCCGCGCTGACCTCGGTGGTGAACAAGTACGCCAAGGACAAGAAACTCCTCAAGGACAAAGACCCGAACCTCACCGGTGACGACATCCGCGAGGGGCTCGCCGCGGTGATCTCGGTGAAGGTCGGCGAACCGCAGTTCGAAGGTCAGACCAAAACCAAGCTCGGCAACACCGAAGTCAAGTCCTTCGTGCAGAAGATCTGCAATGAGCAGCTCAACCACTGGTTCGAGTCCAATCCTTCGGACGCCAAAATCGTTGTCAACAAAGCGGTTTCGTCGGCGCAGGCACGCCTGGCCGCGCGCAAGGCGCGTGAGTTGGTGCGCCGCAAGAGCGCGACCGACATCGGGGGTCTGCCCGGTAAGCTCGCCGACTGCCGCTCGACCGATCCGCGTCTCTCGGAGCTGTACGTCGTCGAGGGCGACTCCGCCGGCGGGTCCGCCAAGAGCGGCCGCGACTCGATGTTCCAGGCGATCCTGCCGCTGCGCGGCAAGATCATCAACGTCGAGAAGGCGCGCATCGACCGGGTCCTGAAGAACACCGAAGTCCAGTCCATCATCACCGCGCTCGGCACCGGAATACACGACGAGTTCGAC
>VEQU01000018.1 GCA_018883075.1 Mycobacterium sp.
GGCATGGCGACAACCGCCATACCGAGGCCGGCCATCACCATGAGACTGCGGCGATCCAACTCAGGCATGCCGTCCACTTTACGGTCCTTCAGCGATTGCGGACGGAGCAGGGTCGGCGTCCGGTCGCTGCCAGTTACCTCCGGCCCGTGGGGTGAAAATCCTCTACCTGGAGAAACATGACCCCCATCGGATTTCTGGAAAACAAGGGTTTAGCATCGTGTCCCTGCGACGGAAGCATCCGGCGGGGAAGGACCACGAGACTGTGCACGCGGTGCGGGCGGTAGTGCGGGCGGTGGTGACGGCAGTGATCGCGGCCGCCGCCGCGGTGGCACTTGCACTGGCCGCCACGGTCACCGCGGGGGTCCAGCTGGCGACCAGCACGCTGCTGGTGATGGGCGGCAACGACAACCCGGCGGGTCTGACGCCCACCATGCAGCAGCAGCTCGGGGGCGACCCCTGGTACCCGGACCCCGACCCCGATTGGCTGCGGCCGGTCGGGGTGTTCGGCGAGGGCTATATCGACACAGCGAACAACCCGGCGTCGCCGTACTTCGAATGGGATTTCGACCGCGTCGAGTGGCCCGCACAGATCGGGCTGCCCATCCTGGGCCAGTGGGCCTACGAACCGGCCCAGCAGCAGGGCGTGCACAACATCGATGTGGCGATCGCCGGGGTGTTGCCCACCCTCGGGCCGGCGGAGAAAGCGGTCGCGTTCGGCTACTCGTCGAGCGCCAACGTGATGGTGCGCGAGATGCGCGGCCTGCAGAACCAGCCGGGCGGCCCGCCGGCCACCGACCAGCTCGAGTTCTTCCTGATGGGCAACCCCAACCGCCCCAACGGCGGCATCATGCAGCGATTCCCCGGGCTGTATATCCCGTTCCTCGACATCCGACTGGACGGCTCGACTCCGGTCGACACCCCATACGTCACGACCGACATCAGCTGGGAGTACGACAGCGCCGCGGACTTCCCGACATATCCGCTCAATCTGCTCGCCATGCTGAACACCCTCTTCGCCGGGCGCACGCTGCACGGCAACTACTACCCCGCCGACGTCAACGGTCCGCGCGCCTTCCCCGATACGACCGTCGGCAACATCACCTACATCACCCTGGAGCCGCCGCATCTGCCGCTGCTGCTGCCGCTGTATTACCTCGGTTTCCCCACGCCATTGCTCGAACTGGTCGAACCAGCACTGACGGTGATGGTGGACTGGGGCTATGACCGGTCGATCGGTCCCGGCACGCCGACGACCGCGCGACTGATCCCGCGGATCAACCCGGTGACCGCCGTCGTCGATCTGGCCGAAGCGGTGGCCGAGGGCGTGCACAACTTCCTCGACGATCTGCAGCCCACCGGTGCGGTGAGCACGCCGGGTGCGGTGAACTCCGCGGCCGCGATCCGCTCCGCGCGTCACACGGATGCCGTCACCGCACAGATCCGTCAGTCCGCACCGGCCCTGGCGGGCACGGCAGTGCGCCGCGGGTCACGTGACGGGAAAACAGAACACCACGAACGGGATCGGCGGGCAGATCGAGATCGGCGGTAGCACCGGCGTAGCGGCGGTTCTCACCGGCTACTCGTCCCCGGAGTCGTCCGTCTCGGCTTCGTCGTCCTCGGAGAGGTTCGCGTCGAGCACGCTGGCGTCGATGCCGTAGGGCAGGAAGCGCACATTGCGGTTCGGGTCGGTGTTGAGCTTGTTCGCCCGCAGTGCGTCCAGTTCAGTCTTGTAGACCTGTTCGACGTGAGCCTTGCCCTCGTCGTCGGAGATGTAGATGGCCCACACCCCGTCGCCGGCCTCACCGGCGGTCTCCGGCTGCGGCCGGCCCCTGGTGGTGGCACCCGGGGCAGGCTTCATGAACTGGTCGAAGAGCATGCCCAGACCGGCCCGCTCCGGTGAGGTGTTGAAGAACTGACCGACGCGCTCGAAGGCGTCGCGCAGGCCTTCGCCCGTCTCGCGGACAACGCGATCGAACTCTTCGGGGTCGATGCCGAACGGGCCGTTTCTGTCCATGCACACCAGTGTGCGCCGAGTTTGCTGCCGGTGTCGAGCCGCGATGCTCCGCCGCCAGCGAAACCCGGCGGCCGGGCAGGCGACTAGAGAACCTGCAGCGGCAAGGACTGCCGGGGACCGAACTCGAAGACCGCACCGCGGCTGACCTTGGTGAGCTGTACCTCAGGCGACTCCCCCAGCGGGGTGTCCGTCCACTCGAACTCGGCCGTCCAGTCGGCGCGGGTTCCGGTGACCCGCACCCGCAGATGGGGCTCGACCGCGGTGGCGATCGCCTGCAGCGGCTCGCGCGAACCGGGGCCGCACAGCGCGATCCAGCCGCGGTCGTCATGGGCGGGCGAGTGTTCGACATGCAGCCGCCCGCCACCGTCCACGTCGGCCACCACATAACCGACCGGGTTGATGAGCGGGTGCAGTCGCAGCACATCGCACAGGCCGTCGGCGTCGGCGGACAGGTCCAGTGCCCGGCGGATCCGCTCCGCGGCGACGCCGGCGATTCCGGTGAGCTGTTTGGTGCAGATCGAGGTGGCGAGTTCGGTGTCCGCGCCAGCGCGCGCCCGCACCGCGATCCCGAACGAGATGTTCAGCAGGTGCATCTGCAGACACACCTCGTCGGCTATCCGCACCAGTGCGGAGTGCGAGTAGGCACCGAAGTCGAAATCACTCAGCAGGGGCCCCGAGTAATCCGATCTGCCCTTGTCACGCTCGTCGATCGGGGCCAATTCCCAACCCGCCGCCTTAGTCTTCGCGACGACATCGAGGGCCGGGATGCCGCTCACCGGAGGGTGGGAATCGTCGATGATCACCGTCCACGCGCAGTGCGGTGTGCGATCCGCGGGCCGGCGCGGCGGCCGATGGATCGGCCGCACCTGCGCGCGGGGGTTGGTGGCCACCGCGGTGGCGTCGAAGGTCGGGTCCTCGATGTCGTGACACATACCCTTGACGTAGTCCGGGCCCATCGGTTCCACATCGAGTAGCGCACCGCAGTGATCCAGGTGGAATTCCCCGTGCCAGCGGTCGTGCACGGTGTAGCGGAAATCCATGAACTGCGGCGGAGCACCGATATCGAGCTGAAGTCCCTTGAAAATCGTGATGACGTCGTCACCGGAGTACTTGAGGGCCTTCTGCATGCGCCGGGTGTAGATGGGGCTGGCACCCGCCCACTCCTCGATCGCGATCTGCAGCATCTCCTCCCGGCCGAAAGACTGAATGCACCAAGCCATTCCGGAGCGGTCGATCAGCTGCCCGATGAGGAGCAGTTCGGGCACCAGCGTGGCCAGCTGATCGCGGGACAGCGCCGCATAGCGACTCGGATGCGAGCTCACGGGTCAAACCTAGTTGAGAAGGCCGGTGGGTGTGTTGCAATGTCTGGCGTGGCAGATCTGGAAGCGATCGAGGCGATCAAACGGGTGAAGTACCGCTATCTGCGGGCACTGGACACCAAGCACTGGGACGATTTCGCCGACACCCTCACCGAGGACATCGTCGGCCGGTACGGATCCTCGCTGGGCAAGGAGCACCACTTCACCAACCGTGACGACCTGGTGGAGTTCATGCGCACGTCCATGCCGGCGACGGTGTTCACCGAGCACCGGGTGAGCCATCCGGAGATCACCGTCGACGGCGACAGGGCGGAAGCCACCTGGTACCTGCAGGACCGGGTGATCGTGCCCGAGTTCAACTTCATGCTCTTCGGCGCCGCCTTCTATCACGACCGCTACCGCAGAACCGAGGACGGGTGGCGGATCTGCGAGACCGGTTACCAGCGGACCTACGAGGTCAATCAATCCACCGAGGGGCTCAACTTCAAGGTGAAACCCGGGCCCGCTCTGGCCTGAGTCTGTAGGCCTGGATCATTGCGCGACAGCGATCAGCGCGCCCGGCCGTAGCCATTGAATGATCTTGACCAGCGTTGCGTCGTCGATCGCGACACAGCCGGCGGTGGGCACGCCGCTGGAGCTATGCACGAAGAACGCGCTGCCCCTACCCGGAATACGCTCGGGATTGACTCCCATGACGATTGCATGCGCGTATTCGGGGATGTAGAGGTTCTCGCTGCCGATGGCCGGTGACGTGTCGAACGGACACTCCTGCTTCTTGCACACCTGCATGGTGTTGTAGTTCGCGGGATCAGCCGACCACCAGTAGTCCGGTGTCGTCTGGTAGTACGTCAGCCCGCCGCCCGGGGAGGGCTGCGTCCCGAAGGCGAAGTCCAGGCTGAACACCCCCATTGGGGTGGCCCGTGCTCCCTCACGGGCCTCCTGCGCCATGCCGGCCGAACCGATGAACGTGTCGATACCGGTACCGATCGCCTGCCAGCCGCTCGCGTCGCGCTGCCAGACATCCATCTTGGCCTTCGACCCGCCGGTTCCGACCACCGAGAGAACCTGCGTCGCAGCGCCCACCCGCTGTGCGAACCACGGCTGCTGACCGGTGCCGGGCGCCGCCGACGCCGGGGCGCCGGCGGCGGCGGCGAGCAGGGCGGCCGTCAGCAGGGACGCGAGCGTGCGCACCATCCCATGGTCCCATGCAATGGGCATCGGGGCGGGTAGCCATCCGGGGTGAATAGCGCCGCGATGTCCGGATACCTAGCATCTGCGGTCATGTCGCGGGTCCGCTCATGACAGATCTGCCACCGGGCGATTGGTCGGCATTGCTGGTGGGCCATCAGTGGCCGGGATCTGCGACGCTGACAGTGCTCTCCGCGGCGGCGGATGCCCGTAGCGAGGTGATGAGAACCCGCGAGATGCATGCCGACGCCCTGCGGTCGGTTCGCGCCGAACACCTCGACATCCAGGACGGGATCGCCGCGGAAGCCGCCCGTGAACTGTTCCGCGCCGGGGAGCGAAGATCGCGCGCCGTGGCCGCGAAGAACATGGCCAAGCGCAGTTCGTACCGGACGGGCCATCAGGCCGTCACTCAGTTGCGGGCGGATCTGGAGGAGATCTGCGAGCGGGGCAACGCGGCCATCGAGCGGGTGATCGGCTCACGCGATTCCACCACGGCCAAAATCGCGGCCGTCACCGCGATCGTGCTGGATGCGCAGCAGCAGGCCAACATGCGAGCAGCAAGCCGCTGCGCCGAGGTGTGCGCGGCGATCCATGAGGTGCTCGCGGCCGAGCCGGCCGGTCAGAGCGCCCGGGACTTCGCCCGCCATCACGGGATGGAACTGCCGGCGGGCTACGGGTCACCGAGTTCCGAGCAGGTGGCCTCCGACGTCGAGCGGATGATGTCGAGCGGATGATGTCGAGATGACGCACGTCGCGCAGACACACGGCCGGCTCAACGCCGATGTGGAGCGATACCTGCAGGCGGCCGCCCGCGACAGCGCGCCGCCGCCGATCGCGGCGGACCCGCTGTCTGGCGGCGCCTCCCCCATCGAGCAGTTGGTGCGGGTCCTGGGCATGGCGGCCAATGCCGGCGATCCCGCGGACAACGACCACAGCGCCGAGGACTACACCCGGCGCGAGACGATGACCCGTGAGGCAGCCGAGTGGTTCGCGGCCCAGGACACCGATGCGGCCGCAGAGATGACCGCGATCGGCGAGCAGGACCCTGCCGCATCCGCGGCCCAACAGCTTCCCCAGATCGCCGCGGGCGCGGCCGCCGCGGTCTCGGGAGTCCTCGGTGGCGCCCTGCAGGCACTCGGCCAGATCCCGCAGCAGTTCGCTGCGGTGGCCCAGCAGGCAGCCCAGCTGTTCGGGCGGGATGCGACGTTCACCGGCGCCGAGACATCCGACGGGACGGTCGATAACGGCCTCGAGGACCCGCTGCCGATCGGCGACCCCGGTGACGGCGAGGACGTCCTCGGGGCGCCGGACTTCGGGTCGGCGGTGTTCGGCGCGGTTCCCGGCGCTGCGCCGGCCTGGGGATTCGGCCAGTCGGCACCGGCGGTTCCGTTGGGCCCGCCGCCGGCGCCGTCCGCGGCCACCTCCCCCGCCGCCGCGCCGGCAAGACCTGCCGTGGGACCGGCGCCGGGTCAGACGCACAACGCCGGCGTGCCCCTATCGGGTGTGCCCATGATTCCGCCCGGTGCGCCCGTCGGCGCGGCGGGGTCCGACCGCGACACCACGACCGCCACCCGGCGGGTGGCGGTCCCGGCGGTACGCAACGGTGCCGCGGTCGCGGGCCGTATCGCCGTCGCCCCGGCCGAGCCAGGCGCGGTCACCCGCATCGAGACCACGCCGGTTGCGATTCGGCGCCCTCACATCGCGGACTGAGCGTCAGACCAGCGGCCGTCCCGTGCGGATCCGCCAGTCGAGATCGTGCAGCAGCACATTGAAGGGGAAGGCCCGCACGAAGGGCGGCGCGAGATTGTTGGCCAGGCGGATAGCGCGCATGAGGCGGTCGAACTCCCGTTGCTTCACAGGGTTCCAGTCGAGTCTCATCTCGTCTCGGAATCGCTGCGGCAAGAAACCCGTCGTGATCAGAAGTGCCAGACCCTCGCTGAGGTTCTGGAGCGGCGCCGGCAATCTGAAGCCCTTCATTCGCGACACGGCGATCGGGTACAGGTACTCGCGCACGGTGTCGTCGATGTGGACCTGCTCCAGCGAGCGCTGCCAGTAGTCATCGAAGGCGGCGCGATCGGCAGGCCACATCTCGGGCGGTACCTGAAGAGTGGTGCCCAGCGACATGCCGTCTCGGTAATGCTGATCTGCGGTCTGCGCGTCCATCTCACCGACGAATGTCCGATAGACGTCCACGCCACCCTTGTACAGGCAGGCGGCCACCCACAGCTGCAGATCGTGGTCGAAAGCGTTGTACCGGACAGGGCTCTCTTCAGTCGAAAACACTTGTGCGTGAGCACGATTCACCGCTCGACGGTAGGCGATCTTCTGTTCCTCGGTGCCGCGTGTTGCGACCGCAAGGTAGGTGAAGGTCGTCCTTGCCCGCTTGATCGGATGGCGATCGACGCGCCCGCTCTCCACCCTGCTCTCCAGGACGCCGTATCCCACACCCGGCCGTGCGAGTTGCATGATCACGTTCGCGGGCCCGGCAAGCAACGCGATACCCATCAAGCCGTCATCGAAGCCGGCGTTGCGCGGCAGCCAACTCAGCCGGTTTCGGACACGGCGCTCTGAGACTGCCGTACCGGATGACTGGCTCACCGGAATCTCAACCACACCGTGAGACTCATCGACTGTCACGTTCGCCGCCATCCGTCGGAAAAAATATTTTCTCTATGTTGACGATAGTCGTTGTGCGTCCATAGAGGGTGGTGTCAAGATTGCGCCGTGACCCAGGCACGTCCCTACGCCGGTGTGGACGCCACAGACCGGCAAGCACGCAGACGTGCACGGCTGCTCGAAGCCGGGCTTGATCTTCTGGGAAGCGATACCGATCCCGCCGAGTTGACGGTGCGCGGCATCTGCCACGAGGCCGGGCTGGCTACCCGTTACTTCTACGAGAACTTCTCCGACAAGGACCAGTTCATCGGCGACGTCTTCGACTGGGCGATCGGGCGGCTGGCGGCCACCACTCAAGCAGCGGTGTCATCGGCCCCCGCCGAGGAGCAGAACCGGGCCGGTATCGCCAACATCGTGCGCATCATCGAATCCGACCCCCGGATCGGCCGGCTGATGTTCGGGGCGCACGTGGCCAACTCGGCGGTGATCCGTAAGCGTCGCGATTCCGAGGCCTTCTTCGCGATGCTGTCGGGCCGCCACGTCGAGATGCTGCTGTCACGGCCGGGCAGTGACCGGATCTCGGCTTTCGCCCACTTCGTCGTGGGCGGGGTGACCCAGACGCTGAGCGCCTGGGTCACCGGGGAGGTGCAGCTCAGTCCCTGGGAACTGGTCGACGAGCTGGACCGGATCATCGGCGCCTTCAGCCAGGCGCGGCTTTTCGTCGACTGAGGGCGACCGGGGTCGACCCTCGCGCATATCGTCTAACCCCGTGTCGTCTAGCCCCGTGTCGTCGACGGGTGTGAAGGTGCTCGCGCATTTCCTGCCGGGCCCGACGGTGCTGGAGATGGTCGAGGCGCAGACCGGGTGGCTGGAGGTCCGGTGGTGCCATGAGGACGACGTTGAGACGCTGCACCGCGAACTTCCCTGGGCGGACGTGGTGTGGCATGTGCTGCGGCCGCTGGCCGGTGATGACCTAAGGCGCTCACAACGGCTGCGGCTCATCCACAAACTCGGCGCCGGCGTCAACACCATCGACGTGGACACCGCCAGCGGATTGGGCATCGCGGTCGCCAACATGCCCGGGGCCAACGCGCCGTCGGCCGCCGAAGGCACGGTGCTGCTGATGCTCGCCGCGATGCGCAGGCTGGTGGAGCTCGACGGCAACACCCGCGCCGGCCGGGGCTGGCCCACCGACGCCACCCTGGGTGAAACGGTGCGTGATATCGGAAGCTGCACCGTGGGGCTGGTCGGCTACGGCAACATCGCCCGGCGGGTCAATCAGATCGTGACCGCGATGGGGGCGCAGGTGCTGCACACGAGCAGCCGCGACGACGGCTCGCCGGCCTGGCGCCCGTTACCCGAGTTGCTCGCCGGCAGTGACATCGTCAGCCTGCACCTGCCGCTGACACCGCAGACGGCACAGCTCATCGACCGCACCGCACTTAGCCGGATGAAGCCGACCGCCCTGCTGGTGAACACCTCCCGTGGCGGCGTGGTCGACGAGACCGCGCTGACCGAGGCCTTAGCCGGCGGCCGTCTGGCCGCAGCGGGGCTGGATGTCTTCGCCACCGAACCGGTCCCGGCCGACAACCCCCTGCTGCGACTGGACAACGTCGTGGTGACCCCGCACGTCGTCTGGTACACCAGGGACACCATGCGCCGCTACCTGAACGAGGCCATCGACAACTGCCGGCGGCTGCGCGATCACCGCGACCTCGCCAACGTCGTCAACGGCAAGCAGGGGGTGCGCCTTGCATCCCGGTGAACTCGAACGCCGGACGCTGCGCCAGGTGACCGTGCGGCTCATGCCGCTGCTGATGGCGCTGTACTTCGTCAACTATCTCGACCGCACCAACCTCGGCATCGCCAAGGCGGAGATCAGCGCCGACCTTCAGTTGTCGGCCACCATGTTCGGCCTGGCCTCCGGCATCTTCTTCATCGGCTACGTCCTGGTCGAGGTTCCGTCCAACCTTGCGCTGGTGCGGTTCGGCGCCCGTCGGTGGCTGGCGCGCATCGCGGTGACATGGGGCATCGTCACCGTCGCGATCGGATTCGCGCCCAACGCCACCACGCTGCTGGTGCTCAGATTTCTGCTCGGCGTCGCCGAGGCCGGACTGTTCCCGGGGGTGGTCTTCTACCTGAGCCAGTGGTTCCCCGCCGCCTACCGCGCCCGGATCGTAGGGGTGTTCATGCTCGCGATCCCGATCGCGTCGGCTCTCGGAACCCCGTTGGCGGCCTGGTTGGTCCAGACCGGCCACGGCGTCTTCGGCCTGGCCGGATGGCGCTTCATGGTGATCTGCGTGGGTCTGCCGGCGGTCCTGCTCGGCATCGTCTGCTGGTTCTATCTGACCGACCGTCCCGCCGACGCGCACTGGCTGCCGGAACGGGGCAGACGCTGGCTGATCGATGTGCTCGACGAGGAGCACCGTCAGATACAGGACACCTACCGCTTCCCCCTGCGCCGCACGCTCACCAGCCCGCGGGTCTGGGCCTTGTCGATCGTGTACTTCGGTGTCGCGTACGGCCTGTACGCGCTGGCGTTCTTCCTGCCGTCGATCGTGGCCGGTTTCAAGCAGACGTTCGGAGTGCAGCTGTCACTGATTCAGGTCGGACTCATCACCGCCGTGCCGTATGCGTTCGGCGCGCTGGCCATGTTCCTGTGGTCGCGCCACGCCGACCGCACCCGCGAACACGTCTGGCATGTCGCGATCCCACTGCTGGCCGGTGGTGTGGCGATTCCAGTCGCGCTGTACCTGCATCATCCGATCGCCGTCATGGTTCCGGTTACCATCGCCGCGGTCGGCATCTTCAGCGCGCTGCCGGTGTTCTGGGCACTGCCGTCGCGATTCCTCACCGGTGCCGCCGCGGCGGGTGGCGTCGGACTGATCAACTCGCTGGGAAACCTCGGCGGCTTCGCCGCCCCCTACGCCACCGGGGCGCTGTCGGATCTCACCGGGAGCAACCGGGCCGGCATGTGGGCGGTGGGCGTCATCATGCTCGTCGGCGCCGTGCTCGTCGTCGCCCTGCGAGCGGCGCCGAGACCCGATCGGGGGCCGGTGGAAGCGGAGTACCCTCGGACCCAACCGCGCGACCCCCAACCAAGCGGTTAGTCGTGCTCAGCCACTCACGGAGGTAAGCGAGCGACATGCCCATCGCGATCGAACCCGAGCACATCGACCTCGCGAAGTCAGTGGAGTCACTGCTGGACCGGCTGGTCCCGGCCGAGGTGCTGCACGCGGCACTCGAAGCGCCCGTGCAGAATCCGCCCGTCTACTGGCGCGCGGCCGCCGAGCAGGGTCTGCAGGGTCTGCACCTGGCCGAGTCCGTCGACGGCCAGGGCGCGGGCCTGGTGGAGCTCGCGGTGGTCATCGCCCAGTTCGGCTACGCGGCCGCCCCCGGACCATTCGTACCCTCCGCGATCGCGAGCGCACTCATCGCCGCCCATGATCCCGACGCCAAGGTGCTCGCCGCACTGGCATCGGGCGAGGCCATCGCCGCTTTCGCCATCGAGTCCGACCTCACTGCCACCCGACAGGGTGTGAGCCTGGTGATCCGCGGCGAGGCACGGTCGGTGCCCTCGGCCGCCCAGGCATCGGTGCTGGTACTTCCGGTCGCGATCGAGGGCGGCATCGAGTGGGCGGTGCTCGACGCCACCTCCGTCGAGATCGAGCCACAGCGGTCGGTGGATCCGCTGCGGCCGGTGGCCCACGTCCGCGCCAACGCCGTCGAGGTCGGCGCGGACGCGCTGCTGTCCGGCGTCTCACAGGCGGCGGGCCGAGCCATCGCCACCACGCTGCTGTCCGCCGAGGCGGTAGGCATCGCCCGGTGGGCCACCGACACCGCTTCGGAATACGCCAAGATCCGCGAGCAGTTCGGCCGGCCGATCGGTCAGTTCCAGGCCGTCAAGCACCGCTGCGCTGAGATGATCGCGACCACCGAACGCGCCACCGCCGCGGTGTGGGACGCCGCCCGTGCCCTCGACGAGGCCGCCGCCCAGGACTGGGACGACGCATCAACCCACTACGAGTTCGCCGCCGCGGTCGCGGCCACGCTGGCACCGGTCGCGGCCCAGCAGTGCGCCCAGGACTGCATCCAGGTGCACGGCGGCATCGGCTTCACCTGGGAGCACAACACCAACATCTACTATCGGCGGACCCTGGGCCTCGTCGCGGCCTTCGGCCGGACCGGCGAGTTCCCGCAGCGGGTGTTCGACACCGCCGCCACCACCGGTATGCGCCCCATCGAGATCGACCTCGACCCCCAGACCGAGAAGCTGCGCGACGAGATCCGCGCCGAAGTGGCTGCGCTCAAAGGGATTCCGCGAGAACAGCGCAACGCCGCGATCGCTGAGGGCGGCTGGGTCCAGCCGCACCTGCCCAAGCCGTGGGGCCGGGCCGCGACCCCCGTCGAGCAGATCATCATCGCCCAGGAATTCGCCGCCGGACGGGTCAAGCGACCCAACATGGGCATCGCCGCATGGCTGATCCCGTCGATCGTCACCTACGGCACCGAGGCACAGCAGCAGCGATTCCTGCCGCCGACGTTCCGCGGAGAGATGATCTGGTGCCAGCTGTTCTCCGAGCCTGGCGCGGGTTCGGATCTGGCCAGCCTGACCACGAAGGCCATCAAGGTCGACGGCGGCTGGCGGATCACCGGCCAGAAGATCTGGACCACCGCCGCGCAGTTCTCGCAGTGGGGTGCGCTGCTGGCCCGCACCGATCCCGACGCCCCCAAGCACAACGGCATCACCTACTTCCTGCTGGACATGAAAAGCGAAGGTGTTGAGGTCAAGCCGCTGCGCGAGCTGACCGGCAACGCCTTGTTCAACACCGTCTTCATCGACGACGTCTTCGTACCGGACGAGATGGTGCTCGGCGAGGTCAACCGAGGCTGGGAGGTCAGCCGCAACACACTGACCGCCGAACGGGTGTCGATCGGCAGTGACGAGCCGTTCTTCCTGCCGAACCTGACCCGCTTCGTCGAGTTCGTCCGCGACGGTCACTTCGACCAGGTCGGCCATCACCGCGCCGGCAAGCTGATCGCCGAGGGGCACGCCGCCAAACTGCTCAACACTCGCTCGACACTGCTGACCCTGGCCGGCGGCGACGCGATGCCGTCGGCGGCGATCTCCAAACTGCTGTCGATGCGCACCGGGCAGGGCTACGCGGAGTTCGCCGTGTCCTCGTTCGGAATCGACGGCGCGATCTGGGAGGCCGACTCGCTGGAAGGTAAGTGGGCGGAGTATCTGCTCGCCAGCCGTGCCACCACCATCTACGGCGGCACTTCGGAGGTGCAGCTCAACATCATCGCCGAGCGGCTGCTCGGTCTGCCGCGAGACCCCTAGATCACGTGATCTCGATCTGGCGCAGCTCGCGCTTGAGGATCTTGCCGGTCGGGTTGCGCGGCAGCTCCGCCAGGAACACCACCTCGCGGGGCACCTTGTAGCGGGCGAGGTGCTCTCGGACGTAATCCTTGATCGCGTCCTCGGTCAGTTCCACCTGCTCGCGCAACACGACGAACGCGCGCAGACGCTGGCCGAAATCTTTGTCGTCGACACCGATCGCAGTGGCCTCGATGACGTCCGGGTGGCCGCTGATGAGGTCCTCCACCTCGGCGGGGAACACGTTCTCGCCGCCGGAAATGATCATCTCGTCATCGCGGCCGCTGACGTAGAGCAAACCGTCTGGGTCGAAGTACCCCACATCACCGGAGGACATCAACCCGTCGATGACCTCCTTGCCGCCCCCGCCGGTGTAGCCCTCGAACGGGAAGAAGTTCCCGACGAAGATGCGGCCGACCTCGCCCTGCGGCAACTGCGCGCCGTGCTCGTCGAGAATCTTGACCTTGACACCCTTGATGGGTGGGCCCACGGTCGCGGGATTGCGCTTCAGGTCCTGTGGCCGGGCGATCGAGACGAACGCGATCTCCGTCGAGCCGTAGAGGTTGTACACCACCGGGCCGATGTCCTTCATGGCGCGGGTTGCCAGCTCCGCGCCCAGCTGTGATCCGGAGGCGAAGATGATCCGCAGGCTCGACAGGTCGGGTTTCGGGTCGGTCTTCTCGAGCGTGTCGAGCATCCGGGACAGCATCACCGGGACGACGACGAGGGCGGTCACCCTGTGCATGGGCACGTCGGCGAGCACGGTGGCCGGATTGAAGCGGCGGTGCAGCACCAGCGTCGATCCGAGCGTCATCGCAAGGGTGGCGTGCAGGTAGCCCCAGGCGTGGAACATCGGCGACGGCAGCGCCGTCACCTCGCCGGCTTTGAACGGAACGGCCGACAGCACGCCGCCGATGGGCGCGAGCGTGGGCGGCGCGTGGCGGTTGGCGCCTTTGGGCGTTCCGGTGGTGCCGCTGGTCAGAATGATGATCGACGAGCGCTTGGTGGCCTTGGGCGCGGGTGCTTTGCTACTGCGGGCGATCAGCTCGGCGAGAGTCTCGTCGGTACTGCCCGACGGCCCGTCGGCGTCGGGGTTGGTGCCGAGCGCACGCAGCTTGCCCAGCGGAGTCTGCGCGAGTTTCACCGCCTCGGCGTACTCGTCGTCGTAGATCACCAGCTTGGCGCCCTCGCGCTCGGACACGTCCCGGATCTGCGGGCCGGAGAACTCGGTGTTGAGCATGATCGTGCGTGCGCCCACCCGCGCGCAGGCATAGTTGGCGATCAGGAACCACCGGTGGTTGCGGGCGAGGATGGCCACGCCGTCGCCGCCCCGCACGCCCATCGCCAGCAGGCCGTTGGCGGCCGCGCTGGCGGCGTCGTTGAGTTCGGCGAAGGTCATCGAGCCCTCGTCGTCGATGACGGCCGTCCGGTGCGGAGTCCGGCGCGCGTTGAGCGCGGGGATCGCGCCCACCTCACCCCAACGGCGGACGTCGGCGGCCAGGGCGGCGAAGTTCTGCGGGGGCTCCAGCCCGAAGGCACCCGAGCCGATCATCTTCTGCAGGTAGTGCAGTTCGGCCGAACCGCGCTCGGCCAGTTGGGCAATCCTGCCCAATACCTGCTGGCCCAATCCGGAGATACTCACCATGCGACAACAGTAGGTGACTCATGCGCCTACCGTCGCTGACATGGGAGTATCCGGGGCGGTCCCGGCACTGCACCTAAGGTGGTGCCGTGGCAACCGTGAGCTGCACGCGAACGATCGCGGCGGCGCCCCGAGCGGTGTGGGATGTGCTCGCCGACTTCGGCTCGATCAGTTCGTGGGCGGGCAATGTGGACCATTCGTGCCTTCTTGAACACGCCCCCGGCGATTCGCCGGTCGGTACCTCGCGGCGCGTGCAGGTCGGGCGCACCACACTGGTGGAGCGGATCATCGCGGCGGTCGCACCGGAGTCGTTGAGCTATGACATCGAAGGCCTGCCGCGCCGGTTGGGCCGGGTGGCCAACCGATGGGACCTGCGCCCGGCGGGCGACGGCCGCACCGATGTCACACTCACGAGCTCGGTGCGCATTGGGTCCAACCCGGTGGCGTGGGTGGCGGAGCGAGCCGTCTGCGCCGCGATGGCACGGCAATCCGAGAGCATGCTGGCCGGCCTGGCCCGAACCTGTGAGGAGTCCGCATGACCGACCGCCCCGACATCGTCATCGTCATGACCGACGAGGAGCGCGCCACCCCGCCGTATGAGGCCGAGGACGTGCTGGCCTGGCGACAGCGCGTGCTACACGGGCGGCGCTGGTTCGACGAGCACGGGGTCAGCTTCACCCGGCACTACACCGGTTCACTTGCCTGCGTGCCGAGCAGGCCGACGATGTTCACCGGGCAGTACCCGGACCTACACGGGGTGACCCAGACCGACGGTATCGGCAAGTCCTACGACGACACCCGGATGCGGTGGCTTCGCCCGGGTGAGGTCCCGACGCTGGGCAACTGGTTCCGTGCCGCGGGATACGACACCCACTACGACGGCAAGTGGCACATCTCGCACGCCGATCTCACCGACCCCGACACCGGCGCCATCCTGGCCACCAACGACGACGACGGCGTGGTGGACCCGGCTGCGGTACGGCGTTATCTCGACGCCGATCCCCTTGCACCGTATGGATTCTCGGGCTGGGTGGGCCCGGAGCCGCACGGGGCTCTGCTGGCGAACGCGGGCATCCGTCGCGACTCTTTGATCGCCGAACGCGTGGTCGGGTGGCTGCAAGACCGGTACGCCCGTCGCCGTGCCGGCGACCCCGAGGCTATGCGGCCCTTCCTGCTGGTGGCCAGTTTCGTCAACCCGCACGACATCGTGCTGTTCCCGGCCTGGGCGTTGCGCAACCCGCTCAAAGCCTCGCCGTCGGATCCGCCGCATGTGCCGCCGGCGCCTACCGCCGAGGAGGACCTGCGCACCAAACCTGCGGCACAGATCGCCTTCCGCGAGGCCTATTACTCCGGCTACGGTCCGGCGGCGGTGATCGAGGGCATCTACAAGCGCAACGCTCAGCGCTACCGCGACCTGTACTACCGGCTGCACGCCGAGGTGGACTCGCCACTGGACCGGGTGCGCCGGGCGGTCAGCAAGAACGGTTCGGACAACGCGGTCATCGTGCGGACCGCCGACCACGGCGATCTGCTCGGCGCGCACGGCGGCCTGCATCAGAAGTGGTTCAACCTCTACGATGAGGCCACCCGGGTGCCGTTCAGCGTCGTGCGTATCGGCGACGGCGCCACCGGGGCCCGGACGGTCGACGCTCCCACCTCACATGTGGATCTGGTACCGACGCTGCTCGGCGCCGCGGGTATCGACGTCGAATCGACGGCGGCGGTGCTTCGCGAGTCGTTCTCGGAGGTGCATCCCCTGCCCGGCAGGGACCTGATGAGTGTGGTCGACGGAGCACCGGCCGACGACGGCCGCCCGGTGTACCTGATGACGCGGGACAACATGCTGGAAGGCGACTCCGGGGCATCGGGACTGGCGCGCCAGCTCAAGCGGGCGGCGAATCCACCCGCCGGGCTGCGGATCCGGATCCCCGCGCACACCGCCGCCAACTTCGAGGGACTGGTGGTCAACGTCGATGGCCACCTGTGGAAGCTGGTTCGCAGCTTCGACGACCCCTCGACATGGACCGAACCCGGGGTGCGCCACCTGGCGGCGAACGGCCCCGGTGGCGAGGTGTACCGGGCCAGCCCCCTGGACGACCAGTGGGAGCTCTATGACCTGACGACCGACCCGATCGAGTCGGTCAACCGGTGGGAGGACCCGGCGCTGCACGACCTGCGGGGGGTACTGAGGATGCGGCTCAAGGAGGTGCGGGCCGCCTCGGTTCCGGAACGCAACTCCCCGTGGCCGTACGTGCAGCGTGGCTTGGCGTGACCGGCCCTTGACTGACCAGACCGTCGCATGTGACGATTTCGTCACACAGAGCGAGAGGGCTGCAGATGAGCGAGGTCATCGGCGCACATAACGAGCTGCACAGCGAGCAGGGAGCCCTGCGCGGCGAACATCCCGGCCGCTCGCGTAACCCGGTCATCAAGGTCGCCGACCTGGCCTGGCTGGAGTTCGACAAGCCCGACCTCGACCGCGCCGAGGCCTTCGCCCACGCCTTCGGCCTGCAGACCGCAGCCAGGGAACCCGGCGAGGTGTACCTGCGCGGCGTCGACGCGGGCACCCCGTGCGTGATCCTTCGTCGCGGCCCGCAGACGCGGTTCCGCGGCTTCGCCTTCCGCGCCGACGACGAGGCCGACCTGCTGCGTCTGGCGAGCAAGACCGGCGCCGCCCCGAACCCACTGCCGGAGAGCCTCGGCGGGATGTCGGTCAGTCTCGTCGACCCCAGCGGCAACCCCGTGAGAGTCGTCGCCGGGCTGCACGAGTTGCCCGCACTGCAAGCACAGGAGCCGCACGTCTTCAACTTCGGCCACCAGCTCGTCCGCACCAACTCCACCCAGCGGCCGCCCCGGGCACCCGCACGGGTGCAACGGCTCGGCCATGTCGTGCTGTCGTCGACGAAGTACATCGAGACCCTCAACTGGTACCTGGACCACTTCGGGCTGATCGTCAGCGACTTCCTGTACTTCGCCGGACAACGTGAGCGCGGTCCGACGATGAGCTTCATCCGCTGCGACCGCGGCAGCACGCCGACCGATCACCACACACTGGCGATGGCGCTCGGCCCGGCGAACCGTTACGTGCACTCCGCCTACCAGGTGAGCGATCTGGACGCACTGGCCGCCGGCGGGGAGTACCTGCGTGAGCGTGGCTACTTCCGGTCATGGGGCATCGGCCGGCATATCCAAGGCAGCCAGCTCTTCGACTACTGGCGCGATCCGGACGGATTCATGGTCGAGCATTTCGCCGACGGCGACATGTTCGACAACACCATGGACACCGGCTGGGCGCCGTTCACGGCATCCGGTCTGGCGCAATGGGGTCCGCCTGCGACCAAGGACTTCCTCGGCATCGACGCCAAACACGCGCGTGATGAATTGAGCGCGATCGTCGGGGCACTGCGGGAGCGCAACGAGTTCGACGTGAAGCGGTTGATCGGGATGCTGAAGGTGGCGCGTTCATGACGACGTCGGTATTGCGCACCGCCGACGGCTGGTGGGTCCGCAGCGGTGACACCGCGGCCCGGATCCAGACCGCCGCCACGACCACTGGCGAGCTACTCCGCGACCGTGCGGCGATCGCGTCCGCCGCCAGCGGCTCCGGCGGCGGACCTAGGGCCGACGTCAGCTCGCTGACGCTGCTCTCCCCCGTCACCAAGCCGTGCCGGGTGGTGGCCCAGATGACCAACTTCGCATCTCATGTGCGCGATGCCGGGATGGACCCCAAGACCATCCCGCTGACGTTCTTCCGCAAGTCGTCGGCGTCGATCAGCGGTCCGTTCGACGCCATCGTCAAACCGCAGCATGTGCGCTTTCTCGACTACGAGGTGGAGATCGGTCTGGTGATCGGCCGCGACATCGGTGTGGGCACCCCAATCTCCGACGACGGTCTTGCCGACGTCATCGCCGGCCTGGTGGTGACCAACGACGTCTCGGCACGCGATGTCCAGCTTCCCCAGACGCAGTTCTACGAAGCGAAGTCCTATCCGACGTTCACACCGGTGGGGCCGGAACTCGTGCTACTCGACGCGGCCGAACTCGCCCGGTTCCCCGATCTGCGGCTGCAGTTGCGTGTCAACGGACAACCTCGCCAGAACGCCCTGGTCGCCGGGGACATGCTGTACCCACCACTGAAGGCGCTGCAATCGCTCACCCGCTTTCAGGATCTCAGCGCCGGTGATCTGATCCTGACCGGCACCCCGGTGGGCACCGCGCTCAGCGCTCCACCGAAGCCGATTCAGCTGATCTCCAATCTGCTGCCCCCGGCCGTCAAGTGGAAGGCGTTCTTCAAGAGCCAGGCCTCCAACCCGAAGTACCTGCACGACGGCGATACCGTTGAGGCCTCGGTGGCGACCGACGATCACGCGATCGACCTCGGAACTCAGCGGATGACGGTCAGCTACTCGTAGAGGTCCACCTTCGGCAGGGGCCTGGCGCAGACCTCGCGCGCCTCGGCGGCGGTCATCCCGAACAGTCGCAACACGTCGCGAGCAACCGCGTCGGAGGTCGCCGCATCATCCCGGTCGGGGTCGGCGGCGAGAAGGACCCCCACGCCCATGAGCATCCCGCCGGCCATCGCCAGGGCGCGGGCGGGGTCGTCGACGGTGAAACGCCCAGCGGCGGCGGCAGACTCGATATCGCGCAATGCCCGCGGCGCGAGTCCCCGTTCGGAGGTGAGTGCCGCCTGCCAGTTGGACAGCAGGATCTTGCTCTCCTCGGGAAAGCGCCTGAAGAACCGGCCGGTGATACGGAACGAACTGGCGAAGATCTCGGCGGGATCCTCCAGTTGCGCGGTGGCCTCGTCGAGCAGGCCGCCGTGGACATCGAGGACGTCGACGACAGCCGCCTCGAAGAGTTCCTCCTTGGTGCGGAAGTGGTTGTAGAAGGACCCCATCCCGACGTCGGCCAGCCGAGTGATCTCCAGGACGGGCACATTGAGCCGGCCCTGCGCCACCAGGGTCCGGGCGGCTTTGATCAGCGCGGCACGTGTGCGCTGTTTTCGGCGCTCCAGGCGGTTGACCGGATCCTGGTCCGTCTCAGTCATCGCCGAAATCGTAACAGTGGGCCCTCAGTACTGATGGTTTCGTCATAACTCCCCTTGACGGGTGCGAACGCCGTATGTGACGATTTCGTCAACGAGGAGTGACATGACAGCAGCTCGCCAACCCTCGGTGGTGATCATCGGGGCCGGACCCACCGGCGTCACCGCCGCCACCCTGCTCGCCCGGTACGGGGTGCAGACGCTCACCCTGGACCGCTGGGCCGGCGTGTACCCGCAACCCCGGGCGGTGCACCTCGACGACGAGGTCTACCGGATCCTCGACGGGATGGGCCTCGCCGTGGAGTTCGCCGCCATCTCCCGACCGGCCCTGGGACTGCGACTACTCGACCCGCAACTGCGGACGCTCAACGAGTTCCATCGGGATCCGGCGCACACCCGGCACGGCTACCCCCAGGCCAACATGTTCGACCAGCCCGCCCTCGAGGCTGTGCTGCGTACGAACCTCGGCCGTTACCCGCAGGCGACCCTGCGCGGTGACGCCGAGGTCACCGGCATCACCGAGGCGGGCGATCGCATCCGGATCACCTTCCGCGACCGGCGCGACGGAACCGAGCACACCGTCGACGCCGATTACCTCCTGGGATGCGACGGCGCCAACAGCATCACCCGCGATCACATCGGGTCGTCCATGCGCGATCTGAACTTCGAGCAGCGATGGCTGGTGGTCGACGTGAAGACCGGTGCCGACCTTCAGCAGTGGGAGGGCGTGCACCAGTTGTGCGACTCCCGGCGGGCCGGCACCTACATGCGGATCGGCGACACCCGCTATCGCTGGGAGTTCCGGCTGCTTCCCGGCGAGAAGGCCGAGGACTTCAGTACCGTCGCCGCCCTGCGGCCGCTCATCGCACCGTGGACCGCCGGCGTCGATGACGCACAACTCGAGATCGTCAGGGCCGCCGAGTACACCTTTCGCGCTCAGATCGCCGAATCCTGGCGGCGCGGGAACGTGTTCCTGCTCGGTGACGCCTGCCATCTGACCCCGCCGTTCATCGGCCAGGGCATGTGCGCGGGGTTACGCGACGCGGTGAACCTGTCCTGGAAGCTCGCGGGGGTGATCAACGGCAGGCTCGATCGCAGCGCGCTGGACACCTACGAGCAGGAACGCAAGCCACACGTGCGCGCGATGATCGGACTGGCGCTGGCGGTCGGGCGGGCGATGACCTCCGGCGGACGCCTCGGTGACGCGCTGCGCCGATGGATCGTCCCGCGTATGCATCTGCTTCCCGGTCTGCGCGCCAAGGTGCTGGACTCGGTGACCCCGGCGCTGTCCCCGACCGCTCTGGTCTCACCGTCACCGCTGGCCGGGACGCTGTGCCCGAATGCGGTCCTGGGCGCCGACGCCGCTCCCGGGCCGCCGCGACGCCTGGACTCGGTCCTGGGTGACTGGCTCGCCGTCGTCACCGCCGTGCCACTGAGCGCGCAGGACCGCACCGCGGCCCAGCGCCGGGGTGTGAGCGTCCACCTCGCCGAGCCCGGCGGCGGCGTCGCGGCATGGTTGCGTGACGGCGGGGTGGAGGCGGTGCTCGTCCGGCCGGATCACACCGTGATGCGGGGCGGGTCCGCCCGCGAGGTGTGCGCGGCGCTGCCGTAGCGCCCCGTGGACATCAGTGCACGCCCTCCATCAGCGCGCTGATGCGCGGCGCGATCACCCAGATCACAGTTCCCACCACCACCGCGCCCGCACCGATGATCCCGAAGTATGCGGCCTCGTGCGCCGGGTCATAGTAGCGGGCCAGCACACCCGACATCGCCGTGCCCAACCCCACCGAGAAGAAGTACAGCGCCATCATCTGCGCCCGGAATGCATTGGGCGCCAGCTGCGTGGTGACTGAGAGCCCGATCGGGGACAGCAGGAGCTCTGACACGGCGAAAACACCCATGACGCCGACGACGAACAGCACCGGGACTGAGCGGCCCGAGGTTCCGGCCATCGACAGGAACAACAGGAAGGCCAGGCCCATACCGATGACGCCCAGGGCGAACTTACGTGGCGTGGTCGGGGCGCGGCGGCCGAGCCTTGTCCACATCACGGCGAACACCGGAGAGAGCAGGATGATCCACACCGGCTCGATCGAGCCGATCCAACTCGACGGCGCGGTCCAACCGAAGATCGACCACTTCATCCGTTCATCGGAGTAGATGGCCAGCACGGTGAAGATCTGCTGAAACAGCGACCAGAACACCGCGTTGGCGACGAACAGCGGAATGAACGCCCGGACGCGGGTCCGTTCCAGCGGGCTCACCCGGCCGCTGGTGAGCATCGCGGCGAAGTAGGCGGCGGAGGCCAACAGGATCAGCGCGGTGGTGACCTGGGACAGGTTGGCCAGCCTGACGACACCGGTGGCGAATCCCACGCCGATCACCGCGAGCACCGCGGCAGCCACCGCCGCCGCGCGCCAGAACGCCTGCCGTGACAGCGGATGGGCGACGGTGCGACCGTGCTCACCGAGGTTTCGCCGGAACACCACGTACTGCGTCAGGCCCAACGCCATGCCGACCGCGGCCGCTCCGAAGCCGTAGTGGAAGCCCAGCCGGGTCTGCAGCAGGCCGGTGAGCAGAGGCCCGATGAAGGCGCCCAGATTGATGCCGAGATAGAACAGCGTGAAGCCGCCGTCCCGACGCGGGTCGCCCTCCTCGTAGAGAGTTCCCAGCAGGGAGGAGGCGTTCGCCTTGAGCGCCCCGGCACCCAGTGCGATGAGCACAAGGCCCACCGCGACTCCGGCCATTGCGGGCAGGACCGCCAACGAGATGTGACCGATCATCACCACCACGCCGCCGTAGAACACGGTGCGTTCCATCCCTAGAACTCGATCGGCGACCCAGCCACCGAGCACCGTCGACAGGTACACGAGTCCGCCGTAGGCGCCCACGATGCCGGTGGCGGTGGTCTTGGGCAGACCCAGTCCGCCGTCGGCGACCGAGTAGTACAGGTAGTACCCCAGGATGGTGAGCATCCCGTAGAACGAGAACCGCTCCCACAGTTCGACGCCGAAGAGGTTGACCAGACCCACCGGGTGGCCGAACCGGGTGCGGACGGCCTGCCGACGCTGCCCGCTCTCCGTCACGTCGCTCACCCTAGACTTCGCCGGGTGAAGGTGGTGGCGATCCATATCGCTGCAGGCCGGCGGTTGCCGATGCGGTCGGTTCCGGACGTGTCCGGCGAAGCCGGCAAGGGTCTGATCGGTGACCGCTACCACGGCAGCCGCCACCGGCACGTCACGGTGCAGTCCCAGGAGGCGCTGAACCGCGCGGCCGAGGAACTGGGCCAGGAGTTTCCCTGCAGTGCGACCCGGCGCAACATCACCGTCGACGCCGGGGAGATCCCCACGCAACCGGGCACGCGCCTGTCGATCGGGGAGGTCGAGGTCGAGGTCGTCCGGGCGGCCGCCCCATGCCGCCTGCTCGACGACGGCATCGGCCCCGGGGCGGAGGCGGCGTTGCGGGGTCGGGCCGGCTCGGTGTGCCGGCTGATCTCCTCGGGCACGATCCGGGTCGGCGACCCCGTTGAGATCGTCGCAACGTGCCCGTCGCGCTGATCGGATTCGCCACCGCGCTGAGCCTCATCGTCGCGATCGGCGCACAGAACGCCTTCGTGTTGCGCCAGGGAATCCGCAACGAGCACGTACTGGCGGTCGTGGCGGTATGCGTCGCGGCGGACGCGACACTGATCGTCGCCGGGATCGCCGGCGTGGGAGAGCTGGTGACGGCACACCCGCAACTGACCACGCTGATCCGCTACGGCGGTGCCGTCTTCCTGATCGGCTACGGACTTCTGGCCGCGCGCCGGGCCCTGCACCCCTCCACCATGACCCCCGCCGAGGAGGGACCGGCCCGTCTGGCCCCGGTACTACTCACCTGCCTGGCGCTGACCTTCCTCAACCCGCACGTCTACCTCGACACCGTGGTGCTGCTCGGCACGCTGGCCAATGAGCAGGGCGACGGGCGCTGGCTGTTCGGGGTGGGCGCGGTGACGGCGAGTCTCGTCTGGTTCTTTGGTCTCGGATTCGGCGCGCGAAGACTCGCCGGGTTGTTCGCCAGACCCGGCACCTGGCGGGTACTCGACGTCGTCATCGCCGCCGTCATGATCACCCTGGGTGTCTCCCTCGTGCTGGCCTGACGGTGGGGAGTTCGGTGAATCAGGGCTGGCGGCGCGGTGACCGCATGCTTGGATTGATGCCGTGACGACCGGCCTGGATACCCGCGACAAACCCACACCGGGTTTCGCCAGCGCCGGCAGCATCTACTACCCGATCCTCGTCGCGGTCTTCACCGCACTGGTGATCATCTCCAATGTCGCCGCCACCAAGGGCGTCGCGTTCGGCCCGATCATCACCGACGGCGGATTCATCGTGTTCCCGCTCACCTACGTGATCGGCGACGTCCTGGCCGAGGTGTACGGATTCCGGCCGGCACGGCGGGCGATTTTTCTCGGCTTCGCCATGAACGCCCTTGCGGCATGCGCGTTCTGGGTCACCGTCTATCTGCCCGCCGCGGATTTCTATCCCAACCAGGAACACTTCGCCAACGTCGTCGGCGCCTACACCCAATTGATCGTCGCCGGTCTGGCGGGCTTCATCGTCGGCCAGACCATCAACGCGTGGACCGTGGTCAAGATCAAGGCCCGCACCAAGGAGAAGCACCTGTGGGCCCGGCTGGTCGGATCCACCTTCGCCGGCCAACTGGGCGACACCCTGGTGTTCTGCGCTATCGCGGCGCCTGCGATCGGGATCAGCAGTATCGGCGATTTCGCCACCTACGCCGCGCTGGGCTGGCTCTACAAGACGGCCGTGGAGGTGGTACTGCTGCCGGTGACTTACCGGGTGATCGCCTACATCAAACACCGCGAACCCACCTACACAGCGTTGGTGTGATCGCACCGATGCGGCCGGCCATCCGCGACTACGGCGACCGCGCGCTCCTGCTGGAGTGCTCGGGCATCGACGAGGTGCTGGACGTGACCGCGCGCCTGCGCGACGACACCCCGCCCGGTGTCGTCGACATCATCCCGGCCGCACGCACCGTGCTGGTGACCGTGCGTGATCCCAAGACCACCGCAGCCCTGCGCTCCGCGCTGTCCGGTATCGACATCACCGCCGCGGGCGGGCGCCGGCCGGAGCAACCCGCGGTGATCGACGTGGTGATCGACGTCGTCTACGACGGCGAAGACATCTCGTGCGTGGCCGGGCATCTGGGCATCGGCGTGGATGAGGTCATCGAGGCGCACACCGGCACGCCGTGGCGCGTCGGATTCAGCGGCTTCGCACCGGGTTTCGCCTATCTCATCGGCGGCGATCCTCGGCTGCGCGTTCCCCGCCACACCGAACCGCGCATCCGGGTGCCGGCCGGATCGGTGGCACTGGCCGGGGAGTTCAGCGGTGTCTACCCGCGAGAATCGCCCGGCGGCTGGCAGTTGATCGGCCACACCGACGCGGTGCTGTGGGACGTCGACCGGCCGCAACCCGCGCTGCTGACGCCCGGCATGTGGGTGCGCTTCCGGGTGAGTGCGGCGTGAGGGCCCTGGAAGTGCTGCAGCCCGGTCCGCTGGCGACCGTGCAGGACCTCGGCCGACCCGGGTTTACGCAGTGCGGGGTGAGCGGTTCCGGCGCGGCCGACCGGCGATCCCACACGCTGGCGAACCGGCTGCTGGCCAACCCCGATGACCGCGCCACGATCGAGGTGACGCTGGGCGGGTTCGCCGCGCGGGTGATCGGAGGCGACGTGGACATCGCCGTCACCGGCGCCGATGCGGCACCGTCGGCGGACGGACAACCCTTCGGGCCCAACGGTGTTCGCCGGGTTCGCTGCGGCGAGGTGATCGTTCTGAACGCGCCGCGCGTGGGTCTGCGCACCTATCTCGGCGTGCGCGGCGGCGTGGCGGCGCAGCCGGTGCTCGGGTCGCGAAGCTATGACACGCTCGCCCGACTGGGCCCGCCGCCACTTCGCCCCGGTGACGTCGTACCCGTCGGCGAGGCGTCCGCACAGTTCCCCGTCCTCGAGCAGGCGCCGGTCGGTCCCCTGCCGGGCGGGCCCGTGACGTTGCGGGTGGTCCGAGGGCCGCGCGATGACTGGTTCACCGACGCGCAGGCGTTGGTGCGCACGCAGTGGGCGACCTCCGAGCGCAGCGACCGGGTGGGCATAAGGCTCACCGGTGCGCCGCTGACCAGGCGAGAGCCCGGCCGTGAGGTGCCCAGTGAGGGAGCGGTGCGCGGCGCGATCCAGGTTCCGCCCAGCGGCCAGCCCGTGATCCTCGGCCCCGACCATCCGGTGACCGGCGGCTACCCGGTGATCGGGGTCGTCGTCGACGCAGACACCGATGCGGTCTCGCAGTTGCGCCCGGGGCAGCCGGTGCGGCTGCGATGGAGGTGAGGATGGACGTCCACACGGCCCGGCTGGTGCACACCAGCGACCTGGACAGCGACACCCTGCGCAACGCGCAGGGCCTGCTGGTGTCCGCCTACGGCGGAGACTTCAGCGAGTCGGACTGGGAGCACACGCTCGGCGGCATGCATGCGCTGATCGTGCACCGGGGTGTCCTGGTGGCCCACGGCGCCGTGGTGGCGCGCCGGCTGATCCACCGGGGGTCGGCGTTGCGGTGCGGATACGTGGAAGCCGTTGCGGTGCGCGAGGATTGGCGTGGCCAGGGGTTGGGTTCAGCTGTGATGGACGCGCTCGAGCAGGTAATCCGCGGCGCCTTCGTCATGGGGGCACTGAGCGCGTCGAGCGGCTCTGCGGCGGGCACCCGGCTGTACCGGCCGCGCGGATGGCTGCACTGGCGCGGCCCGACGTCGGTGCTGGCGCCGGGCGGGATGATCCGGACCCCGGACGACGACGGTTCGATCTTCGTGCTGCCCGTGTCGGTCGACCTCGACCCGGCGGCGGAGCTGGTGTGCGACTGGCGCGACGGGGATGTCTGGTAGTCCCCCCGCACGGCGCCCTGGATGTGGCTAGATTGGTGTGATCCCCGACACGTCGGCTCGCCGGGATTCGTCAAGGAGGTCCGATGTCCAAAGCCGCCGAACTGGCCGAACTCCACCAGCTCATCGGCAATCTGCGCCGGTGCGTGACGTCATTGCAGCACCGGTACGCAGACGCTCCCGCCATGCGCCGCGCCGTCATCGACACCCAGAGAATCATTGATGACCTGGAACTTCTCGAAATGGACGCCGGCGAACTCGAACTGTCGACACACGTCGTGACGACGTCCGGGGAGAAGGTGCAGGTGCCCGACACCCCGTACGACAGGGAGATGTGGCGAGACGTCGATGACGAGGGCGTGGGGGGGCACTTCAGACGCTGACCCGCTTGGCGTTGTGCCCTGTGACCTGGGTACCCTTCGGTCAGTTGACTCGCGAAGGGGACCAAACGGCACATGAGCGCACCCACCGCTGACCGGCGAACCACCGGCGTCTTCTCCCCGGGCAGGGCGCAGATCCCGCAGCGGACTCTGCGCACCGACAACTGGCTCAAGTCACCGATCCTGAGCAACCTGGGCTTCGCCGCGTTCATCATCTACGCGACCGTGCGCGCGTTCCAGCGCGACCACTTCTTCGTACCCGAGTACCACTATCTGACTCCGTTCTATTCGCCGTGCCTGTCGGTCAAGTGCGGCGAGGCCAGCGAGTTCTGGCCGCAGATCCTGCCCGCGTCGGGCCTGCTGTCGCTGCTGCCCTACGCGCTGCTGTCGCTGCCATTCCTGCTGCTGTTCCGCCTGACCTGCTACTACTACCGCGGCGCCTACTACCGCTCGGTCTGGCAGGCGCCGACGGCCTGCGCGGTCGCCGAACCGCACGCCACCTACACCGGGGAGACCCGCTTCCCGCTGATCATGCAGAACCTGCATCGGTACTTCTTCTACGCGGCCGCGATCATCTCCGTGATCAACACCTGGGACGCGATTCAGGCCATGCATTCGCCATCCGGGTTCGGATTCGGCCTGGGCAACGTGATCCTCTGGGTCAACGTCATCCTGCTGTGGACCTACACCATCTCCTGCCACTCCTGCCGGCACGTGATGGGCGGGCGGCTCAAGCACTTCTCCAAGCATCCGGTCCGGTACTGGATGTGGACTCACATCAGCAAGCTGAACGTGCACCACAAGCTGTTCGCCTGGATCACCCTGGGCAGCCTGATGCTCACCGACTTCTACATCATGCTGGTGGCGAGTGGAACGATCTCCGACCTGAGATTCATTGGCTGACAACCGCAGACAAGTGAGGACTGGACATGGCTCTGGACATGGCTGAGGTGGAGCGGCATTCATTCGACGTTGTCGTGATCGGCGCCGGCGGCTCCGGGTTGCGCGCGGTCATCGAGGCGCGGCAACGCGGCCTGCGGGTCGCCGTCGTGTGCAAGTCACTGTTCGGCAAGGCACACACCGTGATGGCCGAGGGCGGCTGCGCGGCGGCGATGGGCAACGCCAACCCCAAGGACAACTGGAAGGTGCATTTCGCCGACACCATGCGCGGCGGGAAATTCCTCAACAACTGGCGGATGGCCGAACTGCACGCCCAGGAGTCCCCGGAACGGGTGTGGGAGCTGGAGACCTACGGCGCCCTGTTCGACAGGACCAAGGACGGCCGGATCAGCCAGCGCAACTTCGGCGGGCACACCTATCCGCGACTGGCGCACGTCGGTGACCGCACGGGCCTGGAGATCATCCGCACCCTGCAGCAGAAGATCGTCTCCCTGCAGCAGGAGGACAAGGCCGAACTCGGCGACTACGAGGCGCGGATCAAGATCTTCCACGAGTGCGCGATCACCGAGCTGATCAAGGACGGCGATCGGATCGCCGGCGCGTTCGGCTACTGGCGCGAGACCGGCAAGTTCATCGTCTTCGAGGCGCCGGCGGTAGTGCTGGCCACCGGCGGCATCGGCAAGTCGTTCAAGGTGTCGTCGAACTCCTGGGAGTACACCGGAGACGGGCACGCGCTGGCGATGCGCGCAGGTTCGGCCCTGATCAACATGGAGTTCGTCCAGTTCCACCCCACCGGCATGGTCTGGCCGCCGTCGGTGAAGGGCATCCTGGTCACCGAGGGCGTGCGCGGCGACGGCGGCGTGCTGAAGAACTCCGACGGCGAGCGGTTCATGTTCAACTACATCCCGCCCGTCTTCAAAGGCCAGTACGCCGAAACCGTGGCCGAGGCCGACCAGTGGCTCGCCGAGCAGCAGGGAACCGGCGGTGACGCCCGGCGCACTCCCGACCTGCTGCCCCGCGACGAGGTGGCCCGTGCGATCAACAGCGAGGTCAAGGCCGGCCGCGGCAGCCCGCACGGCGGGGTGTTCCTGGACATCGCCTCGCGGCTGCCCGCCGACACCATCAAGAAGCGCCTGCCGTCGATGTATCACCAGTTCCTGGAACTGGCGGAGGTCGACATCACCAAGGATCCGATGGAGGTCGGTCCCACCTGTCACTACGTGATGGGCGGTATCGAGGTCGACCCGGACACCGGCGCGGCGGCCACTGCCGGTCTGTTCGCGGCCGGTGAGTGCTCGGGCGGAATGCACGGCTCCAACCGTCTCGGCGGAAACTCCCTGTCGGATCTGCTGGTGTTCGGCCGACGCGCCGGTCTCGGCGCCGCCGACTACGTCCGGGCGCTGTCGGACCGTCCGGCGGTGTCGGAGTCGGCGATCGAGGAGGCGGCGGCGATCGCGCTGACGCCGTTCAACGGACCGCAGGGCAAGGCCAAGCCGGAGAATCCCTACACCCTGCACGCCGAACTGCAGCAGACGATGAACGATCTGGTCGGCATCATCCGCACCGGCGAGGAGATGCAGCAGGCACTGGAGCGGATCGAGGAGTTCAAGGTCCGCTTCCGCAACATCGAGTCCGACGGCCGTCGCGAGTTCAACCCGGGCTGGCACCTGGCGATGGACATGCGCAACATGCTGCTGGTCAGCGAGTGCATCGCCCGGTCCGGACTGACGCGCACCGAGAGCCGCGGCGGTCACACCCGCGACGACTTCCCCCAGATGGACAACCACTGGCGGCGCGCACTGGTGGTGTGCCGCACCGACGGCAGCGACCCGATCATGCCGCAGGTCTCGGCGGTCCGCGAGGAGCAGCCGCCGATGCGGGAGGATCTGCTCGAACTGTTCGATATCGAGGAACTCGGCAAGTACTTCACCGACGAGGAACTCGCGGCGCACCCGGGACGGAAGGGCTGATATGAGCTACCAGGCAAAGCTGCGGGTGTGGCGGGGCGACGACGACGGCGGTGACCTGCACGACTTCGAGGTCGAGGTCAACGAGGGCGAGGTCGTCCTCGACATCATCCATCGCCTGCAGGCCGAGCAGGCGCCCGATCTGGCCGTGCGGTGGAACTGCAAGGCCGGCAAGTGCGGTTCATGTTCGGCCGAGGTCAACGGACGCCCGCGGCTGATGTGCATGACGCGGATGTCCACCTTTGACGAGTCCGAGACCGTCACCATCACCCCACTGCGCACCTTCCCGGTGATTCGTGACCTGGTGACCGACGTGTCGTTCAACTACGAAAAAGCCCGCGAGATCCCGGCCTTCGCACCGCCGAAGGAACTGCAGCCCGGCGAGTACCGGATGGCGCAGATCGACATCGAGCGCAGCCAGGAGTTCCGCAAGTGCATCGAGTGCTTCCTGTGCCAGAACGTCTGCCACGTGGTCCGCGACCACGAGGAGAACAAGAAGGAGTTCGCCGGGCCGCGTTACCTGATGCGCATCGCCGAACTCGACATGCACCCGCTGGACACCCTGGACCGCAAGGACATGGCCCAGGAGGAGCACGGTCTCGGCTACTGCAACATCACCAAGTGCTGCACGGAGGTGTGCCCCGAGCACATCAAGATCACCGACAACGCGCTCATCCCGATGAAGGAACGCGTCGCCGACCGCAAGTACGACCCGGTGGTGTGGCTCGGCAACAAGCTCTTCCGGCGAACGAAGTGAGCGCAAGCAACTGGCCCAGCCGGCGAACGAAGTAGACACAGCCCCGCGACAGTGCGGTTTTTGGCACGCCACGCCGACCTGGCGTGGAAATCCGCACAGTCAAACGGCCTACCCGTCCAGCCGACGGAACCTGCTGCGATGAAAAACGATCGGCGCCACTTCGTCGTGCACCGTCAACTCGCGGATGCGCAGGATCACGATCGTGTGATCACCGGCCGGGACCTGCTGGGCGATTTCGCTCTCGAGCCACAGGCAGGTGCCGTGCACGAACACCGCGCCCGTACCGGATGACTCGGTGCGCAGGCCCGCGAACCGATCGCCGGTCTTGGCCGACAGGGCGCGCACCGCGTCGTGATGGCCTTCGCCGAGGACGCTGATGCCCAGCGTCGGCAACGCCGCGAGCCTGGGCCAGGTCTGCGAGGTGTTCTGCACGCAGAACGACACCAGCGGGGGGTCGAGCGAGACCGGCACGAAGGTGCTGGCGGCCATGCCCAGCCGCTCGCCGCCGACCTCGCCCGCAATCGCGATCACGCCGGTGGGGAAGTGGCTGAAAGCATCCCGCAGGGCAGACGGTTCCAGATGTGCCATCGCCTTCATCTTCACATCCGCTGCCGGTGTGCTCGGAGTTTGAGCGGCGCCGGCGCGATCTGGGTCACAGTGGGTTTGCGTTCAAGTTACCGACCGGTATAGTTAGGACGTTACTGGTGGGTAACTTCCATGCGAGTACCCAACCGCGAAGTGGCGTTCTCATGAGGAGGAACCGTGGGCCACTACAAGAGCAACGTCCGTGATCAGGTGTTCAACCTCTTCGAGGTTCTCGAGGTGGACAAGGCACTCGGTAACGGCGACTTCGGCGACCTTGACAAGGACACCGCCATCGAGATGCTCGGGGAGTTCGCCCGGCTGTGCGAGGGCCCGATCGGCGATTCCTTCGTCGAGGGCGACCGCAACCCGCCGGTCTTCGATCCCGAAAAGCACACCGTGACGCTGTCGGAGAACTTCAAGAAGTCGGTGCGCGCGTTCATCGACAACGGCTGGGACAAAGTCGCCCTGAGCGAGGAGCTCGGCGGCGTCCCGGCCCCCAAGGCGCTGCTGTGGGCGCTGCACGAGCACGTGCTCGGCGCCAACCCCGCGGTGTGGATGTACGGCGGCGGCGCCGGTTTCGCCCAGATCGTCCACCACCTCGGAACCGAGGAGCAGAAGAAGTGGGCCGTGCTGGCCGCCGAGCGCGGCTGGGGCGCCACCATGGTGCTGACCGAGCCGGACGCCGGCTCCGACGTCGGCGCCGGGCGCACCAAGGCCACCCAGCAGCCCGACGGCTCCTGGCACATCGACGGTGTGAAGCGATTCATCACCTCGGCCGATTCCGATGACCTGTTCGAGAACATCATGCATCTGGTGCTGGCCCGACCCGAGGGCGCCGGCCCGGGCACCAAGGGTCTGTCGCTGTTCATCGTGCCGAAGTACCTGTTCGACGTCGAGACCGGCGAGCCGGGCGAGCGCAACGGCGTCTTCGTCACAGGAGTCGAGCACAAGATGGGGCTCAAGGTGTCGGCCACCTGCGAGCTGACTTTCGGCCAGCACGGCACCCCGGCCAAGGGCTGGCTCGTCGGCGAGGTGCACGAGGGCATCGCGCAGATGTTCGACGTGATCGAGCAGGCCCGGATGATGGTGGGCACCAAGGCGATTGCCACCCTGTCGACCGGTTACCTCAACGCTCTCGAGTACGCCAAGGAGCGCGTGCAGGGCGCGGACCTGACCCAGATGACCGACAAGACCGCGCCCCGGGTCACCATCACGCACCACCCGGATGTGCGCCGCAGCCTGATGACCCAGAAGGCCTACGCTGAGGGTCTACGTGCGCTGTACCTGTTCACCGCCACCTATCAGGACACCTCGGTGGCCAAGGCGCTGCACGACGTCGATGCCGATCTGGCGATGCGGGTCAACGACCTGATGCTGCCGATCGTCAAGGGCGTCGGCTCGGAGCAGGCGTACGCCAAGCTCACCGAGAGCCTGCAGACCTTCGGCGGCTCGGGCTTCCTGCAGGACTACCCGGTGGAGCAGTACATCCGCGACGCCAAGATCGACTCGCTCTACGAGGGCACCACCGCCATCCAGGCGCAGGACTTCTTCTTCCGGAAGATCATCCGGGACAAGGGCCAGGCGCTGGCGCACGTGGCGGGCCAGATCGAGGAGTTCGTCAAGAACGAATCGGGCAACGGCCGGCTGAAGACCGAGCGCGCACTGCTCAACACGGCGCTGGAGGACGTGCAGGGCATGGCCGCCACGCTGACCGGCTACCTGATGGCCGCGCAGGAGGATCCCAAGAGCATCTACAAGG
>VEQU01000019.1 GCA_018883075.1 Mycobacterium sp.
AGGATGCGGTGGCCACCGCCGAGGCGTTCGGCGCTGGCGTCGGGTTCACCGGTGTGGTGCTAACAAAACTCGACGGCGACGCCCGCGGCGGCGCGGCGCTGTCGGTGCGCGAGGTCACCGGCGTGCCGATCCTGTTCGCGTCCACCGGAGAGAAGCTCGACGACTTCGACGTCTTCCATCCCGACCGGATGGCCGGCCGCATCCTCGGCATGGGCGACGTGCTGTCTCTCATCGAGCAGGCCGAGCAGGTCTTCGACGCACAGAAGGCTGAGGAGACCGCCGCCAAGATCGGTTCCGGCGAGCTCACCCTCGAGGACTTCCTCGAACAGATGCTCGCCATCCGCAAGATGGGCCCGATCGGCAATCTCCTCGGGATGCTGCCCGGTGCGGCGGGGATGAAGGATGCGCTGTCCGCAGTCGACGACTCTCACCTCGACCGGTTACAGGCGATCATCCGCGGGATGACGCCCGCCGAACGCGCCGATCCCAAGATCATCAACGCGTCGCGGCGGCTGCGTATCGCCAACGGTTCCGGCGTGAACGTCTCGGAGGTAAACCAACTCGTCGACCGGTTCTTCGAAGCCCGCAAGATGATGTCGCAGATGGCCGGTGCTATGGGGATGCCGTTCGGCCGCCGCTCACAGAAACGCAGCGCCAAGAACAAGAAGAAGGGCAAGAAGGGACGGGGTCCCACCCCGCCGAAGACTGCCAATCCGCTGTTCGGCGGTGCGCTGCCCGGCGGATTCCCCGATCTGTCCAAGATGCCGGAGGGTCTCAACGAGTTGCCGCCGGGCCTGGAGGGATTCGACCTGTCCAAGCTGAAGTTCCCCGGCAAATAGTTTGAGCCCGAAGGTTTTTCACGTCCGCGGCCGTGGTCTTCCGGACGGCGAGATCATCGACTGGTGGATCGCCGATGGGGTGCTCCGCAGTGAGCCGGCAGCCGGGGCGCAGACGGTCTTCGACGGCGGCTGGATCATTCCCGGCCTGGTCGACGCGCACTGCCACGTCGGACTCGGGCCGCATGGCGCCGTGGAACTCTCTGAGGCGATCAGCCAGGCCGAGACCGACCGCGACGCCGGCGCTCTGCTGGTGCGCGACTGCGGATCACCCACCGATACCCGCGCCCTCGACGACCACGACGATCTGCCCAGGATCATCAGAGCGGGACGGCACCTGGCGCGGCCCAAGCGGTACATGCAGGGCTATGCGGTGGAACTCGAGGACGAATGGCAACTTCCCGATGCCGTGGCGCAGCAGGCCCGTCGCGGCGACGGCTGGGTCAAGCTCGTAGGGGACTGGATCGACCGTTCCGTCGGCGATCTCGCGCCGCTGTGGTCCGATGACGTGCTCGTCGCCGCCATCGCGGCCGCGCACGCCGAGGGTGCACGGGTTACCGCCCACGTCTTCGGCGAGGATGCGCTACCCGGACTCGTGAAAGCCGGCATCGACTGCATCGAGCACGGAACCGGCCTGACCGAGGACACCGTGGCGATGATGGCGCAGCACGGTACGGCGCTGGTGCCGACACTGATCAACATCGAGAATTTCCCCGACTTCGCCGCTGCCGCAGGCAAATACCCGGTCTACGCCACGCACATGCGCGAACTCTATGCCCGCAGCGCAGGCCGGATCGCCGCGGCGCATGAGGCCGGGGTGCCCGTGTATGCAGGCACCGATGCGGGCGGGCTGATGCCGCACGGTC
The DNA here is from genome assembly GCA_018883075.1 of Mycobacterium sp. Lineage (GTDB taxonomy): Bacteria > Actinomycetota > Actinomycetes > Mycobacteriales > Mycobacteriaceae > Mycobacterium. Next base: position 1,703 of record VEQU01000019.1, read on the forward strand.
AGATCGCGCACGAGGTCGAGGCGCTCGTGGGAGTCGGCATGAGCCCCACCGACGCGCTCGGCGCGGCGTGCTGGGACGCGCGCGCCTGGCTGGGCCGGCCGGCGCTGGCCGACGGAGCGCCGGCGGACCTTGTGTGCTTCACCGAGGACCCGCGCAACGGCGCAGCGGTGCTGTCGCGACCGGACCGGGTGATCCTGCGCGGTCGCGTCTTCTAGGGCTGGGTATCTAGGGCTGGGTGAAGCCCCAGTCGAACAGCGCGCGTGCCTGGCCCCACAGGTCGCCGTCGCCGTACATCTGGACAACGACCAGCCGCTTGCCGTTGCGCTGGGCCATCCCCACGTAGGTCTCCCGGGCCAGGTTGGTGTAGCCGGTCTTGCCGCCGATGAAGCCCGGATAGCTCGACAGCAACTGGTCCTGATTGGTGATTTGTTTGAGGCCGCCCGAACCGTTAGGGAACATCGCGGCGCGCTGATGGACGGTCTGGACGAACAACGGGTAGTTCAGCGCCGCCCGGTAGATCACCGCGAGATCGTGTGGCGTGGTGACCGACTCCCAGCCCGGTCCGTCCAGGCCTGAGGGCGAGCCGGCGCGGGTGGTGCGCGCACCTACCTGATACGCCTTGAGGTTCATCTTCTGCACAGCCACCTGATAGCCGCCGAGCATGTCGGCCAGCATGTTCGCCGCGTCATTGCCCGACACCAGCAGCAGCCCGTCGAGCAGCTGGCGGGTGGTGTACACCTGGCCCGCCACCAATCCGGCACAGGAGCATTCGACCTCGGTGTGGGCGGCGGTGGCACGCGCGGCGGCGTTGGGATGCAGCTGATCGAGCACCACCATCGCCAGCAGTGTCTTGATGGTGCTGGCCGGTGCGTAACGGCCGTAAGGGTCCCGCGCGGCCAGGATCCGTCCGCTGATCATGTCGGCGACCAGCCATGCCTGCGCCGGACCCTCCGGCGGGGCAATGGCGACGGGCTGGGGGCTGGGTTCGGCAACGGCGACCGGCGGGGCCGTCATGGCGACCAGGCTGAGCACCACGAACAGTGCCGCGCGGCGTAACCACATGAACTTCGACGCTATCGGCGCAATACGGCGGTTGGGATTCGGCGCGGTCTCCGATTGGTCGCGGAATGGCGCCCGCCGTCAATCGGCCCCCAACCGCTAGGACTGCAGCGTCGCGATACCGGCCGTTGGGTTCTGCGCGAAGCCCCAGTCCAGGAGCATGGCGGCCTGATCCCAATACGTCGGGCCGCCCTCGCGCACCAGGCCGTACATCATCGCGATGACGAGGCGGCGGCCGTTGCGGTCGGCGGCACCGACGAAGGTCTTGCGCGCGGCGTTGGTGAACCCGGTCTTACCGCCGATCGCGCCCGGGTAGCGCACCAGCAACTCGTCCTGGTTGACCAGCACCCGCTCTCCGGTGTCGGACGGGAACACCGCCGTCGGCGCGGCGGTCATCTGGGCGAAGACGGGGTTGGCGAGCGCGGCGCGGAAGATCGCGGCCAGATCGTGCGGGGTGGTCCACCCGGGCCCGCCGGGACCGTCGAGGCCCGACGGGCTGGTGGCGTGGGTGTTGGCGGCGCCGACCGCGAAGGCCTTGGCGTTCATCTTGTCCACGGCGATGTCGTGTCCGCCGAGCATGTCGGCCAGCGCATTGGCGGCGTCGTTGCCGGAGACCAGCAGGGTGGCCTCCAGCAACTGCCGGGCGGTGTAGGCGCTGCCGGCGCGCAGGCCGGCGCAGTTGCACTCGGTGTCGGCGGCCGCCGGGGTGGCTACCACGGTCGAATTGAGGTCCACCTCGTCGAGCACGGTCAGCGCCAGCAGAACCTTGATGGTGCTGGCCGGCGGATGGGCCTCGTACATGTCGCGGCCGGCCAGGACTGTGCCGGTGTCGAGGTCGGCGACGATCCAGGACGGCGACGGCCCCTCCGGGATCTCCACCGACCCCACCGGCTGGATCCCCGGCTCGGCACCGGCCGGTGCGCCGGTGATCATGCCGCCGATGAGAACCAGGGGTGCGGCCAGAACGGCCAAGAGCCTGCCCATGGTCGATGACCCTAACCTGTAGGGATGCTCAGCCTCGCCGAGATCTCCGACCGGATGCAGATACAGCAACTCGTGGTGGACTACGCCACCGCGATCGACCAGCGGCGCTTCGATGACCTGGACCGTATCTTCACCCCGGACGCCTATATCGATTACCGGGCGATGGGGGGCGTCGACGGGCGGTTCCCCGAGGTCAAGGCGTGGCTGGCCGAAGTGCTGCCGAACTTCCCGGCGTACTACCACCTGGTCGGCAACTTCGACATCCGGCTGTCCGGGGACACCGCCGCGGGACGGACAATGTGCTTCAACCCGATGAAACTCAGCGATGACGGCCAGATCCTGTTCTGCGCGCTGTGGTACGACGACGAGTTCGTCCGGACCCCGCAGGGGTGGCGGATGACGCGTCGGGTGGAGACCAAGTGCATGGACAAGATGCTCTAGCCGGCCCGGAGGGGCCCGCGAGTGTGCGAAATCCAACCTGGGTTCGGTGTGTCGTGGGGGAATCCGCACGCTCGCCGGGGGCGGGGCGCGATTAACGCCTGCCGGGCCTGATCTGGCAGAATCGGCGACTGGCCACGCGAGGCAAAACCGGGTTCCGGCATCCCGCCGGTGATCGCTGAATTGCAGCGTGCGAGTTCAGGAGTAGTTCATGGCTGTCAAGATCAAGCTCACCCGGCTTGGCAAGATCCGCAATCCCCAGTACCGAATCGCCGTCGCCGATGCGCGCACCCGCCGGGATGGCCGCAGCATCGAGGTCATCGGTCGCTACCACCCCAAGGAAGAGCCGAGCCTGATCGAGATCGACTCCGAGCGCGCGCAGTACTGGCTGTCGGTAGGGGCCCAGCCCACCGAACCCGTTCTCAAACTGCTCAAGATCACCGGCGACTGGCAGAAGTTCAAGGGTCTGCCGGGCACCGAGGGCACCCTGAAGGTCAAGGAGCCCAAGCCCAGCAAGCTCGATCTGTTCAACGCGGCCCTCGCGGCGGCGGACGGCGCGCCCACCGGTGAGGCCACCACGCTGAAGAAGAAGAAGGCGCCCGCCAAGAAGGCCGAGAAGGCCGAGGAGACCGAGAAGGCCGCTGCCGACGGCGCTGTCGAGGAGACCGCAGCCGCTGAGCAGCCCGCCGCCGAAGCCGCCGCCGAGGAGGCTCCTGCTGCCGAGCCGGCCGCCGACGCCGAGCCGGCCGCCGAGTCAGCGCAAGAATGAGCTCCGCCGTCGTCGACGCCGTGGAGCACCTGGTCCGCGGGATCGTCGACAACCCCGATGATGTCCGCGTCGACATGGTCACCAACCGGCGCGGCCGCACCGTGGAGGTGCATGTGCACCCCGACGACCTCGGGAAGGTGATCGGCCGCGGCGGGCGTACCGCCACCGCACTGCGCACCCTGGTCGCCGGGATCGGCGGGCGCGGCATCCGCGTCGACGTGGTGGACACCGACCAGTAATCGGCCGGCTCCGATGGAACTGGTGGTCGGACGGATCGCCAAGGCGCACGGCGTCACAGGGGAACTGGTCGTCGATGTGCGCACCGACGATCCCGACGCGCGGTTCGTGGCCGGCGAACGTCTGCGGTTGAGAGAGTCCCGCGGCACCGCCGATCGCGAGGTCGTCATCGAATCGGTTCGTCCGCACGGTGGACGGCTGCTCGTAAGGCTCGCCGGCATCTCCCATCGCGACGCCGCCGACGCACTGCGCGGTGGGCTGTTCGTCGTCGACTCCGCCGACCTGCCGCCCATCGATGACCCCGACGAGTTCTACGATCACCAGCTTGAGGGTCTTGCTGTGCGGACCGTCGGCGGCAGCCACATCGGAACCGTCGCGGAGGTGCTGCACACCCCCGGTGGCGAACTGCTGTCGATACGAGCCGAGTCCGGCGACGAGGTGCTGGTTCCCTTCGTCCGCGAGATCGTGCCGACTGTGTCACTGAGCGAGGGCGTCATCGAGGTGGACCCGCCCGAGGGCCTGCTAGAGATGGAGTCCTGACGTGCGCATCGACGTCGTCACGATCTTCCCGGAATACCTCGATCCGGTCCGACAATCGTTGCCGGGCAGGGCGATCGAGGCCGGCATCGTCGACTTCGCAGTCCACGATCTGCGGCGGTGGACCCACGATGTGCATCACTCGGTCGACGACGCGCCCTACGGCGGTGGTCCGGGAATGGTGATGAAGGCCCCGGTGTGGGGTGAGGCGCTCGACGAGATCTGCACCGCCGACACGTTGTTGGTGGCGCCCACTCCGGCGGGGCAGCTGTTCACCCAACGGCATGCCGAAAACTGGACTGGAGAGCTGCATCTGGTGTTCGCCTGCGGTCGTTACGAGGGCATCGACCAACGCGTCGTCGATGACGCTGCCACCCGGATGCGTGTGGAAGAGGTCTCCATCGGCGACTATGTGCTTGCCGGTGGCGAGGCGGCCGCGCTGGTGATGATCGAGGCTGTGGTTCGCCTGTTGCCGGATGTGATGGGAAATCCGTTGTCGCCGTTGGATGATTCACACTCCCGGGGCAACCTACTCGAGGGGCCGAGTTACACCCGCCCGCCGGTGTGGCGTGGGCTGGCGGTGCCGGAGGTCCTGCTGTCCGGTGATCACGCACGGGTGGCGGCCTGGCGCCGTGAGCAATCGGTGCAACGCACCCGGGCGCGCCGACCCGATCTACTCGGGGAGGTCGACGGTTAGATCCGGCCGCCGGGGAACATGGTCTTGACCGCGTCGGTCAGCGTGTTGCGCGCGGTGGCCTCGTCGACGGGCTGCATCGAGGCGACTGCGATCACGTAGCGGCGGTCGGCGCCGGCCACGCCGGTGGACATGTGGACCTGATTGGGGCCGTCCCAGCAGCACATCCAGCCCTGCTTCACCGCGACCGGCTCCGCGTAGAGCCCGTCGGGGATCCCGAAGCGCTGCGGATAGCCGTCGACGCCGACAGGGGCGGACGCAGAGAGGTCGGCCATGATCACCTCTGCCTGCTCGGCAGGCAGGCCGCCGCTGCCGTCCAACAGCTTCCGGTAGTAGCGCACCAGGTCGGTGGTGGAGCTCATGGTGGTCCACCAGTTGCCGTCCCAGGGCGCGCTGGTGTTGCGCAGTCCGTAGCGTGCGGTGATCCGGGCGATGACGGCATTGCGGCCGCCGCGCTCCCAGAACTCGTTGGCGGCGAAGTCGTCGGAGGCGCGCAGCATGGTGTCCAGCGATAGGCGGTCCTGGGGGGTGAGGGTGACTTTGCCCTCCGCCACTTGCAGCAGGAGATCATCGGCGATGAACAGCTTGGCCACCGAGGCGATCGGGAACGCCGACCCGTCTCCCTTGGTGACCAGCTGGCCGCTCTGGCGGTCGAGAACGGCGATGCTGATGTCGGCGCCGTTGCGCTGGGCTTTGGCCGTCGCCTGCTGCGCGAGCATGTCGAGATTGAACGGTTCGCGCGGGGCGATCGGAGCCCGCGGCGCACCGCCGGGACCGGAGGCGAGCAGGGTCACATGATGGTCCGCCCGGTCGGCCGGATCAACGGTGAGCTGGGTCGAGGACGCACCGACGAGCAGGACCGAGAAGGCGGTGACCGCACCGGTGAGGAGCATCGGCGTGCGACGTCGCATCCGCCCCTCCTCACCTGCTGGTCAACGTGTTCGATTACTGGCCGTCAGGGTATCCGCTGGTTACCGGCCGCACACAATCTCGCGGGACGCCACGCCGGTGGGGTTGGTGTGAGGTGCTTGGCACCCGCCGGCGGCGGCGCGATTTCGCCGGGTGAGCCCGGTCTGGCACAATAAGGCGGTTGCCCGCGCGGGTGAGGTTCCTTCCGCCTGCTGCGACCTGCATCTGACCACCAGCTCGGCGATGTCAGACGCCCTGACCAGGGCATCGGCCCCGAAGCTCGACCGCGAGGAAGTGTCCTTCAGATGAACACGCTGGACTTCGTCGACCAGGCGTCGCTGCGCGACGACATCCCGGTATTTCACCCCGGTGACACCGTGAACGTCCACGTAAAGGTCATCGAGGGCAACAAGCAGCGCATCCAGGTGTTCAAGGGTGTCGTGCTGCGCCGCTCGGGTGGCGGGATCCGGGAGACCTTCACCGTCCGCAAGGAGAGCTACGGCGTGGGAGTGGAGCGCACCTTCCCGGTGCATTCGCCCAACATCGACCACATCGAGGTCGTGACCCGCGGCGACGTCCGGCGGGCCAAGCTGTACTACCTGCGCGAGCTGCGCGGCAAGAAGGCCAAGATCAAGGAGAAGCGCTGAGCTTCGACATTCGGTCGGGAGAAGCGCTGAGCTTCGACATTCGGTCGGGAGAAGCGCTGAGCTTCGACATTCGGTCGGGAGAAGCGCTGAGCTTCGACATTCGGTCGGGGACGGCTCCGGGCCCCGGCGGCCTGGCTAGTCTGATCTCGTGACGCCAGCGAAGGACGACGAGGCCGGCACGGATGTGACGGACCAGCCGGAGAAGAGCGGCACCAAGCGCTCGGCCCTGCGCGAGGGCGCCATCCTGGTCGCGATCGCCGTCTTCATCTACTACGTGATGCTGACCTTCGTGGCACGCCCGTACCTGATCCCGTCGGAGTCGATGCAGCCCACCCTGAACGGCTGTAAGGGCTGCGTGGGCGACCGGATCATGGTCGACAAACTCACCTACCGGTTCAGCGATCCGGAACCCGGCGACGTCATCGTCTTCAAGGGCCCGCCGAACTGGAACGTCGGCTATAAGTCGATCCGGTCGGACAACACCGCTCTGCGGTGGGTGCAGAACGCGCTGTCGTTCATCGGATTCGTGCCGCCAGACGAGAACGATCTGGTCAAGCGGATCATCGCGATCGGCGGCCAGACCGTGCAGTGCCGCGCCGACACTGGCCTGACGGTGGACGGCAAGAAGCTCACCGAGCCCTATCTCAACCCCGCGACGATGATGGCCGACCCCGCCGTCTACCCGTGCCTGGGCAACGAGTTCGGACCCGTCACGGTGCCCAAGGACAAGGTGTGGGTGATGGGGGACAACCGCACCCATTCGGCCGACTCGCGCGCGCACTGCACCAGTAAGCCAGCCGACGCCAAGAAGGGCGTGCTGTGCACCGGGGATCCGGAGACCGGCACGGTCCCCATCGACAACGTGATCGGCAAGGCCCGGTTCATCGCCTGGCCGCCCTCGCGCTGGGGCGGTGTGTCCTCGTTCGACCCCCAGGTCGAGCCGCAGCAGGGCTGACATGCCCGCCAGGAAAAGCGACACGGCGACGTGGCCGCCCCGCACCGTGATCCGGCGCTCATCGGGACTGCGGACGCTGGAGTCGGCGCTCTACCGCAGCGGCCTGGGGCCGGTCGCCGGAGTGGACGAGGTCGGCCGCGGCGCATGCGCCGGGCCGCTGGTGGTCGCGGCATGCGTGCTCGGTCCCAACCGGATGGACAGCCTGGCCGCGCTCGACGATTCCAAGAAGCTCACCGCCAAGGCACGCGAGCAGCTCTACCCGCTGATCCGCCGCTACGCCCTGGCCTACCACGTGGTGTACATCCCGTCGGTGGAGGTGGATCGCCGCGGCGTACACGCGGCCAACATCGAGGGCATGCGCCGCGCGGTCGCCGGGCTGTCCACCCGCCCGGGATATGTGCTGTCCGATGGGTTCCGGGTGCCCGGCCTGCCGGCTCCGTCGCTGCCGGTGGTCGGCGGGGACGCCGCGGCCGCCTGTATCGCCGCCGCCAGTGTGCTGGCCAAGGTCAGCCGCGATCGCCTGATGGTCGCCATGGACGCGGAATTCCCCGGCTACGGGTTCGCCGAGCACAAGGGCTACAGCACACCCGCTCACGGAGCCGCTCTGGCCCAGTTGGGGCCGTGCAGCCAGCACCGTCAGTCCTTCATCAACGTCCGCCGGGTGGCCCGCGCCGGGGGCACCGAACTGGTCGCCGAATTCGCGGTGCGAGAAGATGACAGCACGCCGACGGAACGGCCCCCGACAGAAGGACCCCTGAGCCGATGAGTGCCGAGGATCTCGAGAAGTACGAAACCGAGATGGAACTCTCGCTGTACCGCGAGTACAAGGACATCGTCGGGCAGTTCAGCTACGTGGTGGAAACCGAACGCCGGTTCTACCTGGCCAACAGCGTCGAACTGGTGCCGCGTAACAGCGACGGCGAGGTGTACTTCGAACTTCGGCTGGCCGACGCCTGGGTGTGGGACATGTACCGGCCGGCCCGCTTCGTCAAGCAGGTCCGGGTGATCACCTTCAAGGACGTCAACATCGAAGAGGTGGAGAAGCCCGAACTGCGTCTGCCGGAGTAGTTGTGCACCGGTGAGCCACTGGGGATAACCGGGGAATTCCGGCCGGCTCTCGCTCGTCCGGTCGGTTCCGCGGTCCAGTCTGTCGGCATGACGACCTTCAGCCGCCAGCAGCTCGGCGCGCTCGGCGAACAGATCGCCACCGATCACCTGCAGGATCTCGGGTTCTCCATCCTGGCGCGCAACTGGCGCTGCCGGTACGGGGAGCTGGACATCATCGCCGAGGACGGCCGCACGGTGGTCTTCGTCGAAGTCAAGACCCGCACCGGCGACGGTTTCGGCGGTGTCGAGCAGGCTGTCACCCCGCGCAAGGTCCGCCGCATTCGCCGGCTGGCCGGTCTCTGGCTGGCCGGGCAGGACGCCCGGTGGGAACAGGTCCGCATCGATGTGCTGGGTGTCCGGATGGACGGCGGGGGTGCCCCGAGCGTGCTTCATCTGCGGGGTGTCGGCTGATGACGCTGGGACGTGCGTTCTCCGTGGCGGTACGGGGACTGGACGGCGACATCGTCGAGATCGAGGCCGACATCACCCCGGGACTGCCGGGGTTCCACCTCGTCGGGCTGCCGGACGCCGCAGTGCAGGAGTCCCGTGACCGGGTTCGCGCTGCTGTCACCAACTGCGGTAACACGTGGCCGATGTCGCGGCTCACCGTGGCGCTGTCCCCGGCCTCGCTGCCCAAGGCCGGCTCGATGTACGACGTGGCGCTGGCGACGGCCGTGCTCCTGGCCGGCCGTACGCAGCCCTGGCATCGGCTCGATAGGACGGTGCTGCTCGGCGAACTCGCCCTCGACGGGCGGATCCGACCGGTGCGTGGGGTGCTGCCCGCGGTTCTCGCCGCCAAACGCGAGGGCTGGTCCGCCGTCGTGGTTCCCAACGGAAATCTCGCCGAAGCAAGTTTGGTCGACGGGATCGACGTGTTCGGAGTCCGCAACCTGCGCCAGGTGCAGCACTGGCTCGACAGCGGAAAGGGACTCGACGGCCGACTGGAGAATCCCGCCCGGGCCTCAGAACCCGGCGCCGATCTCGCCGACGTCATCGGACAGGCCCAGGCACGGTTCGCGGTCGAGGTGGCCGCGGCGGGGGCGCATCACCTGATGCTCACCGGACCACCCGGAGTCGGCAAAACGATGCTGGCACAACGGCTTCCGGGACTGCTCCCGGATCTCACCGACGGCGAGGCGCTGGAGGTCACCGCCATCCACTCGGTGGCCGGCCTGCTCTCGGCGCGCACACCCCTGATCACCCGGCCACCGTTCGTCGCCCCGCACCACTCCTCGAGCGTGGCCTCCCTCGTCGGCGGAGGTTCGGGCCTCGCCAGGCCGGGCGCTGTCAGCACGGCTCACCGCGGGGTGCTCTTCCTCGACGAGTGCCCCGAGTTGCGGCCCAGCGCCATCGAGGCGCTGCGCACACCTTTGGAGGACGGCGAGATCCGCATCGCGCGCCGCGACGGGGTGGCCAGGTATCCCGCGCGGTTCCAACTGATCGCCGCGGCCAATCCATGCCCGTGCGCGCCGGCCCGCGAGGTGGACTGCATCTGCTCGTCGCTGCAGCGCCGCCGGTATCTCGGGAAGCTGTCCGGTCCACTGCTGGACCGGGTAGATCTGCGGGTGCAGATGCATGCGGCGCGGGCCGGGGCGTTCGCCCCGGAGGTCGCCGAGTCCAGCGCGGCGGTCCGCGCCCGGGTCGCCGCAGCACGGGCGGCGGCCGCCGAACGCTGGCGCCCGTACGGCTTCACCACCAACGCGGAGGTCACCGGGGCGGTCCTGCGCCGCCACTTCCGCCTCGACGCAGCCGTGATGGCACCGCTGAAACGCGCCCTGGACCGGGGGCTGGTCAGCATCCGCGGTGCTGATCGGGCACTGCGGGTCGCCTGGACCGTGGCCGATCTCGCGGGCCGATCTTCGCCGGCAACCGAGGATGTGTCACTGGCGCTGAGCTTCCGGCAGGCGGAGCTCAAACCATGACGGACGACGGGCGCCGGCGCGCGTGGGCGTACCTGTCGCGGGTCGCCGAGCCACCGTGTGCCGAACTGGCTGACCTCGTCGATGCGATCGGCGTCGAGGAGGCCGCCGATCGGATCCGCAGGGCCCAGGTGGGCGCCGACCTTCTCCGTCGAACCGAATCCCGTCGCGAGATGGATTGCGCCGCAGATGACCTCGATCTGCTGGATCGGCGCGGCGGCAGGCTGGTCACCCCTGATGACGAGGAGTGGCCGGTCCTGGCGTTCGCCGCCTTCGGCGGCGCACCGCTGCGCGACAAGGCTCAGGGCCGCCCACCGCTGGCGCTATGGGTCATCGGCTCGCCGCGTCTCGATGACATCGCCGACCGCTCGGCTGCTCTGGTGGGCACCCGGTCCTGCACCGCCTACGGCGAACATGTCGCCGCCGAACTGTCCGCCGGGCTGGTCGAGCGTGAGGTCGCGGTGGTGTCCGGAGGTGCCTACGGGATCGACGGATCTGCGCACCGCGCCGCACTGGCTGCCGAGGGGACGACGGTCGCGGTGCTGGCCGGCGGAGTCGACATCCTCTACCCGGCCGGTCACTCCGCGCTACTGCACCGCATCGCCCAACAGGGGCTGCTGGTCAGCGAGTACCCGCCCGGGGTCCGACCGGCGCGGCACCGGTTCCTCACCCGCAACCGGATTGTCGCCGCACTCGCGCGCGCCACGGTGGTCGTCGAGGCCGGTGTCCGCAGTGGCGCGGCGAGCACAGCCGCCTGGGCGCGGGCCCTGGGACGTGTGGTGTGCGCCGTTCCGGGTCCGGTGACCTCGGCGGCGTCGGTGGGCTGTCACGTTCTGGTGCGGGCCGGCGCCGAGTTGGTCACCCGGGCCGAGGAGGTCGTCGAGATCGTTGGGCGTGCAGGAGAACTCGCCGAAGAACTCCCACGCCCCGGCGACGTCCTCGACGGCCTCACCGAGACCGAGCGCCAGGTGTACGAGGCACTGCCCGGCCGTGGGCTTCGGACACCCGATCAAGTCGCGATCGCGTCAGGGTTACCCGCGATCAGCGTCCTCGGCCCGCTGGCCATGCTGGAGATCGCCGGGCTGGTCCGCAGCGAGGACGGCCGTTGGGGCCTGGCTCGCAGGCCGGGATAGTTCCCGGCCCGCGGCATCACCGTGCGCCGGAGGGCGCCAACTCGCCCTCTGGTGCGCCGTCGCCGTCGTCACCCCGGTGCGGCTCAGGGTTGAAGATGTCCTCGAACACCCCGTTGCGCCTCGTCACGTGGTTCATGCGCTCGGAGTAGGACGGACGTGAACGCACCTTCAAGGGCCACCAGAACCACGGACCGAGGATGGCCGCGATGGACGGGGTCATCAGCGAGCGAACGATCAACGTATCGAGCAGCAGTCCGATCCCGATGGTCATGCCGCCCTGGCCGACGTTCAGCAGATCCCCGGAGATCATCGCGCCCATCGTGAAGGCGAACACGAGTCCGGCAGCCGTCACCACGGTTCCGGTGCTTCCCATTGACCGGATGATCCCGGTATTGATACCGGCCCCGATCTCCTCCTTGAACCGTGAGACCAGTAACAGGTTGTAGTCACTGCCGACGGCCATCAGGATGATCACCGCGAACGCCAGCACGATCCAGTTGAGTTCCACCCCGAAGATGCGTTCGAAGATCAGCACCGAGAGGCCGAACGCAGCGCCGAGTGAGATCACGACCGTGCCAACGATCACCAGTGATGCGATCAGAGCGCGAGTGATGATCAGCATCACGATGAATATCAGCGTCAGCGCGGCAAAGGCGGCGATCATGGTGTCGTACTTGGCGCCCGACGCGATATCGCGATAGGTGGCCGCTGTTCCTGTCAGGTATATGTCGGCACCGGCCAGTGAGGTGCCTTTCACTGCCTCATGTGCGGCTGTGAGCTGGTCGTCCACAACCGAAATACCCTCCTCCGAGGCGGGATTCACGTCATGGGTGATGATCAGTCGCGCCGCCTTCCCGTCCGGCGACAGGAACAATTTGAGCCCCTTCTGAAAGTCGGGATTACCGAAGACCTCTGGCGGTAGATAGAAATAGTCGTCGCTCTTGGAGGCGTCGAACGCCTCACCCATCGCAGTGGCCGTATCGGTCATCGCCTGCATCTGCTCGATCATCCCGTCGAACGTGCTGTGGATGGTCTGCAGGGTCTGCTGCATCATCGTCGCCGTGCCGATCAGCGGCCCGAACTCCGCCACCGTCTGGGGGAACAAAGCGTTCATATCGCCCATGCCGCCCACCATCTGGTCCATCCCGCCGATCATCGCGGTCATATCCGTTTTTAGGGCTGCCATGTCATCGCTGAACTGAGAAACGCCGTCGGTGGCGTCGAAGGCAGCGCGAATCCCCTCGCAGACGGTGATGTTCAGGCAGTGCGGTTCCCAGTAGAAGTAATTCCGAATCGGCCGCACCGCGTCGTCGAAATCCGCGATCCGATCCCGCATCTGATCAAGGGTCACCTTCATCGCGTCCATATCCGCGACACTTCGCTGCCCTGCCCCTGCCATGCCCTTCGCCGATTCGGTTGTGGTGTTCATCGACTCCGACATCCGCACCATCAGTGCCCGTATTTGCGTCATCGAGGCGATCATCGCGCCGAGATCGTCCGACATACCGTTGATGTCGCCGACCCTCTGTTTGAGGAACTGAAGGTTCTGGGTTATCGGCACCGTTGACATGCTGATCTGGTAGGGGATCGAACTGTGTGCGATCGGCGATCCCAATGGGCGGGTGATGCTCTGCACCATTGCGATGCCCTCGATTCGGAAAAGGGCCTTGGCTATGCGATCCAGAACGATCATGTCGGTGGGGTTGCGCATGTCGTGGTCGGTCTCGACGGTCATGATGTCGGGATTGAGACGGGCGGTGCTGAAGTGCTTTTCGGCCGCTGCGTAGCCGACGTTGGCCGGAACGTCGGCGGGGATGTAACGCCGGTCGTCATAGCTGGTCTTGTAGCCGACCATCGCGAGGATGCCGAGCAGCACCACGGTCGTCGCCGCGGCCAGGATCGGCTTGGGCCATCGGACGGTCGCGGTGCCGACTTTGCGCCACCCCTTCGTCCTCATCATCCGCTTGGGGTCCAGCAGACCGCGCCGACTGGCCACCACCAGGATCGCCGGGGCGACGGTCATCGCGGCTGCGACAACGACGAGAAGTGCGATCGCCGACGGGTATGCCAGGGAATTGAAGTAGGACAGTCGGGTCAACCGCAGGGTCAACATGGCTCCGGCGATGGTCAGCCCCGAGCCGAGGATGACGTGGCCGACTCCGTGGAACGCGGTGTAGTAGGCCGACTCCGGATCTTCGCCGTTCTGCCGGGCCTCGTGGTATCGGCCGAGCAGGAAGATCGCGTAGTCGGTGCCCGCCGCGATCGCCAGGGCCGTCATCAGCGGGACCGAGAAGGTTGAGAAGTCCATCAGGCCCAGATGGCCGATCACCGCGACCACGCCCCGGGAAGCACCCATCTCGATGCCGACGATGGCCAGAATGAGCAGCACCGTGCTCAGCGAGCGGTAGACCAGGCTCAGCATGATCGTGATGACGATCATGGTTACGACGGTCATCTTGATCATCCCGCTGTCGCTGGCCTCCAGTGAGTCGGTGGTCAGCGGCGCCGGTCCGGTCACGTAGGCCTGCAGGCCCGCCGGCGGCGGAGTGTCTCCGATGATTTCGCGAACAGCCTCCACCGAGTGGTTCCCCTCAGTGCTGCCCTGGTCTCCGGCGAGGTTCAGTTGGACGTAGGCAGCCCGGGCATCGCTGCTCTGCACGCCGGCGGCGGTGATCATGTCGCCCCAGAAGTCGTGCACATGCTCCACGTGTTTGGTGTCGGCTTCGAACTTGCCAATCAGTGTTCTGTAGTACTCACGCGCACTCTCGCCCAGTGGTTCCTCGCCGACGAGCACCACCATGGCGATGCTGTCCGAGGAGGACTCCTGAAATTTCTCGCCCATCCGTTTGGCGGCGATCACGGCGGGTGCGTCCTGCGGCGACATCGACACGGCGTTGGCCATGCCGACCTTCTCCACCTGGGGTACAAGCAGATTCGTCGCCGCGGTGAAGGCGACCCAGACGAGGATGATCGGAACCGCAAGCGTTCGAATAGTTCGCGGGAGACCTGTCCGCTTCTCGCTCCCCAGGCTGCTCATGCGGCTTTATCCAGACAGAACGCCTGGGCATCGCGGCCCTCGGCGAAGTCCTCGGCCTTGAGCTTTCCGTCAACCAGGATCCGGCAACCCAGTGCGGCGGTATCGCCCTGGGCGACCACGTTGGCCAGCACTCCGGGGTCGGTGGTGCTCACCGTCACCGACCATGGCAACGAGGTGAAGCCCGCCTCGATCGTCTTGCCGTTGACGTCGAGATAGCTGACCCTGCCTGACGTATCGGCAGGCCCGATGACCTCGTAGGTCACCTGCTTGGTGTTGATCGGCTTGATGTCATCGGCCGGGAGTGCGGCGCCGACGTAGGGCTTATCGGTGTCGAAGAACGTCCGTAGCCTGCCGACGACCGCGGCCGCCGCCAGAAGGGTCACTATGACCAGTGCCAACACCCAGAACCGTTTGAGTAGGCCGCCCAGTGAGGCCACCGCTTTCATCGTTTCCCAACCCTTTCAGAGCCGCGCTTCCCAGCAGTCATACCATAGGGGGTATGGTATGTGAGACGGGATCGCCGATCACGACGGGAAGGGAGAGCGCATGTGCCGTGCGACGACATGTCGTGTCTGCGGGAAGACCACCTGGGCCGGTTGTGGCAACCACGTCGCGATGGTGCGGCGCAGCGTGCCGGCCGCTCAATGGTGCGGCGGTAAGCACTCGAGCAGCGAGATCGCCGCGGCCGCGCCCCGGCGCCGGTGGATGTTCTGGAAAAAGGACTCCTGAACCCCGGCGGCCGACACGCCGCCGCCGGAGGGGTCCGCGTCCGGCGATCTCTGAGACCGTAATGACGTGGACGGGTCCGATGGCTACACCGCGGTTCTCGATGACTACGCCGAGTACCTGGCGCTGGAGCGGGGCCGGTCCGGGCACACCCGGCGGGCCTATCTCGCCGACCTGCGCTCATTGTTCGGCTTCATCGACGAGCGCGCGCCGGGAACGGGCCTGCAGGCGCTGAGCCTGCCACTGTTGCGCGCGTGGCTCGCCGCACAGGCCGCCAGTGGTGCCGCCCGCACCACCCTGGCCCGCCGAACCTCGGCGGTGAAGACCTTCACCGCCTGGGCGGCCCGGCGCGGGCTGCTCAACGCCGATCCGGCCACCCGCCTTCAGGTTCCCAAGGCCCAGCGGACGCTGCCGGCGGTGTTGCGCCAGGACCAGGCCAAGGCCGCGATGGAGGCGGCCGATCTCGGCGCCGAGCAGGGCGACCCACTGGCCCTGCGGGACAGGTTGATCGTGGAGATGCTCTACGCCACCGGAATCCGCGTCAGCGAACTGTGCGGAATGGACATCGACGACGTCGATACCGGCAACCGGGTGATCAGGGTTCTCGGCAAGGGCAACAAACAGCGCACCGTGCCGTTCGGGAGGCCGGCGCTGGCGGCGCTGGAGGCCTGGCTTGCCGACGGCCGTCCTGCGCTGGCGACCGCGAAGTCGGGTCCGGCTCTGCTGCTCGGCCCGCGCGGACGCCGGCTCGACCCGCGCCAGGCGCGCACGGTCGTGCACCAGACGGTCGGCGCCGTGGACGGCGCCCCGGATATCGGTCCGCACGGCCTGCGCCACAGCGCTGCCACCCACCTACTCGAGGGCGGCGCGGACCTGCGGGTGGTTCAGGAACTATTGGGTCACTCGACGTTGGCCACCACGCAGCTATACACCCATGTCACCGTCGCTCGGCTGCGCGCGGTGCACGACCAGGCGCATCCGCGGGCCTGACGCCCGGGCCGGTTCAGCCGCCCGTCGGTTTGAGCCGCACGCGAGTCTCCGCCAGCAGTCCGACCGGGTCGACGTACTCCGCGCGGGTGGCCGGACCCCACATCGCGCCCCAGTGCAGACAGGCCGTCGCCGGGCAGCCCGGATGTCCGGCACGCAAGCGCCCCAGCGGTGTCGAGGCGTCCACCAGCGCGCCCGCGCTCACGCCGTACCCCGGCCCGGCCTCGACCGGCTCATAGCTGGTGCGCAGTCCGCCGGGATGGGCGATCGACACCACCGGGCGTCCGGCCAGCATTCCGGCATAGACGACCGTGCCGCGGCCCGCCGCGTAGACCGGCTGGCCGGGCGAGCCGGCCAGGTCCACGCCGCGGTGCCCAGGCAGCCAGTTCGGGGCGGGCGCGTCATAACCCCTGGTGATCGCCGGTGTGCCGGGCCGCAGCGGCCACTGCAGCCGCTCACCGCCCGCCCCGGCCATCGGGGCGAGCGCCAGTGTCAGGACAACCGCGATCGCCGAGCGCATCATCGCAGTTCAGCGGCAATGGGAGACGACGTGCAGTCACCTCCCGGGCGAGCCGGGACGATTGGGGATCTGTGCTGGTCTGTGTGTAAACTTCCCAGCGCAGCCCGCTCGCGCGGGTTGACTTCGCGCGCTTGTGTGCAGAGTCGTCACCGGTGATTTTTCCGGGCGATAGTGCCGCGCATGCCGGTTGGTCCCGCCGCTGTTGTGACGGGTCGGCATGGGCGCAGGCGCCAGGGCCCGGCTTCACCCGACGCCGGGCGACAACCGACGATGAATAAGGACGTCGCCGACATGGCTGTCGTGACCATGAAACAGCTGCTTGACAGCGGCACCCACTTCGGGCATCAGACCCGACGGTGGAATCCCAAGATGAAGCGGTTCATCTTCACCGACCGCAATGGCATCTACATCATCGACCTGCAGCAGACGCTGACCTACATCGACAAGGCCTACGAGTTCGTCAAGGAGACGGTCGCGCACGGCGGTTCGATCATGTTCGTCGGCACCAAGAAGCAGGCCCAGGAGTCCATCGCCGAAGAGGCCACCCGCGTCGGTATGCCGTTCGTGAACCAGCGCTGGCTCGGCGGCATGCTGACCAACTTCTCCACCGTGCACAAGCGCCTGCAGCGCCTCAAGGAACTCGAGGCCATGGAGCAGACCGGCGGTTTCGAGGGTCGTACCAAAAAAGAGATCCTGATGCTGACCCGTGAGAAGAACAAGCTCGAGCGCAGCCTCGGCGGTATCCGGGACATGAGCAAGGTGCCCTCGGCCGTGTGGGTCGTCGACACCAACAAGGAGCACCTCGCCGTCGCCGAGGCCCGCAAGCTCAACATCCCGATCATCGCGATCCTCGACACCAACTGCGATCCTGACCTCGTCGACTATCCGATCCCCGGCAACGACGACGCGATCCGCTCGGCGGCGCTGCTGACCAAGGTCGTCGCCTCTGCGGTCGCCGAGGGCCTGCAGGCCCGAGGCGGTGCCGGCGACAAGACCGACGCCGGGGCCGCGGCCGAGCCGCTGGCCGAGTGGGAGCAGGAACTGCTCGCCAGCGCGGCCATCGAGTCCGCTCCCGGTGAGCCGGGACCGGTCGCGACCGAGTCCGCCACCGTCGCCGTCGAGGAGGGCTGATGGCCAACTACACCGCAGCGGACGTCAAGCGTCTGCGTGAGCTCACCGGCGCCGGCATGCTCGACTGCAAGAACGCACTGGCCGACACCGATGGCGACTTCGACAAGGCCGTCGAGGCTCTGCGGATCAAGGGCGCCAAGGACGTCGGCAAGCGCGCTGAGCGCGCGACCGCCGAGGGACTGGTCGCCGCCAAGGACGGCGCGCTGATCGAGCTCAACTCCGAGACCGACTTCGTCGCCAAGAACGCCGAATTCCAGCAACTGGCGAACCAGATCCTGGGCGCGGCCCTGGCGTCCAAGGCCGCCGACGTCGACACCCTCAAGGCCGCGAAGACCTCCGACGGGGCCACCGTCGAGGAGGCCATCGCCGCGTTGTCGGCCAAGATCGGCGAGAAGCTGGAGCTGCGCCGGGTGCAGTACTTCGGCGGCAACGTCGAGACCTATCTGCACAAGCGTGCCGCCGACCTCCCGCCGGCCGTGGGCGTGCTGGTGGAGTTCGAGGCGGGCGATGCCGCGAAGGGCAAGGAGGCCGCGCACACCGTCGCGCTGCAGATCGCCGCGCTCAAAGCGAAGTACCTGACTCGCGACGAGGTTCCCGAGGACGTCGTCGCCGCTGAGCGTCACGTCGCCGAGGAGACGGCCAAGGCTGAGGGCAAGCCGGAGGCGGCGTTGCCGAAGATCGTCGAGGGCCGGCTCACGGGTTTCTTCAAGGATGTCGTGCTGCTCGACCAGCCGTCGGTGTCCGACGGCAAGAAGACGGTCAAGGCCCTGCTCGACGAGGCCGGTGTCACCGTGACCCGGTTCGTGCGCTTCGAGGTGGGACAGGCCTAGCCGGCCGTCCGACCATGAGGGGTGTCAACGCCTTCGGTGACGACGCGCTCGGTGATCTCGACGCGGTGGCGCTCGTCGACGCGCTGCGAACCGGAAAGGTGTCGGCCGCCGAGTTGGTCGAGGCGGCGATCGCCCGCACCGACAAGGTCAATCCGGTGCTCAACGGGTTGGCGCACGAGACTTTCGCGCGCGCGCAGTCCCTGGCTGCCTCGGGTGGCCGTCAGGGCGGCTACTTCGACGGTGTGCCGACGTACATCAAGGACAACGTCGACGTCGAGGGCATGCCGACCATGCAGGGCACCGACGCGTGGGAGCCGCGTCCGCACGACAGCCACGGGGACTTCGCGCGGTTCTTCCTTGCAACCGGACTGATCCCGCTGGGCAAGACCCAGCTGTCGGAGTTCGGCTTCAGCGCCTCTGCCGAGCATCCGCGCATCGGCGCCGTCCGCAACCCGTGGGACACCGAGTACACCGCCGGCGCCTCGTCGTCCGGTTCGGGTGCGTTTGTCGCCGCGGGGGTGGTGCCCATCGCGCACGCCAATGACGGAGGCGGATCCATTCGCATCCCCGCCGCCTGCAACGGACTGGTCGGACTCAAACCCTCGCGCGGACGATTGCCGCTGGACAAGATGTCGCGGCAGATGCCGGTCCGGCTCGTCAACGACGGAGTGCTGACTCGCTCGGTGCGTGACACGGCCGCCTTCTATCGCGAGGGCGAGCGCATCTGGCGCAACCGGTCGCTGCTGCCCGTCGGCGCGGTGACCGGCCCGGGCACAGATCGGTTGCGAGTCGCCGTGGTGACCCGCTCGGTGATGCGGGACTCCAGCCCGGAGATCCGCGACCTGACGCTCAAAGCGGCGTCCGTCGTCTCAGATCTGGGCCACCGCGTCGACTATCTCGACCACAGCCCCATTCCGGCCAGTTTCGTCGACGACTTCCTGCTCTACTGGGCGATGCTTGCGATGGCACTGGTGCGCACCGGGCAGCGGACATTCGGCAGGAGTTTCGACCGCGCCCGCTTGGACAACCTGACCCTCGGACTCGACAAGCACGCGAGCCGCAACCTGCACCGGCTGCCGTTGGCGATCACCCGGCTGAGTCGGCTGCGCCGTGTCACCGCGCGCTTCTACCGCGATTACGACATCCTGCTGACGCCGACCCTGGCCGAGCCGACGCACCGGATCGGGCACCTCGATCCGACGGCGGACTACGACCAGGTGATCGGGCGGCTGACCGAGTGGGTGGCCTTCACTCCGCTGCAGAACGCCACGGGGGAGCCGGCGATCTCACTGCCGATGGCGCAGTCCGCCAACGGTCTGCCGGTCGGGATGATGTTCGCCGCTCCGATAGGGCATGAGCGGCGGCTGCTCGAGTTGGCCTACGAGATCGAAGCGGCGCGGCCGTGGGCTGCGATCACCGGCTAGCGCCGACCACCGCCGGATAGCCGCTGGTGATCTCGGCGAGCGTCTTTGTGAGTTCCTCACGTTCATCCGCAGGTGCCAGTGCCGACAGGAAGAAGCGCCAGGTGCGAGCGAGCTGCGCGTACCGGTCTTCGACGCCCGCACTGGAGATCAGGTGGCTTCCGAGGACGGATGACCAGATCGCGTCCGCGGCCTCGGCGGAATCCACTCCGTTTCGCGGTCGCCAAACCCCGATGCTTCTGGTGAGGATGTCGAGGTATGCGTCGCTCCACTCGCGGTAGACCCGTGCGGAGATACTGCTGATCTGACTCAGGGCCTGCAGGAGATCGTTGCCCACCCGGGCGACCGGGTCGGTCTCGATGATCTCGGCCGACCTGAATGACGCCCGGATGATTCCCTCGAGACGGGGGGCGTCCGGGTCGAGGCACTCCCCGGCAGCGGTGATCAGTTTGCGGCTGTACTCGTCGATGATCGCCGCGGCGATGGCCTCTTTGGATTCGAAGTGGTAATAGAACGCACCCTTGCTGACACCGGCGCGCTGCAGCACATCGGCCAGGCCGGTTTCGCCGTAACCCAACTCGGCGAACAACTCGACGGCGGAGTCGATGATCCGCCACCGCGTCGCCTCTGCCCTCGCCTGTCTCGGCATCTCCTGGCACCCCCTCACTCCGGCGCTCAACCTCGAGAAATCATCGGCATGGTTTGACAAGCTGCGTTCCACTCTTTACTGAAGGGAACTGCTTTTAGCGCGGCGCGAGTGTCTCCCCGCCGACCCCGCCAGCGTACTCGCTGGCAGATGGGGCAGGATAACGGTGCCCCACGGCGGGTCGCCAAGGCCGGCATCCGCCTCGGCGGGCGCCGCGATGCTCGAGGAGGGTGATGGGCGAACCGAAGGTCCTGAGGCCGAAATACTCCAGGGTCCTGCTCAAACTCGGCGGCGAGATGTTCGGCGGGGGATCCGTCGGACTCGACCCCGACGTGGTGGCCCAGGTCGCGCGACAGATCGCCGAGGTCGTGCGCAGCGGCGTCCAGGTGGCCGTCGTGATCGGCGGTGGCAACTTCTTCCGCGGGGCTCAGCTGCAGCAGCGCGGCATGGAGCGCACCCGCTCGGACTACATGGGCATGCTCGGCACGGTGATGAACAGCCTCGCCCTGCAGGACTTCCTGGAAAAGGAGGGCATCGTCACGCGGGTGCAGACCGCCATCACCATGGGCCAGGTCGCCGAGCCCTACATCCCGCTTCGCGCCCAGCGGCACCTGGAGAAGGGCCGAGTGGTCATCTTCGGCGCCGGCATGGGGCTGCCGTACTTCTCCACCGACACCACCGCCGCCCAGCGGGCGCTCGAGATCCGCGCCGAGGTCGTGCTGATGGCCAAGGCGGTCGACGGCGTCTTCACCGACGACCCGCGGGCGAACCCGACCGCCGAACTGATCGCCGAGATCAGCCACCGCGAGGTCATCGACCGGGAGTTGCGGGTCGCCGACGCCACCGCCTTCAGCCTCTGTATGGACAATGGCATGCCGATCCTGGTCTTCAACCTGCTCACGGACGGGAATATCGCCCGCGCGGTGGCAGGTGAGAAGATCGGCACACTGGTCACGACCTGACGGGAGCCCGCATGGAGATCGACGAGGCGATCCTCGACGCCGAAGAGAAGATGGAGAAGGCCGTGGCCGTCGCGCGCGACGACCTCTCCTCGATCCGCACCGGCCGGGCCAATCCGGGCATGTTCGCCCGCGTCAACGTGGACTACTACGGCACCCCGACGCCCATCACCCAACTGTCGAGCATCAACGTTCCCGAGGCACGGATGGTCGTGATCAAGCCTTATGAGGCCGCCCAGTTGCGGGCCATCGAGGATGCCATCCGCAACTCCGATCTCGGCGTGAACCCGACCAACGACGGCAGCATCATCCGGGTGGCCATACCGCAGCTCACCGAGGAGCGTCGCCGGGAACTGGTGAAGCAGGCCAAGGCCAAGGGCGAGGACGCCAAGGTGTCGGTGCGTAACGTGCGCCGGCGTGCCATGGAGGAACTGCACCGCATCAAGAAGGACGGGGAGGCGGGCGAGGACGAGGTCGGCCGCGCCGAGAAGGACCTCGACAAGGCGACCGCCGGGTACGTGAGCCAGATCGAGGATCTGGTCAAGCACAAAGAGGGCGAGCTGCTCGAGGTCTGAGGACCCCGGCAGAGGCGCACCGTGGCAGACACCGAGACCCCGCCGGTCACGACGTCCAAGGCGGGCCGCAACCTGCCCGCGGCGATCGTCGTGAGCCTGTTGCTCGGCGGCATGGTGATCGGCACCCTGGTTTTCGCCCCGCGCGGCTGGGTGGTCATCCTGTCGGTGGCGATGGCGATCGCGACCCATGAGGTGGTCAAGCGGCTGCGGGAGGCGGGGTACGTCATTCCGCTCGTCCCACTGCTTGCCGGCGGTCAGGCGATGATCTGGCTCACCTGGCCGTTCGGGGCGGCCGGCGCGCTCGGGGCGTACGGCGCGACGGTGCTGGTCTGCCTGATCTGGCGGTTGCTCAGCCAGGGATTGCAGAGCCAGCCGGCCAACTATCTGCGCGACGTCGCGGTCACCATCTTCCTGGCCACCTGGATCCCGCTGTTCGCTTCCTTCGGCGCGCTTCTGGTCTATCCGGAGGACGGGTGGGCCCGCGTCTTCGCGTTCATGCTGACCGTGGCGTTCTCCGATATCGGGGGGTACGCGGCCGGTGTGTTGTTCGGCAAGCACCGCATGGTCCCGGCGATAAGCCCGAAGAAATCCTGGGAGGGCCTGGCCGGTTCACTGGTGTGCGGCGTGGGTGCGGCCGTGCTGGCGGTGGTCTTCCTGCTGCACCAGCCCTGGTGGGTCGGGGTGCCGCTGGGTGTGATGCTGGTCCTCACCGCTACCCTGGGCGACCTGGTCGAGTCGCAGTTCAAACGCGATCTGGGGATCAAGGATATGGGAACGTTGCTGCCCGGCCACGGCGGGCTGATGGACCGCATCGACGGCGCGCTGCCGTCCGCGGTGGCCACCTGGATCGTGTTGAGCCTGCTGGCCTGATACTGGGTCTGTGAAACAGGAGCTGGTTTTCGAGGCGCCGCGGCGGGGGCTGCCCCCGCGGCACTTCGCCGATCTCGACGCCGCCGGACGTGCCGCGGCGATCGCGGAGTTGGGCCTGCCCACTTTCCGTGCGAAACAGCTCGCGACGCAGTACTACGCCCGATTGGTCTCCGATCCGCGTCAGATGACCGACCTTCCCGTCGCAGTCCGCGACACCGTGGCCGACGCGCTCTTCCCCCCGTTGCTGACGGTCGTGCGGGAGGTGGAATGCGACGCCGGCGAGACGCGAAAGACGCTGTGGCGCAGCCACCCTGGCAGTCCTGGGGGTGCAACCTTCGAGTCGGTGCTGATGCGCTATCCCGACCGCAGCACCGTCTGCATCTCATCGCAGGCCGGCTGCGGGATGGCCTGCCCGTTCTGTGCGACCGGTCAGGGCGGGCTCACCCGCAATCTGAGCACCGCGGAGATCGTGGAACAGGTCCGCGCGGCAGCGGCAACGCTGCGGGAGCGGTATGACGAACGGTTGTCCAACGTCGTCTTCATGGGCATGGGGGAGCCATTGGCGAACTACTCCCGGGTGGTCGCCGCCGTCTCGCGTATCACCGCCGCCCCGCCGGACGGGTTCGGCATCTCGGCCCGGTCGGTGACGGTGTCGACGGTCGGTCTGGCACCGGCCATCCGCAGATTGGCCGACGAACGCCTCGGCGTGACGCTGGCGGTGTCACTGCACGCTCCCGATGACGAACTGCGCGACACCCTGGTGCCGGTCAACAACCGCTGGAAGGTGCGCGAAGTCCTTGATGCGGCCCGCTACTACGCCGACGTCACCGGGCGGCGGGTGTCCATCGAGTACGCGCTGATTCGTGATGTCAACGATCAGGGATGGCGGGCCGATCTGCTCGGCAGGCTCCTGCACCGGGCACTGGGACCGCTGGCGCACGTCAATCTCATCCCGCTGAACCCGACTCCCGGAAGCCGATGGGACGCCAGTCCCAAACCGGTGGAGCGGGAATTCGTCCGGCGGGTACGCGCCCAGGGGGTGACGTGCACGGTGCGTGACACGCGTGGTCGGGAGATCGCCGCCGCCTGCGGGCAACTCGCCGCCGACGGCGGCTGACGCCTCGGTGCATGTAGCCGGCTGAGGGGTCAGCGCATATGGCCGCGACGGCGCAGCCACCAGTCGCGAATGATCGCCCCGGCGGTCAACGCGGCGAAGGTGACCAGGAACCAGTTCTCGACGTGGCCGATGTGGTTGCCCTTCAGCATGCCCAGCAGGAACACGGTGATGAAGATGCCCAACGCGTACCAGGTGCGATGGGTGATCTTGCTCCAGCCCCACTGCGCCGACGGCACGTCGGCCGGGTCGACCTCGTTGGAGCGCTGCACCTCTGTGCTGGCCATCCCGGCTCTCCTCACCTCACGTGATTCGACGCGACGTCACGCGCCCTGCTGACGCTATTTTGGCACACCGGCCTCAGCCCAGCAGGCCGTACCGGCGTAGCGCCTCGGCACGTTCGGCGGCGTGGTCGACGATGGGCTCCGGGTAACCCTCCGGCCGGCCTGCTTTGAGCCGGTGGACCGCCGCCCCCGGGATCCCGGCGAGTTCCGGCACCCAGCGCCGCACGTAGTCGCCGGCCGGGTCGAATTTCTCTCCCTGGGCGGTCGGGTTGAACACCCGGAAGTACGGCGAGGCGTCGGTCCCGGTGCCGGCCGACCATTGCCAGCCGTGCTGATTGCTCGCCATGTCCGCGTCGACGAGCTGGTCGAGGAACCAGCGCGCCCCCCACTGCCATGGCAGGTGCAGATCCTTGACCAGGAACGAGGCGACGATCATCCGCACCCGGTTGTGCATGAATCCGCTCTCGCGCAACTGGCGCATCCCGGCGTCGACGATCGGATATCCGGTGCGGCCCTGCTTCCACGCCTCGAACCTGGCTTCGCCCGTGGCGTCGGTGTCGACCTCGATGGCGTCGAAGTTGGGGTTCCAGTTCTCCCACGCGCTGCGCGGCCACTCGTGCAACACCGAGGCGTAGAAATCCCGGAAAGCCAGCTCGCGAAGGTACGCGGCGCGCCCGGTGTCATCCGAGTCGAGGTCGGCGGCCAGGGTGCGCGGATGGATGGTGCCGAATTTCAGGTGCGCCGAGAGCCGGCTGGTACCAGGTTTGTCCGGCCGGTCGCGGTCCCCGGCGTAGGCACCCATGCCCCCCGCGAGGAACTCCGCCCAGCGCTGCAGCGCCGCGGTCTCCCCGGCCGGGAGGTCCAGTGCGACGGCGGGATCCGGTGCGGCCACCGCCGCGGGCAGTCCCTTGACGGCGGCCGGGTCGATCCAGGTGACGGTCGCGGGATCGGACTTCGCGGGCGCGCGCCAGCCCACTTCGCGCCAGCGCCGAAAGAACGGCGTGAAGACCTTGTACGGCGTCCCGTCGTCCTTGTTGACCCGGCCCGGCGACACCAGGTAGGGCGACCCGGTGGCCACCAATGCCGCGCCGTGCGACTCCAGCGCGGCGGCGACGGCGCGGTCGCGGCGAACACCGAACGGGGTGAAGTCGGCTGAGATGTGCACCTCGGCGGCGCCGATAGCCGTGGCGGTTCGGGGGATCACCTGCTCGGGCCGGCCGCGGGTGATCAGAAGGCGGCCGCCCAGAGCCGTCTGCAGTTCGAGCAGCGAGTCACCGAGGAACTGCAACCGCCGCGGCCCCGCGGAGGCCTCCAGTCGCGGATCGAGGACGAAGCAGGCCAGGACCTCGCCACCGCCGGCAGCGGCCTCGAGCATCGTGGGAAGATCGTGAACCCGTAGATCGCGGCGGTACCACAGCAGGGTGGGGGGCATGGCGACCATGCTGCCCTAGCCCGCCGGGTCCGGCGGCATGAAAGCACCGGGGGCGCCGGCCGCGGCGGCGTGAAGGAGAAGCACGCCGCCGCGGCCGGCCTGGTTCGGTGCGGGCACCCGCGCGATCAGCCGGGGTCGTCCGGCTAGCCGGCAGGCGGCAGCAGCACCGAATCGATCAGGTAGACCGTCGCGTTGGTCGTGGCGATACCGCCGCAGACCACGTTTGCGTCGTTGACCGTGAGGGTGTCACCGGCCCCGCTGACGGTCACCGTGGCGCCGTTGACGGTCGTGTGGGTGCCGACCACCTGGTCCGGGGCGGCCTGGCCGGGCACCACGTGGTAGGTCAGGATCGACGTCAGCAGGCCGGCGTCGGTCTTGAGCGTGTCGATGGTCGCCGGATCGAGTTTGGCGAAGGCGTCATCGGTGGGTGCGAAGACGGTGAACTGCCCGCCGTCGAGGGTCGCAACCAGATTGACCGCCGGATTCAGCGCGCCGGAAACCGCGGCGGTCAGCGTGTTGAGCACCGGGCTGTCGGCGGCGGCGACGGTCAGCGGCGAGTGCGCCATACCGGCCACCGACCCGGGTCCTACCGGTACCTGCTGCGCGTAGGCGGCGCAACCGGGGCCCACCAGATGCGTACCGGCGACGGCAACGGGAGCCATGGCCAGTGACAGCCCCAAGGCGGCGGCCGCACCGGTGGCCGCGATCGTACGGGTGCTGAATGTGGTCGACATCAATCGTCCCTTCTCGTCGCGCGCGATCGGCGCGTTCATCATGGATTCGGCGCGGCCCCGCCACCGGATGGGTGGGATCGGGTGATGTGCGTCACGGGCGTGCCGAAGTGTCACGCTAAAATGCAACGAGCAGGCGCGGAATCAACTGCACTGCAGCACAGTCGATTCCACGCCTGCTCGAGGCATGGTGAGGGTGGAACTACGGCGTCGGAGTGGCCGGGGTCATCGGCATCTCGGACGTCATCGGCATCTCGGATGTCGCACCCGTGGGCTGCGCCGGCGCGGCCGGCGGCATCAGCACGGTGTCGATCAGGTACAGCGTGGCGTTGGCGGTCTTGATGCCACCGCACACCACACCGGCGTCGTTGACCTTGAGCGTGTCACCGGAACCGGTGACGTTCAGCGGCGCTCCCTGAACGGTCATGTGCTCGCCGACCACCGCGGCCGGGTCGGCCTGGCCGGCCACCACGTGGTAGGTCAGGATCGAGGTCAGCAGATCCGAGTCGGTCTTCAGTGTCTCGATCGTGGCCGGGTCGATCTTGGCGAATGCGTCGTCGGTCGGCGCGAACACGGTGAACTCACCGTTGTTCAGCGTCTCCACGAGGTTCACGTTCGGGTTCAGCTTGCCCGACAGCGCGCCGGCCAGGGTGGTCAGCACCGGGCTGTTGCCTGCGGCGACCGCAACCGGATCCTTGGCGAGGCCCTCGACCGATCCCGGACCGGTGGGATTCTTCGCGGCGTAGTCCGCGCAGCCGGCGCCGACCGGACCACTGGCCGCGGCGGCCGGAGCCGAGGTGGTGGCCGGAGAGGTCATCTCCGTCGTCTTCTCCGTCGCCTCCTTGGTGGCGGACGAACATGCCGAGAGGGTCAGCGCGGTGGCCGCGGCGACACCGACGGCGGTGACGATCGAGCGATTCAGCTGCATGTGATCTCCTTTGTGATGCATCCAGAGCGAGGAAGCCTTGTTGGCCACGTCGACGATTCGGCGCCGCCGCCCCCACGGATGGGCAGATGTGACTGCGCTCACAGCATAGTCCCGGGTATGTCCGCGGGCACGAGCGGCCCGGTGGGCCGGCGGTCCAGGGGCACGTCTGGGGGGACTTCTATGGGCACAATGGGCCGGTGAGTCCAGCAGACCGCGTGCGCGTCCTGGTGCTGGGCAGCACCGGCTCCATCGGCACCCAGGCACTTGAGGTCATCGCCGCCAACCCAGACCGCTTCGAGGTGGTCGGGCTGGCCGCGGGCGGCGCCAATCCGGGACTGCTGGCCCGCCAGCGTTCCGAGACCGGCGTCTCGGCCGTCGCCGTCGCCGATCCGGCCGCCGCCGCCGCGGTGGGCGATGTCAGCTACGCCGGCCCCGACGCGGTGACCCGGCTGGTCAACGACACCGAGGCCGATGTCGTTCTCAACGCCCTGGTGGGGGCGCTGGGCCTGGAACCCACCCTGGCCGCGCTGCACAGCGGCGCGCGGCTGGCGCTGGCCAATAAGGAATCACTGGTCGCCGGCGGCCCACTGGTCCTCAGGGCGGCAAAACCGGGACAGATCGTCCCGGTCGACTCCGAGCACTCCGCGCTGGCCCAGTGCCTGCGGGCGGGCCGGGCCGAGGAGGTGGCGCGCCTGGTGCTCACCGCTTCGGGCGGCCCGTTCCGCGGATTCGGTGCCGCCGACCTCGTGACGGTGACCCCCGAACAGGCGGGCGCCCATCCCACCTGGGATATGGGGCCGATGAACACCCTGAACTCGGCATCACTGGTCAACAAGGGTCTCGAACTGATCGAGACCCACCTGCTGTTCGGGGTGCCCTACGACCGCATCGACGTCGTCGTCCATCCCCAGTCCATCGTGCATTCGATGGTGACCTTCCACGACGGGTCCACCATCGCCCAGGCCAGCCCGCCCGATATGAAACTGCCCATCGCGCTGGCGCTGGGCTGGCCGGACCGGGTCCCGGACTCGGCCGCCTCCTGCGACTTCTCCACCGCCTCCACCTGGGATTTCGAGCCGCTGGACGCCGCGGTGTTCCCCGCCGTGGAGCTGGCCCGTTCGGCCGGGGAGGCCGGTGGCTGCCTGCCGGCGGTCTACAACGCCGCCAATGAGGAGGCGGCGGCGGCGTTCCTGGCCGGCCGCATCGGTTTCCCCTCGATTGTGCAAACAATCGCTGACGTCTGCGCCGCCGCCGACCAGTGGCGGGCGCAACCGGCTACCGTGGGAGACGTACTGGAAGCCCAGACCTGGGCCCGGCAACGTGCCCGCGACACCCTCGCTGTGGGGCGTTTGCCATGAATCAGGAGGTGGTGGCACGCCCATGATGTTCGCCGTCGGCATCGTGCTGTTCGCCCTCGCCATCCTGGTCTCGGTGGCGTTGCACGAGTGCGGTCACATGTGGGTCGCCCGGGCCACCGGCATGAAGGTGCGCCGCTACTTCGTCGGCTTCGGGCCCACCCTGTGGTCCACGCTGCGGCCCAACAAGCTCGGCACCACCGAGTACGGCATCAAGGCCATCCCGCTCGGCGGGTTCTGCGACATCGCCGGCATGACCTCGGCCGAGGAGCTGCGGCCCGAGGACGAACCGCACGCGATGTACCGCAAAGCGCCGTGGAAGCGCATCGCGGTGCTCTTCGCCGGCCCGGCGATGAACTTCCTCATCGGACTGGTGCTCATCTACTCCATCGCCGTGGTGTGGGGCCTGCCGCAGCTGCGTCCCCCGACCACCGCAGTCGTGGGCCAGACCTCCTGCGTCCAGCCCGAGGTCATCAAGGGCGAGCTGGGCACCTGCGCGGGCAGCGGACCGGCCGCCGCGGCCGGGATCAAGGCCGGCGACGTCGTGGTCAAGGTCGGCGGCACCGATGTGAAGACCTTCGAGGAGATGGTCGCCGCGGTGCAGAAGTCCAGCGGGCCCACCCCCTTCGTGATCGAACGCACACAGGGCGGGCAGACCACCACCGTCGACACGGTCGTCGACGTCACCTCGACCCAGCGCTGGGTGCGCGGGGCCGACGGCAGCGACGCGACCGGACCGTCCACCGTCGGCGCCATCGGCATCAAGGCCGCCGAGATCGGCCCCACCCACTACAACCCGATCACCGCCGTGCCGGCCACGTTCGTCTTCACCGGGGAATTGGGCGTCGAACTCGCCAAGTCGCTGGCGGCCATCCCGACCAAGGTCGGTGCGCTTGTGCACGCGATCGGCGGCGGTGAACGTGACCCGGAGACCCCGATCAGCGTGGTCGGCGCGAGCATCATCGGCGGAGACACCGTCGATCAGGGACTCTGGGTCGCGTTCTGGTTCTTCCTGGCCCAGCTGAACTTCGTGCTCGGCGCGATCAACCTCGTTCCGCTGCTGCCGTTCGACGGCGGCCACATCGCCGTGGCAGTCTACGAGAAGATCCGCAACATGATCCGCTCCGCGCGCGGGCTGGTGCCGGCCGGGCCGGTGAACTACAACAGGCTCATGCCCGCCACATACGTGATCCTGATCGTCGTCGTCAGTTATATGGCTCTCACCGTCACCGCTGATCTGGTGAACCCGATCAGGCTGTTCCAGTAGACACTCGAGGAGATCTGCGAATGTCCACCGCCTCAATCGGTCTCGGGATGCCGCCCGCTCCGCCGCCCACGCTGGCTCCGCGTCGCAAGACCCGCCAGCTCATGGTCCGCGACGTCGGCGTCGGCAGCGACTATCCGATCTCGGTGCAGTCGATGTGCACCACCAAGACCCACGACATCAACGCCACGCTGCAGCAGATCGCGGAGTTGACCGCCACGGGCTGCGACATCGTGCGGGTGGCCTGTCCACGCCAGGAGGACGCCGATGCTCTGGCGGTGATCGCCAAGAAGAGCAAGATCCCGGTGATCGCCGATATCCACTTCCAGCCCAAGTACATCTTCGCCGCGATCGACGCGGGATGTGCGGCGGTGCGGGTCAACCCCGGCAACATCAAGGAGTTCGACGGCCGGGTCGCCGAGGTGGCGAAAGCCGCAGGGGCGGCTGGGGTTCCGATCCGGATCGGAGTCAATGCGGGGTCATTGGACAAGCGGTTCCTGGAGAAGTACGGAAAGGCCACGCCCGAGGCCCTCGTCGAGTCGGCGCTATGGGA
>VEQU01000099.1 GCA_018883075.1 Mycobacterium sp.
GGTCAGGCCTACCCGCCGCAGGGTCCGCCCCAGGGCCAGGGGTACCCCCGGCCCCCGGCGGCCGGCTATGACCAGGGCTACCGTCCACCGCCACCGGGATACGGCCAGCCGCCCTACGGCCCGCCGCCCGGCTACGGCCCGCCGCCCCGTTACGACGATCCCGGCTACGGACGGCACGAGCCGCGGCCGGCCTATCCCGATCAGCAGCCGGGCTACCCGCCGCAGCCGGGCTACGGGCGACCCGAGTACGCCCAGCCCGAGTACGGCCAACCCGACCCTGGCCACCAGCCGCAATACGGCAGCTACGACCAGGGCGGCTACCCGCCGCCCGCGCCCGCCGGATACGACTACGGCCAACCGCAGTACGGCCAACCGCAGCACGGCCAACCCGAATACGGCCAACAGGACTACGGACAGCCGGAGTACGGCCGGCAGGAGTACGGCCAACCCGAATACGGCCAGCCGGAGTACGGCCGGCAGGAGTACGGCCGGCAGGAGTACGGACAGCCCGAGTACGGCCAACAGGACTACGGGCAGCCCGACTACGGCCAGCCGGGCGGCTACGGGCAGGGCGAGTACCCGTCAACCGGGCACACCGTCACCCTGCAACTCGATGACGGCAGCGGCCGCACCTACTCTCTGCGCGACGGTGCCAACGTGATCGGCCGCGGCCAGGACGCCCAGTTCCGTCTCCCCGACACCGGCGTCTCCCGCCGGCACCTGGAGATCCGCTGGGACGGTCAGGTGGCCATGTTGTCGGACCTCAACTCCACCAACGGGACGACGGTCAACAACGCCCCGGTGCAGGAATGGCAACTCGCCGACGGTGACGTGATCCGGGTCGGCCACTCGGAGATCATCGTCCACGTTCGCTGAGGTCACGAAGTCGTCGGGGGGTGCGGGGCAGGGCTGCTTCGCCCTCGCGGCCTGCTGGGCCCAAGTATTCTGTGACGTTGCCGCCGCGCTGGTCGCGCACGGTGGAAAACTCGGCCCCAGGACGGAGGACACCGCATGCAGGGACTGGTCCTGCAGCTCACCCGCGGCGGCTTCCTGCTCCTGCTGTGGCTGTTCATCTGGTCGGTGTTGCGGATCCTGCGCAACGACATCTACGCCCCGACCGGGGCGGTGATGGTGCGCCGCGGCCTACCCCTGCGGGGCACCCGGTCCCCGGTGCGCCAGAACCGGACGGCCGCGCGCTATCTCATCGTGACCGAGGGCGCGTTGACGGGCACTCGGATCGCCCTCGGCGCGCAGCCGGTGCTCATCGGCCGGGCCGACGATTCCACCCTCGTGCTCACCGATGACTACGCGTCCACCCGTCATGCCCGGCTCTCGCCGCGCGGATCGGACTGGTTCGTCGAGGACCTCGGATCCACCAATGGCACCTATCTGGACCGTTCGAAGGTGACCACCGCGGTCCGCGTGCCGATGGGCACCCCGGTGCACATCGGCAAGACGGTGATCGAGCTACGGCCGTGACGCTGACCCTGCGCTACGCCGCCCGCAGCGATCGCGGACTCGTACGCGCCAACAACGAGGACTCGGTGTACGCCGGGGCGAGGTTGCTGGCCCTCGCGGACGGCATGGGCGGCCATGCCGCGGGTGAGGTCGCCTCACAGCTGGTGATCGCCCACCTTGCCCACCTCGATGACGACGAGCCCGGCGGTGACCTTCTCAGCAAGCTGGAAAAGGCTGTCCACGAAGGCAACTCAGCCATCGCCCGCGAGGTGGAGGAGAATCCAGACCTCGACGGCATGGGCACCACCCTCACCGCGATCCTGTTCGCCGGGGACCGGCTCGGCCTGGTGCACATCGGCGACTCCCGCGGCTATCTGCTGCGCGACGGCGAACTCGCGCAGATCACCAAGGACGACACCTTCGTGCAGACCCTCGTCGACGAAGGGCGCATCACCGCCGAGGAGGCGCACAGTCACCCCCAGCGTTCGCTGATCATGCGCGCGCTGACGGGCCACGAGGTCGAGCCGACGCTGATCATGCGCGAGGCCCGGGTCGGCGATCGGTACCTGCTGTGCTCCGATGGACTGTCCGACCCTGTTCGCCACGAGACGATCCTGGAGGCGCTCAAGTTGGCCGACGTCGGCGAGAGCGCCGACCGGCTGATCGAACTCGCCCTTCGCGGCGGGGGGCCGGACAACGTGACCGTTGTGGTCGCCGACGTCGTCGAGCACGATTTCGGCGGACAGACCCAGCCGATACTCGCCGGTGCGGTCTCCGGAGCCGACGACGACCTCGCGCCGCCGAATACCGCTGCTGGCCGTGCGTCCGCCATCGCACCGAAGCCACCGGCCGCCAAAAAAGTTGTCGCCGAACCGGATCCGCCGGCAAAACCGAAATCACGCAGGCGCGCGTTCCTCGCCGCGATCCTGGCGCCCCTGGTGGTGCTCGCCGGGATCGGCGTGGGCTACTGGATCGTCCGCGGCTACTACTACGTCGGCGCGGCCGGCGACAACGTCGCCATCATGCGCGGAGTCCCCGGATCATTTCTGAGCATCCGGCTCCAGGAACCCTTTCAGTTGGGCTGTCTGAGCGATCGCAACGAACTGTCCCAGATCAGCTACGGGCAGGCCGACACCCCGCTCAACTGCGAGCTGATGCGGCTCGAAGACCTCCGGCCCTCCGAACGCGCGCAGGTGTCGGCCGGGCTGCCCGCCGGAAGCCTGGACAGCGCGATCGGGCAGTTGCGCGAACTGGCCCGCAGTTCGCTGCTGCCGGTGTGCGCACCGCCCCCCCGGCCACGACCCACGACCGCCGCGACCCTGGTTCCGCGCAGCGGGCCGAGCGCACCCGGCGCACCGGCGAGCGCCCCCACATCGGCTCCGCCGACCTCGGCACCCCCGCTGCCGCCGCCACCGCAGAAGCCGGGCACGGACTGCCGGAGCGCCGCATGACCCCGCCCGACGAGGCGGCTGTGACGACCGCCCCGCAAGCACCGGTGAGTCTGGCCCCGCCACCGGCCACCCGGCGCGGCGCCGAGTTGGCCCTGATCGGCTTCGCCACGATCATCACCGGCGTGGCCCTGCTGATCGTCGAGGCCAACCAGGAGCAGGGCCTCAGCTGGGACCTGCTGACCTACACACTCGCCTTTGGCACCCTGTTCGTCTGCGCGCACCTGGCGATCCGGCGGTTCGCTCCCTACGCCGACCCGTTGCTGCTTCCGGTGGTGGCTCTGCTCAACGGCCTGGGCCTGGTGCTCATCCATCGCCTAGACCTGGTCCCGGGTGCGCCATCGGGCGGACCGAGCGCCGGCCAGCAGATGTTGTGGACGCTCGTCGGCGTGATCGGTTTCTCGGTGGTCGTCGTGTACCTCACCGACCACCGCCTGCTGGCCCGGTACGACTACGTCTGCGGCGTGACGGGTCTGGTGCTGCTGGCCATCCCGGCTCT
This sequence comes from Mycobacterium sp., assembly GCA_018883075.1. GTDB lineage: Bacteria > Actinomycetota > Actinomycetes > Mycobacteriales > Mycobacteriaceae > Mycobacterium. The sequence goes on from VEQU01000099.1 coordinate 3,406, forward strand.
GCTGCCGGCAAGCCTGTCGGAGACCAACGGGGCCAAGATCTGGATTCGCCTGCCCGGTTTCAGCATTCAGCCCGCCGAGTTCTCCAAGATCCTGCTGTTGATCTTCTTCGCCGGCGTCCTGGTGGCCAAACGCAACCTGTTCGTCAGCGTCGGAACCCACTTCCTCGGCATGGACCTGCCCCGTCCGCGTGATCTGGCGCCGCTGCTCGCGGCCTGGATCATCTCGGTCGGGGTGATGGTCTTCGAGAAGGATCTCGGGACGTCGCTGCTGCTGTACGCCTCGTTTCTGGTGATGGTCTACATCGCCACCGAGAGGTTCAGTTGGGTCGCCATCGGTCTGGCTCTGTTCGGCGCGGGAAGCATTGCGGCGTACCACATTTTCGCCCACGTGCGCGGACGGGTCCAAACCTGGATCGACCCGTTCGCCGATCCGGAGGGTGCCGGGTATCAGATGGTGCAGTCGAAGTTCAGCTTCGCCACCGGCGGTGTCTTCGGCACCGGGCTGGGTAACGGCCAGCCCGGCACGGTGCCCGCGGCGTCCACCGATTTCATCATCGCCGTCGTCGGTGAGGAACTCGGTCTGGTCGGCCTGGCCGGGGTGCTGATGCTCTACACCATCGTCATCATCCGCGGGCTGCGCACCGCTATCGCGGTGCGCGACAGTTTCGGCAAGCTGCTGGCGGCCGGCCTGGCCTCGACGCTGGCCATCCAGCTCTTCATCGTCGTCGGTGGCGTCACCGGGCTGATTCCGCTCACCGGCCTGACGACGCCGTGGCTGTCCTACGGCGGCTCGTCACTGCTGGCCAACTCCCTGCTGCTGGCCACCCTGGTGCGGATCAGCCATGCCGCCCGCCGGCCGATTACCGCCAGCACGCCGATCGCGGCTGCGCGAACCGAGGTGATCGGCCGGGCATGAACACCTCACTTCGCCGCATCTCCATGGTCGTGATGGCCTTGGTGGTGCTGCTGCTCGTCAACGCCACGATCACCCAGGTGTTCCGGGCCGACGGGCTGCGCAGCGACCCCCGCAACCAGCGGGTGCTGCTCGACGAGTACTCGCGCCAGCGCGGTCAGATAACCGCCAGCGGCCAGCTGCTCGCCTACTCGGTGTCGACCAGCGGGCGCTACCGGTTCCTGCGGGTCTATCCCGAACCGTTGGCCTACGCGCCGGTCTCCGGGTTCTACTCGCTGCGGTTCTCCAGCACCGGACTCGAGCGCGCGGAGGACCCTGTGCTCAACGGCTCCGATGAGCGGCTGTTCGGCAAGCGGCTGGCTGACTTCTTCACCGGCCGCGACCCGCGGGGCGGCAATGTCGACACCACGATCGTGCCGCGGGTGCAGCAGGCCGCCTGGGAGGCCCTTCAGCAGGGGTGCGCCGGGGGGTGTAAGGGATCGGTGGTGGCCCTTGAGCCCGCAACCGGCAAGGTCCTGGCGATGGTGTCCTCGCCGTCCTACGACCCGAACCTGCTCGCCGCGCACGACTCCGACACCCAGGGCGCGGCCTGGCAGAGGTTGCGTGACGACCCGAACTCGCCGCTGACCAACCGGGCGGTGTCGGAGCGCTACCCGCCGGGGTCGACGTTCAAGGTGATCACCACCGCGGCCGCGCTCGCCGCCGGGATGAACGACACCGAGCAGTTGACCGCCCAGGCCCGGATCACACTGCCCGACAGCACCGCCACTCTGGAGAACTACGGCGGAACGCCGTGCGGCGACGCTCCGACGGCGCCGCTGCGGGTGGCCTTCGAGCGGTCCTGTAACACCGCCTTCGTCCAACTAGGTATCCGGCTCGGCGCCGATGCAATTCGCACCACGGCCGATGCGTTCGGCTTCGACGCACCGCCGCCCCCGATCCCGCTGCAGGTGGCCGAGTCCACCGTGGGCCCGATGACCGATGCCGCGGCAGTCGGAATGTCCAGCATGGGACAGAAGGACGTGGCGGTGACGCCGCTGCAGAACGCGGTGGTCGCCGCGGCGATCGCCAACTCCGGTGTGGTGATGCAGCCGTACCTGGTGGAGCGCCTCGAGGGGCCGGATCTTGCCGACATCGCCACCACCGCACCTGCGCAGCAGCGGCGCGCGGTTTCAGCGCAGGTCGCCGCTAAGCTAACGGACTTAATGGTCGGTGCCGAACAGTTCACCCAGCAGAACGGGGCGATCCCCGGCGTGCAGATCGCCTCGAAGACCGGAACCGCCGAGCATGGGACCGATCCGCGCAACACGCCTCCACACGCCTGGTACATCGCCTTCGCGCCGGCCCGCGACCCCAAGGTTGCGGTAGCGGTCGTGGTCGAGGGCGGTGGCGACCGGCTGTCCGCCACCGGCGGGGCGCTGGCCGCCCCGATCGGACGCGCGGCCATCGCTGCGGTACTGCGGGGCCAGCCATGAGCCCCCGCGTTGGGGTGACGCTGTCCGGGCGTTACCGGTTGCAGCGGCTGATCGCCACCGGCGGCATGGGCCAGGTTTGGGAGGCGGTCGACAGCCGGCTGGGTCGCCGGGTCGCGGTCAAGGTGCTCAAGCAAGAGTTCTCATCCGATCCGGAGTTCCTGGAGCGCTTCCGTGCTGAGGCGCGCACGGTGGCGATGCTGAACCATCCAGGTATCGCCGCGGTGCACGACTACGGCGAGACCGACATCGACGGCGAGGGCCGCACCGCCTACCTGGTGATGGAACTGATCAACGGCGAGCCGCTGAACTCCGTGATCAAGCGCACCGGGCGGCTGTCGCTGCGGCACGCACTGGACATGCTGGAGCAGACCGGGCGGGCACTACAGGTGGCGCACGCCGCGGGACTGGTGCACCGCGACGTCAAGCCGGGCAACATCCTGATCACCCCGACCGGGCAGGTGAAACTCACCGATTTCGGTATCGCCAAAGCCGTCGACGCCGCGCCGGTCACCCAGACCGGCATGGTGATGGGCACCGCCCAGTACATCGCGCCCGAACAGGCGCTCGGCCACGACGCCACCGCGGCCAGCGACGTGTACTCCCTGGGAGTCGTTGGCTACGAGTCCGTTTCGGGTAAGCGTCCGTTCATCGGCGACGGAGCGCTCACGGTTGCGATGAAGCACATCAAGGAGACCCCCGCGCCGCTGCCCCCCGATCTGCCGCCTAACGTCCGCGAGCTCATCGAGATCACCCTGGTGAAGAACCCGGGCATGCGCTACCGCAGCGGCGGACAGTTCGCCGATGCGGTGGCCGCGGTGCGGGCCGGCCGACGGCCGCCCCGGCCGAACTCCGCCCCGACCATCAAGGCCAGCCCGGCGGCGATCCCGGGCTCGAAACGCGCCGCCGTCGAACAGCGGCCGGCCACCACCGCCTCCCGTTCCCGTGCTCTGCCGGCGCACCGGACGCCGCCGCCGGCCCGCCGCGCATTCACCTCCGGCCAGCGCGCACTGCTGTGGGCGGCCGGCGTTCTCGGAACGCTGGCCATCATCAGCGCGATCCTGATCGTGATGGCGGACCGGGAGAGGCGCAACGCCCCGCCGGTGGAGGAGACCGTCACCGACACGGTGGCCCCTGAGCCGGCGCCGGCGAGTCCGTCATCGTGGACCGGCGACGGCCCGGTCCGCATCGTCCCGGCGGTCCTGCGCGACGAGACACCGCGATGACGACACCCCACCATCTCTCCGACCGCTACGAGTTGGGGGAGATCCTCGGCTTCGGCGGCATGTCGGAGGTACACCTGGCCCGGGATCTGCGGCTGCACCGAGACGTGGCGGTGAAGGTCCTGCGCGCCGACCTCGCGCGCGATCCCAGTTTCTATCTCAGATTCCGGCGTGAGGCACAAAACGCCGCCGCGCTCAACCATCCCGCGATCGTCGCGGTATACGACACCGGCGAGGCCGAGACGTCCAGCGGGCCGCTGCCCTACATCGTGATGGAGTACGTCGACGGCGTGACGCTGCGCGACATCGTGCACACCGACGGTCCGATGCCGCCGCGGCGCGCGCTGGAGGTCATCGCCGATGCGTGTCAGGCGCTGAACTTCTCCCACCAGAACGGCATCATCCACCGCGACGTCAAACCGGCCAACATCATGATCACCAAGACCGGCGCGGTGAAGGTGATGGACTTCGGCATCGCCCGGGCGATCGCCGACACCGGCAACAGTGTCACCGCGACCGCCGCGGTGATCGGCACCGCGCAGTACCTCTCACCGGAGCAGGCGCGCGGGGAGACCGTCGACGCGCGTTCCGACGTCTACTCGCTGGGCTGCGTGCTCTACGAGATCCTCACCGGCGAGCCCCCGTTCGTCGGCGATTCCCCGGTCGCCGTCGCCTACCAGCACGTGCGCGAGGACCCGATCCCGCCGTCGTTCAAGCGGGCCGGCATCTCCCCGGAACTCGACGCGGTGGTGCTCAAGGCGCTGGCCAAGAACCCGGAGAACCGCTACCAAAGTGCCGCAGAGATGCGCGCGGACCTGGTCCGGGTGCACAGCGGGGAGAAACCGGAGGCGCCCAAGGTATTGACCGCCGCCGAGCGCACCCAGCTGCTGGCCGCCGTCCGCGGCCGCGGCGCCCGCGACGGAGGGGGCGCGCCCTACC
>VEQU01000100.1 GCA_018883075.1 Mycobacterium sp.
CCACCGGGGCCCCGACGAACCCGGCACCTGGGCCGACGAGCAGGCCGTTCTGGGGTTCAATCGGCTGTCGATCATCGACATCGCCCACTCCCACCAGCCGCTGAGCTGGGGCCCGCCCGGGCAGCCCGGGCGCTACGTGCTGGTCTTCAACGGCGAGATCTACAACTACCTGGAGCTTCGCGCCGAGCTGGCCCGGGACCACGGCGCGGCGTTCGCCACCGACGGGGACGGCGAGGCGATTCTGGCCGCCTACCACCACTGGGGTACCGAGGCGCTGGGCCGGCTGCGCGGGATGTTCGCCTTCGCGGTGTGGGACACCGAGCGCCGGGAGCTGTTCTGCGCCCGGGACCCCTTCGGCATCAAGCCGCTGTTCATGGCCACCGGCCCGGGCGGCACCGCGGTCGGCAGCGAGAAGAAGTGCCTGCTGGACCTGGCCGGGACGCTGGGTCTGGACACCGCCATCGACACCCGGGCGGTGCAGCACTACACGGTGCTGCAGTACGTGCCCGAACCCGAGACTCTGCACCGCGGGGTCCGCCGGCTCGAATCCGGCTGCTACGCGGTGATCCGGCCCGGACACGCACCGGAGGTCACCCGCTACTTCCGGCCGCGTTTCGCCGCGGTGGCGTTCCGCCCGGGCGAGGAACAGAAACGCTACGACGAGATCACCGCGGTGCTGGAGGACTCGGTGGCCAAGCACATGCGCGCCGACGTCACCGTCGGGGCGTTTCTGTCCGGCGGCATCGACTCCACCGCGATCGCCGCGCTGGCGATCCGGCACAACCCGCGGCTGATCACCTTCACCACCGGCTTCGAGCGCGAGGGTTTCTCCGAGGTCGACGTGGCGGTGGCCTCCGCCGAGGCCATCGGCGCCCGGCACGTGACGAAGGTGGTCAGCCAGTCGGAATTCGTCGCCGCACTGCCCGAGATCGTCTGGTACCTCGACGAGCCGGTGGCCGACCCGGCGCTGGTGCCGCTGTTCTTCATCGCCCGCGAGGCCCGCAAGCACGTCAAGGTGGTGCTCTCCGGCGAGGGGGCCGACGAGCTGTTCGGCGGCTACACCATCTACCGGGAACCGTTGTCGCTCAGGGGATTCGACTATCTTCCGCGTGGGCTCCGCAAGGGCCTCGGCAAGGCGTCACGACCACTGCCGGACGGGATGCGCGGCAAGAGCCTGCTGCACCGCGGCTCGCTGACCCTCGAGCAGCGCTACTACGGCAACGCGCGCAGCTTCTCCGACGAGCAACTCCGCAGGGTGCTGCCGGGGTTCTCCCCCGACTGGACGCACACCGACGTCACCGCACCGGTCTACGCCGAGTCCGCGGGCTGGGACCCGGTGGCCCGCATGCAGCACATCGACCTGTTCACCTGGCTGCGCGGCGACATCCTGGTGAAGGCCGACAAGATGACGATGGCCAACTCGCTGGAACTGCGGGTGCCGTTCCTGGATCCCGAGGTGTTCGCCGTCGCCTCCCGGCTGCCGTACGACCAGAAGATCACCCGCACCACCACCAAGTACGCGCTGCGCCGCGCGCTGGAGCCGATCGTGCCGGCGCACGTGCTGCACCGCGCGAAACTGGGCTTCCCGGTGCCGATCCGGCACTGGCTGCGCTCCGGTGAGCTGATGGAGTGGGCGTATCAGACGATCGACGCCTCACAGGCCGGCCACCTGGTGGACCTGCCCGCGGTGCGCAGCATGCTCGACGAGCACCGCACCGGTCCGACCGACCACAGCAGGCGGCTGTGGACGGTGCTGATCCTGCTGCTGTGGCACGCGATCTTCGTCGAGGGCTCCGTGGTGCCGGCGATCAGCGAGCCGCAGTACCCGGTGCAGCTCTAACCCGGTACAGCTCTAACCCAGAGCCGCGGCGATCTCGGCGGCCGCGTCGGGACCGAAAGCGTCGGTCAGCCGCTCCTTGGCGACGCCGAGGTCCCAGGTCCAGTTCTGGGTTCCGGTGGTCTCCAGCACAAGTACCGCGACCAGCGAGCCCAGCTGAGCCGAGCGCTCCAGGTCCAGGCCGGCGCCGCGGCCGGTGAGGAAGCCCGCCCGGAAGGCGTCGCCCACCCCGGTCGGGTCCACCTGCGCGGTCTCCGGCACCACCCCGACGTGCAGCCGGGTTCCGTCGGCGCCGGCGATCTGAACCCCCTTGGCGCCGAGCGTGGTGACCCGCAGACCGACCTGAGCCAGGACGTCGGCGTCGGTCCAGCCGGTCTTGGACAGCATCAGGTCCCACTCATAGTCATTGCTGAACAGATAGGTGGCGCCGTCGACGAGGCGGCGGATCTCCTCGCCGGACAGCCGGGCGAGCTGCTGGGACGGGTCGGCGGCGAAGGCCAGACCGAGCTCGCGGCACTCATCGGTGTGGGCGAACATCGCGTCGGGGTCGTTGGCCCCGACGATCACCAGTTCCGGCGCGCCGGCCGCGGCGACGATGTCGGCCATCCGGATGTTGCGCGCCAGCGACATCGCGCCGGGGTAGAACGACGCGATCTGCGCCATGTCCTCATCGGTGGTGCAGACGAACCGGGCGGTGTGCTGGGTGTCGGAGACCAGCACGTTGTCGCAGTCCACGCCGGCGGCCTCGAGCCACTCGCGGTAGTCGGTGAAGTCCACCCCCGCCGCGCCCACCAGCACCGCGCTGCCGCCGAGGACGCCGATGGCATACGCCATGTTCCCGGCCACCCCGCCGCGGTGCACGACGAGGTCGTCGACCAGGAAGCTCAACGACACCTTCTGCAGGTGCTCGGCGAGCAGTTGCTCGGAGAACTTCCCCGGGAACCGCATCAGATGGTCGGTGGCAATGGATCCGGTCACCGCGATGGTCACGACGCGCCGCCCTTCCTTCGGTAGCAACCTTGAGGTGCGCTAGCCTGCGTACCAGGAGCCGACTATATGGCTACGTGGCCCGGCGCCACGAAACATGGCGCCACGAAACATAGCTATGTGGCCCGGCGCCACGAAATGGCCCAAGCGCCACCAACGCTGTGGTCGGACTCCGCACAACGTTACGGAGAACCACCACCTATCCGCAGGAGATGCGTGCATGGCCGGCCCCTTTCCGCCGCCGCCCGGGGGCCCCGAAGGTCAGCCGCAGCAGCCGTATCCGCCGCAGGTCTACCCGTATCCCGCGGGCTATCCCGGTTCGCTTCCGCCCCCGGTGAACTACCCGTCGGCGTCCCCGCGGCGCGGCCGGACGCTGTGGTGGGCGCTGGGCGCGCTGGCCGCGGTCGGGGCACTCGTCGCGGCGGTGCTCCTGGTCGGCGGCAACCGTCCCTCGGCCGGCGCGGGAGGCTTCACCGACGCCGCGGCCGAGACCGCCATCCAGAACTATCTGAACGCGCTTGCCGGCGGCGACACCGAGGAGGTTGCCCGCAACAACACCTGCGGGATGTTCGACGCGATCAAGGAGCGCAGGAGTGACCTGGCGCTGGCCCGGCTGGCCAGTGACGCGTTCCGAAAGCAGTTCAGCCAGGCCGAGGTGACCTCGATCGACGAGATCGTGCTGTCGTCGTCCTATCAGGCGCAGGTGCTGTTCACCATGCGGGTGGGTCCGGGCACGAACGCGCGCAACGCCCGCACCGAGGAGCAGGGTGTGGCGCAGCTCCTGCGCCAGGACGACAGGCTGCTGGTCTGCTCGTACCTGTTGCGTACCAGCGGCCAGTACTAACTGAGCCTGACCAGCTGGCCGAGATCAGCTGAAGCGGATCAGTTGAACGAATCGCCGCAGGCGCACGATCCCGTGGCGTTCGGGTTGTCGATGGTGAAACCCTGCTTCTCGATGGAGTCGACGAAGTCGATGACGGCGCCCTGCACATAGGGGGCGCTCATCCGGTCGACGGCCAGCGTCACGCCGCCGAAGTCGGCGGTGAGGTCACCGTCGAGTGAACGGTCGTCGAAGAAGAGGTTGTAGCGCAGGCCCGCGCAGCCACCGGGCTGGACGGCGATGCGCAGCGCCAGATCGTCGCGGCCCTCCTGGTCCAGCAGTCCCTTGGCCTTGGCGGCCGCGGCGTCGGTCATGGTGACACCGTGGGTGCCGGATTCGGTCTTGGTGGCCGACTCATCGGACACGGTCATTGCGGTCTCCTCGGACGGGTCTCTCGCGGGCGTCGTACTGGTATCACGTGCTGGTCGTACTTGCTGGTCTCAACGGTACCCGCCCGCCGTCCTATTCCCCCGCCGGTTCCCCCGCCAGTCCGGCCGCAGTCCGGGCGGCCAGGCCCTCGAGCTGGGCGGCGGCGTCGTCGAGGGCCCGCCGCACCGACCCGGCGAACTCGGCCACCGAGTGGGCGGCGGTGATGCCCGCGGCCCGCAGGGCGGCCGGGTCCAGCTCGACCTGACCGGCCAGGACCAGCATCGGGACACCGCCCGGCCGGGCCGACGCGGCCCGCTCGGCGAGGGTGCTGACCACCTTGCCGTGCAGCGTCTGGTCGTCGAGGCGCCCCTCCCCGCTGACCACCAGGTCGGCGCCCGCCAGCGCGTCGGCCAGGCCGCTGTGGTCGGCAATCAGCTCGGCGCCGGAGCGGCGGGTCGCACCGAGGGCCATCAGCGCCGCGCCCAGCCCGCCGGCTGCACCGGCACCCGGCCGGGCGCTCACCGCGCCGCCCTGATCGCCGGTGGCGGCGTCCAGCCGCACGGCCCACGCGGTCATCCGCTGCTCGAGGATCTCCACGGTGGCCTCGTCGGCGCCCTTCTGCGGGCCGAACACCCGCGCGGCACCGGCCGGTCCGAGCAGCGGATGGTCGACATCGGTCGCGGCGACGAGACGGACCCCGGCCAGCCGCTGCCGCGCGGCGCCCAGTCCGCCGAGCGCGTCGATCATGCCGCGCCCGCCGTCGGTGCACCCGCTGCCGCCCAGACCGACAACGATTGTGGTGGCGCCCAGCGACAGCGCGGCGTGCAGCAGCTGGCCGACGCCGCCGCTGTGCGCCGCGACCGCGGTGCGCGGCGTCGGCGGCCCGCCGAGCAGGGCGAGTCCGCAGGCCTGCGCGCACTCCAGGTAGGCGGTGGCGGTGTCCGGTTCGAACGCCCACGCGGCCTCGACGTCATCGTCCAGCGGACCGCGGACCCGGGTGTGCTTGAGCACCAGAGCGCCGCCCGGCCGCGCCGTCAGCGCCTCGACGAAGCCCGGTCCGCCGTCGGACTGCGGAACGCTCACCACGGTGTCGTCCGGGCGGCTGCGCGACCAGCCCGCGGCAATGGCGCGGGCGGCGTTCGCCGCGGTCAGCGTCTCCCCGAAGCTGTCCGGGGCGATGACCACGCGCATGCGCGGCACAGTAACCTGGCGTGCGTGAAGCTGCTGGGCCGCCGCGGACAGGACGCCGGGAACGACGACGCCGAACCGGAGCCGTCGCCGGCTCCCGAGGTCGCGGCGGGCACCACCGCGCCGAAGGGGCGCCCGACGCCCAAGCGCACCGACAAGCGCCGCGGCCCGGTGGCGCCGGCCCCGCTCACGACGGCCGAGGCCCGCAAGCGCCGCAAGGAGATGCGGGCCACCATGAGCAAGGAGGAGCGCCGCGCTGAGAAGCAGAAGCAGCGGGCCGCGCTCTCCCAGCGCCGGGAACGGATGATGGCCGGCGAGGAGGCCTTCCTGCTCCCCCGCGACCGCGGACCCGTGCGTCGCTACGCACGCGACATCGTCGACTCGCGGCGCAACATTCTCGGTCTGTTCATGCCGGCGGCATTCGTGCTGATCTTCGTCTCGCTGCTGATTCCTCAGGTGCAGTATGTCTTCTCACCGCTGATGCTGGTGTTCCTGTTCGCGATGATCCTCGACGCGGTGCTGTTGGCGCGCAAGGTCAATCGCGCCGTCGACGCCAAGTTCCCCGACAACACAGAAACCAATTTCAAGCTCGGCGTGTACGCCGCCGGGCGGGCGTCGCAGATGCGCCGGATGCGGATCCCGAGGCCGCAGGTGTCGCTCGGTGCCACCGTCGCCTGACCGCGACGCCGGCGTGCGCACCCTGGTGCTCGGCGGGATCCGCTCGGGCAAGTCGGACTGGGCGGAGTCCACGATGGTCGCCGCCGGGCGGGTGCGCTACATCGCGACCGGGCCGGCCGCCGACGGCGAGCCGGCCTGGGCCCGACGGGTCGCCGAGCATCGCCGGCGCCGCCCGGTCGGCTGGCACACCGTGGAAACCCGGGACCTCGCCGCCGAACTGCGCGCCGCCCCGGATCAGGCCACCCTGGTCGACGACCTCGGCTGCTGGCTCACCGCCGTGCTGGATCGGCGCGGCTGGGACGCGGCACTCTCGGATGCCGACGCCGACCCCGACGCTGAAGTTGCCGAACTGCTCGCCGCGGTCGGCGTGTTCGCGGCACCGCTGACACTGGTCAGCCCGGAGGTCGGGCTGACGGTGGTGCCCGCCACGGCGGCCGGCCGGGTGTTCGCCGACGAACTCGGCCGGCTCAACCGGCAGCTGGCCGCGCTCTGCGATCAGGTGGTGCTGGTGGTCGCCGGCCAGCCGTTGTGGGTCAAACCGTCCGGGGCGCACTGATGGGGTTCGACGAGATCCCCACACCGGACCCGCGCGCCGCCGCGGCGGCCCGCCGCCGCCAGGACCTGCTCACCAAGCCGGCCGGCGCGCTCGGCCGCCTCGAGGATCTGTCGGTCTGGGTGTCGGCATGCCAGGGCGACTGCCCGCCACGGCAATTCGAGCGGGCCCGCATCGTCGTGTTCGCCGGCGACCACGGGGTGGCCCGCGCCGGTGTGTCGGCCTACCCGCCCGAGGTGACCGCCCAGATGCTCGAGACCATCTCCGCCGGGCGCGCGGCCATCAACGTGCTCGCCCGCATCGCGGGCGCCACCGTGCGAGCGGTCGACATCGCCGTCGACATCGCCGCCGACGGCGACGGCGACGGGGCCGGCGCCCATAAGATCCGGCGCTCGAGCGGCAACATCGCCGTCGAGGACGCACTGAGCCCCGAGGAGGCCGACGCCGCCGTACAGACCGGCCGGCGGATCGCCGACGAGGAGGTCGACGCCGGCGCGGATCTGCTGATCGCCGGCGATATGGGCATCGGGAACACCACGGCCGCAACGGCTCTGGTCGCCGCTCTCACGGGTGTGGAGCCGGTGGTGGCGGTCGGGCGCGGCACCGGCATCGACGACGGCGCGTGGTCGCGCAAGACCGCCGCGGTGCGTGACGCGCTGTACCGGGCCCGCGCGGTGCGCGACGATCCACTGGCTCTGCTGGCGGCATGCGGCGGCGCCGATCTGGCCGCGATGGCGGGCTTCTGCGCGCAGGCCGCGATGCGGCGCACCCCGGTGCTGCTCGACGGACTTGTGGTCACCGCGGCAGCGCTGGTGGCCGAGCGGATGGCGCCGGGCGCGAAGTCGTGGTGGCAGGCCGGCACCCGCTCGCCGGAGCCGGCACACGACCATGCGCTGACCGAACTCGGACTGGAACCGATCGTCGATCTGGGCCTGCGCCTCGGCGAGGGCACCGGGGCGACGCTGGCACTGCCGGTGCTGCGGGCGGCGGTGGCCGCACTCGGCGAGATGGCCACCTTCGACGAGGCGGGGGTCTCAGGCCCCGAGACGCCGTGATGTTCTCTCTGGCAGGCGCTTTCGGGTTCGGCACCGTCGCCCCGGTGGGCCGGCGGGCCGGCGGTCTCGGGGGATCCACCGTGGCCGCGCTGCCCGTGGTCGGTGTCGTTCTCGGGCTGGCGGCCGGCGGCCTGATGTGGGCGGGCCGCTGGGCCTTCGGCCCGCACAGCCTGCTGGCCGGGCTGCTCGCCGTCGCCGCTCTGCTGCTGCTGACCCGCGGCCTGCACATCGATGGACTGGCCGACACCGCCGACGGGTTGGGCTGCTACGGCCCGCCGGAGCGCGCGCTGGCGGTGATGCACGACGGCACCGCCGGACCGTTCGGCGTCGCCGCGGTGGTGGTGGCCGTGATGACGCAGGCGGCGGCGTTCGC
>VEQU01000101.1 GCA_018883075.1 Mycobacterium sp.
ACACCCACCTGCTGCACGTACGCTCCCTGAGCGAGCCGATCACCGAACTCGGCAGCACCGTCGACGACGCGGCGGGGGAGGCCTACGACAAGGTGGCCCGGCTGCTGGGGCTCGGGTATCCCGGCGGCCGGGCGCTCGACGAGCTGGCCCGCACCGGCGATCCGGACGCGATCGTCTTCCCGCGCGGCATGACCGGGCCGCGCGACGATAAGTACGCGTTCAGCTTCTCCGGGCTCAAGACCGCCGTCGCCCGGTATGTGGAGGCCCACCCGGACGCGCCGGCGGCCGACGTCGCCGCCGGTTTCCAGGAGGCGGTGGCCGACGTGCTGACCGCCAAGGCGGTGCGGGCCGCCACCGACCTCGGCGTCGACACCCTGCTGATCGCCGGCGGGGTGGCGGCCAACTCGCGGCTGCGCGAACTCGCTGAACAGCGTTGCGGTGCAGCCGGACTCACGTTACGCATCCCTCGGCCCCGGTTGTGCACCGACAATGGGGCGATGATCGCCTCTTTCGCCGCGCATCTGCTGGCCGCCGGTGCCGCCCCCTCGGGGTTGGACGCGGCATGCGACCCCGGATTGCCGGTCGTCGAGGGGCAGGTGGCATGAGCGAGAAGCCGAAGGCCGATAGCGCGACCAACGCTGCCGACCGCCAGGAGATCACCGACCTGATCTACCGCTACGCCGAACTCATCGACGCCGGCGACTTCGATGCCGTCGGGCAACTGCTGGGCCGCGCGCAGTTCGGCGGGCCGCGTACCCCGACGGTGACCGGTGCGGACAACATCGCCGCGGTTTTCGCGATGACGACCAAACGCTTCCCCGAGACCGGCACCCCGCGCACCCGGCACCTGGTGCTCAACCTGATCGTCGAGATCGACGGCGACACTGCCGCGGCCCGGTCCACCTTCTGCGTCGTCCAGGCCACCCCGGCGGTGCCGCTGCAGCCCATCGTGGCCGGCCGTTACTACGACCGGTTCGCACGCGATGGCCACGGATGGCACTTCACCGAGCGCATCGCCGACGTCGAGATGACCGGCGACGTCTCCGACCACCTGCTGATCGACCCCGGGTCCTTCGACAGAGGTGGCGAATCTCCAGGCTGAGTGCGCCGGGTACCCGCGCCGTCGACCGGCTCCCCGGAATCGCCGCCAAGCTTCTTGCCCGCCTTTGCGCGACAGATGCTCGTGACAGATGCTTTTGTCGCGCAGAGGTGGGCACTTAGCTCGGCTTTTCCCGCGCGCGCCTTCGCCCGAAGCGAACCTGCACACCCCCCTCTTGAGTGCTAGCACTCTCCGGTATAGAGTGCTAGGCGGCAGGCGGAACACCCCTGTGCCGGCACCCGCGACGACGGCGTGAGGGCGTTACGACTGCCGAAAAACCTGGTCAAACGACTTTCAACATGGAGGGCTCCATCGTGGCCGTGAATATCAAGCCACTCGAGGACAAGATCCTCGTCCAGGCCAACGAGGCCGAGACGACCACCGCATCGGGTCTGGTCATCCCGGACACCGCCAAGGAGAAGCCCCAGGAGGGCACCGTCGTCGCCGTCGGCCCCGGCCGGTGGGACGAGGACGGCGAGAAGCGGATTCCGCTCGACGTCGCCGAGGGCGACACCGTCATCTACAGCAAGTACGGCGGCACCGAGATCAAGTACAACGGCGAGGAGTACCTGATCCTCTCGGCCCGCGACGTGCTGGCGGTCGTCAACAAGTAGCAACCGTGAACCGCCCCGGAATCACCCGTGCAGTCGATGGGTGCGTTCCGGGGCGGAACGCGTTGAAGGAGAGCTCATGAGCAAGCAGATCGAATACAACGAGACCGCCCGCCGGGCCATGGAGGCCGGCGTGGACAAACTCGCCGACGCCGTCCGCGTCACCCTCGGCCCGCGCGGCCGGCATGTGGTGCTGGCGAAGGCCTTCGGCGGCCCGACCGTCACCAACGACGGCGTGACCATCGCCCGCGACATCGACCTCGAGGACCCGTTCGAGAACCTCGGCGCGCAACTGGTCAAGTCGGTGGCGACCAAGACCAACGACGTCGCCGGTGACGGCACCACCACCGCCACCGTGCTGGCGCAGGCGCTGATCAAGAACGGCCTGCGCAATGTCGCGGCCGGCGCCAACCCCATCGCGCTCGGGTCGGGCATCAGCAAGGCCGCCGACGCCGTCTCCGAGGCGCTGCTGGCCGCGTCCACCCCGGTGTCCGGCAAGAACGCGATCGCCCAGGTGGCCACCGTGTCCTCCCGCGACGAGGAGGTCGGCGAGATGGTCGGCGAGGCCATGACCAAGGTCGGCGGCGACGGTGTGGTCAGCATCGAGGAATCCTCCACGATGAACACCGAACTGGAGATCACCGAGGGCATCGGATTCGACAAGGGATTCATCTCGGCCTACTTCGTCACCGACTTCGACACCCAGGAGGCCGTCCTCGACGACGCACTGGTGCTGCTGCACCGCGACAAGATCAGCTCCCTACCCGATCTGCTGCCGCTGCTGGAGAAGGTGGCCGAGGCGGGCAAGCCGCTGCTGATCGTGGCCGAGGACGTCGAGGGTGAGCCGCTGTCCACGCTGGTGGTCAACGCCATCCGCAAGACCCTGCGCGCGGTCGCGGTCAAGGCCCCGTTCTTCGGTGACCGCCGCAAGGCGTTCTTGGAGGACCTGGCTATCGTCACCGGCGCGCAGGTGGTCAACCCCGACGTCGGCCTGGTGTTGCGCGAGGTCGGCCTGGAGGTGCTCGGCTCGGCCCGGCGGGTGGTGGTCGGCAAGGACGACACCGTGATCGTCGACGGCGGCGGAACCCACGAGGCGATCGCCGACCGGATCAAGCAACTCAAGGCCGAGATCGAGAGCACCGAGTCCGACTGGGACCGCGAGAAGCTGCAGGAGCGGCTGGCCAAGCTGGCCGGCGGTGTGGCCGTCATCAAGGTCGGTGCCGCCACCGAGACCGCCCTCAAGGAACGCAAGCACCGCGTCGAGGACGCAGTCAACGCGGCCAAGGCCGCGGTCGAGGAGGGCATCGTCGCCGGCGGCGGCAGCGTGCTGGTGCAGGCCCGCGGTGCATTGAAGGCATTGCGCGACAAGGTCAGCGGTGACGAGGCACTCGGCGTCGATGTGTTCTCCGAGGCGCTGTCGGCACCGTTGTTCTGGATCGCCACCAACGCCGGTCTCGATGGTGCCGTGGTGGTGAACAAGGTCAGCGAGCAGCCGGCCAATCACGGTTTCAACGCCGCGACGCTGTCCTACGGGGACCTGGTGGCCGACGGGATCATCGACCCGGTGAAGGTCACCCGTTCGGCGGTGCTCAACGCCGCCTCGGTGGCCCGGATGATCCTGACCACCGAGACCGCGGTGGTGGACAAGCCGGTCGACGAGGACGACCATGCCGGACACGGGCACGCCCACTAGATAGCCGGAATCGACAGAAGGGCCACCCTCGGCGGGTGGCCCTTCTGTCGTACTGGTCACCCGTACGGCTCCCGAGGCCCGCGAGCGTGCGCGAACTGCGCGCGGATGCGGCGTGTCGGCGTGCCGACACGCACGCTCGCGCGGTGGGGAGTCTTCGCACCCGGCAGCCACGGGAACTCGCGGAAAGTTACAGTGTTGCCCGTGGGGAACCTGTTTGCCGGAGCCGGGGGCCGCGTGCTGGCCATCGCGGCGTCGGTGGCCATCTCCGCTGCGATCTTCCATGCCCAGTCCAAACCGGCCCAGCACGTGACGGCGACCTCTCCCACAACGCCGGCGGCCACGGCCGCCCCGCCCCAGCCCGCTCCGCAGCCCGTCGGCACCCCCACCGAGGCCGAACTGATGGCCGCCAGCGCACCCATGGCCGCCCAGGACTTCGAGTTGCCCTTGACTCCCGGGGTCGCCCCCGAACAGGGGCTGCAGGTGCACACCATCTGGGCGGCCCGGGCGATCAGCACGATGTTCATGGAGATCACGACGATCGGCGGAGTCCGCGAGGATCCGCTGCCCTGGCACCCCAACGGTCTGGCGATCGACGTGATGATCCCCAACCACGATTCGCCGGAAGGCATCGAACTCGGCAACCAGATCGCCGGCTACGCCCTGGCGAATGCGAAGCGGTGGGGAGTGCTGCACGTCATCTGGCGGCAGGGCCTGTACCCCGGTGTCGGGGCCCCGAGCTGGATGGCGGACTACGGCAATCCGACCGCCAACCACTTCGACCACGTGCACATCGCCACCAACGGCGGGGGATATCCGACCGGCGGTGAAACGTACTACCTGGGTTCACTGCGGTCAGCGCCGCAGGGCTGACCATCCTGCACAGCTGACCATGCGCATGATCCGACCTCACCACACCCGGTGGCTGGCCGCCTGCCTGCTGGGACTGCTGCTGTCGGTGTGGGCGGGCGGGCTGTCCTTCACCGTCGTGGTGGTGTTCGCGATCGTCTTCGCCGCCGGCGCCGCTTTGATCGCGCTGGACCTGCCGACCGTGCCCGAGGCTGAGGCCGAGGCCGAAGCAGAACCGGATGCTGGAGATGACGTCGTTGATGGGGTTGCCGACGACGCCCCGGCCGACTCGTCAGGCTGAGCGGCGACCGGCCCCGCGCTTGATGAGGATCTCGCGCTCAGACTCGCTCAGTCCGCCCCAGATCCCGTAGGGCTCGCCGACCCGCAGAGCGTGGGCGCGGCACTGCACGATCACCGGGCACTGCCGGCACATCTGCTTGGCTCGCATCTCGCGCTGCGCGCGGGCACGGCCGCGTTCCCCGTCGGGATGGAAGAACGCCGACGAGTCGACACCCCTGCATGTTCCCTGTATCTGCCAGTCCCACAGATCGGAGTTCGGACCGGGCAGCTGCTGCGGCTGTAGCATCGTGAATTCCCCTCTCCCCGTGCGGTTCTCGCACGCGTGAGTCATGCTTTCTGCGTCGAGCCGTGTCGCCGGTGACCACTCGTGAGGCTCACGCTAGGAGCGGACGTGAAAGCCAGTCAAGAGGCGCGCGGTGTGCGCAATCGCATAGCGGCGGTGCCCGAATTTACGTGGTGTTCATGTTGAATTCGCCCGGCGAGCGGGTTTACCCAGGATCGGTCGCAACGGCGCTGCCTGAAGCCCGGTACGGACACCGTCTGTTGACACGGCCGTAACGTGGCGACCATCAACAATTAACCCTTGGTTTCCCGCCGTGCCGGCGCGATAGCGTGGGCGGTTCCATGACGTCAACCGAGCTGGCCGAGCTGACCGGTGCGGCCTTCGGCCCCACCCCCGGCCGGTGGCCGCTGCCCGACGCGGTGACCGACACCGACTTCTGGCTGCGCGCCGTCGCCGCCGGCGGTCAGGGCCGGTACAGCAGCGCCCGCGCCGATCTCAGCGAACTGCTACGCCGGCGTCCCGGCGCGCAGCTGGCGTCGCTGGCGCTCAGTACCCGGGCGTCATTCACCCGCCAGCAGGGCTGGCACGCGGTGGCGCGCGGCGACGACGGCGCGGCGCTGGCACTCCTCGACGACCCGGCCGCGCATCCGGAATCGGAGGTCGACGCGCTGGCCGGCCTGGCCGCCGACGCCCTCGGCACCGGGCGACTGGCCGCTGCCGCGGCCCTGCTGGCCCGCGCCACCGACTGCCACGGCCGTGCGCCGCAGCCGGCACCCCGGCTGGCGATCCGGCTGGCCTGGGTGGCGGCCGAACTGGCGATGGCGGCCGGCGACCCGGCGGCAGCGTGCGCGCACGCCCGGCGCGCAGCCGATCTGGCGGCCACCGGTGTGCTGCGCCGCCATCAGGTCAAAAGCGATGTGGTGTTGGCCGCGGCGCTGTGCAGCGCGGGCGATCTGCCGGCCTCGCGGCGGGTCGCCGATGCCGCTCTGGCCGACACCGAGGCGCTGAGGCTGGTGCCGTTGCGCTGGGCGCTGGCCTGCCTGTTGGCCGAGGTCGGCAGCGGGTCGCTCAGCCCGGCGGCGGTGGCCGAGATCCGTGACCGAAGCGCAACCTTCATCGTGCGGCACGGCGGCCGCCTGCGCTTCGGCTAACCGGTGATGCGCAGTTCAGGCCGTATTGTCTTCAGTCTGAGCCAGTAAACCCCGAGGTCCGCTACGTAACGTTGGAGAAGCCGTCGTCGATGACCATTCCAGGAGAGCGTCTCGACGCCGCCGTTGCTGAGGCAGTGGGCGGTAGCCGGGATGCCCTTCGGGAAGTGGTGGAGATCATCCGACCGATCGTCATCCGGTACGTGCGGGCCCGCATCGGCTCCGCGGAACGGGTCGGACTCTCCGCGGACGACGTTGCTCAGGAGGTTTGCTTGGCCGCCATCCAGGCGCTGCCGCGCTATCAGGATCAGGGACGACCCTTCCTGGCCTTCGTGTACGGCATTGCGTCCCACAAGGTCGCCGACGCGCACCGCGCGGCGGGCCGTAACCGTTCCGAGCCCACCGACGAGGTGCCGGAACGGCTCTCCCTCGACGCCGGTCCCGAGCAAATGGCCCTGCAGTCCGAGTCCGCAGCCCGGATGAAGAAACTGCTCAGCGTGCTGCCCGACAAGCAACGCGAGATCCTCACCCTGCGGATCGTCATCGGCATGTCGGCCGAGGAGACCGCCGAGGCCGTCGGCAGCACGCCGGGGGCGGTGCGGGTGGCTCAGCACCGCGCGCTCGCGCGGCTGAAGTCGGAGATCGCGATGTCCGGCGGAGCGGGGCGCGAATATGCCTGACTTCGGACGCACCCCCGACAACATCGCCGGCGGCGAGCCGTCGTTCGACGACATCCGCCGCAGCGACAGCTTCATCGACGCCCTCGCGGCCGGCAGCCCCGTCACCCCGCAGGACCAGGCCGACGCGGAATTGGCCGCACTGCTCGGCGGATGGCGCGACGAGATGCGCTGGCCGCCGGCCACCGGACTGATCAGCGAGGAGCAGGCCGTCGCGGCCCTCAACGCCGGATTGGCCGAGAAGCCGCAGCGCACGATCCGCGAACGCCGCGAGACCCTCCGTGAGACCGCCAGCGCCGCGCCACCGAGCCGTCGCGGGCTCAGTCTGGTCGGCGCCGCCGCCGCCGCCGTGCTGTGTATCGGCGGATTCGGCGCGGTGGTCGCCGGCGCCGGACCCGGCGACGCCCTGTATGGATTGCGCAGCATGCTCTTCGGTGCGCCCAAGGAGGTGCGCGACGATCAGGTGGCGCTCGCCGCGCGCACCGAACTGCAGCAGGTGCAGGAGTTGATCGCCCAGGGCGACTGGCAGCAGGCGCAGGAGAAGCTGGTGGCGGTCAGCACCCAGGTGGCCACGATCGGCGACGAGCAGCAGAAGCAGGATCTGCTCGAGGAGTTCAACGACCTGTCGGCCAAGGTGGTCGAACGCAACCCGGAGGCCACCGCCGCGCCCGGCATCATCTACACCGTGCCGCCGGAGGCCACCGAACTGGTGCCCGCCGTCGCCCCGCCGACGAGCACCCCGAGTGCACCGCCGGCGAGTGACACCAGCACGACGACGTCCGGCGCGACATCGGGTACGACGTCGGCTACCGCCCAGACCACCACCGCGACCACGTCGGGATCGGCCGCCACCACGACACCGACCAGTGGCGCTCCGACTAGTGCCTCGCCGACGACGGCGACCACCAGTGCGGCGCCGGCCACCACTGCTGCCACCACGTCGGCGCCGGCGGCCACATCGGCGGCGACGTCATCGGCGGCCCCGGCGCAGGCGAGCACGACTGCCGGGACTTCCGCGTCGGCCACCTCCGCATCGGCCACCTCCGCATCGGCCACCACGACGTCGGCACCCGCGACCGGAGCCACCACGACGTCGGCCGCGCCGAGGTCTGCGGCATCCACGACCTCGGCCGTCCCGTCGCCCGCGCAGGCCACGACGACGTCGGCCGCGACCAACACCGCCCCGGCATCCGCCCCCGCCCCCAC
>VEQU01000020.1 GCA_018883075.1 Mycobacterium sp.
ATTAAAGCGGCACGCGAGCTGGGTTTAGAACGTCGTGAGACAGTTCGGTCTCTATCCGCCGCGCGCGTCAGAAGCTTGAGGAAACCTGTCCCTAGTACGAGAGGACCGGGACGGACGAACCTCTGGTCCACCAGTTGTCCCACCAGGGGCACCGCTGGATAGCCACGTTCGGACAGGATAACCGCTGAAAGCATCTAAGCGGGAAACCCCCTCCAAGACCAGGCTTCTCACCCATCAAGTGGGATAAGGCCCCCCGCAGACCACGGGATCGATAGACCAGACCTGCACACGCAGCAATGCGCTCAGGGAACTGGCACTAACCGGCCGAAAACTTACAACACAACCCCGCAACCACACCACACAACACCCACCCCACCACCACAACACCAGGGCACACAGAAAATTACATAAAGTTACGGCGGCCATAGCGGCAGGGAAACGCCCGGACCCATCCCGAACCCGGAAGCTAAGCCAGCCAGCGCCGATGATACTACCCAACAGGGTGGAAAAGTAGGACACCGCCGAACACCATTTAGGAACGCCCCCCGAGCAATCGGGGGGCGTTCCCCTTTTCAGTCCCTATCCGAGTACTGCTGCGGCACTTGAGGATTGGCCTACTTGAGGAGACTGACCGGCCTAGCCGGCCCCTGCCATCGAGGCCGGCACGACGATGTTTTCCCGCACCGTCTTCTCCAGTGACAGAAGCAGTTGTTTGCGGTCGAGTCCTCCGCCGTATCCGGTCAGCCGTCCCGTCGACCCGATCACGCGGTGGCACGGGACGATGATGCCGATCGGGTTGCGGCCGTTGGCCAGTCCGACAGCCCGTGACGCTCCGGGCGAGCCGATCGCCTCGGCGATCTGTCCGTAGGAACGTGTCTCGCCGTAGGGGATAGCCTGCAGAGCCGCCCACACCCGGCGCTGGAACTCGGTGCCGATCAGTTCCATCTCGATGTCGAACTCAGTGCGCGAGCCGTTGAAGTAATCCTCCAGTTGGCTGACCGCATCGGTGAAGGCCTCGTCATCGCGGATCCAGCCGGACCTGTCCGGCTCGTGGGCCTGATCCACCATCCTCACGTGCATCAGCGTCGAGGGTGTGCCGGCCAGGGTCAGCGGCCCCACCGGGCTTGTCATCGTGCGATAGCGCAGCGCGTCCACCCCTTCACCTTGGCATCCTGCGCGGCGGCATGCCAGCCGCGGAGCTACGGACCGCCCACCAGGCTGGCGATCCGGACGCGCTCGTCGTACCCGCGCAGGCGGACCGGCCTGCCCAGGCGCCAGAACCGCTGTTCGCGCTCGGAGGCGACGGCCACCGTGGCGGCCGAGGCGAGTGCCCGGCTGGGCTCCGAGCGCGCCAATTCGGCCAGGCGCGCGGCCTCGTTCACCGGCTCGCCGATCACCGTGTACTCGAAGCGCTCGAACGCGCCCACGTTGCCCGCCACCACTTGGCCCGACGCCACGCCGATCCGGGCCGGGCACTCGGGCACCTCGATCTTGAGGCGCCGGGCGACGGCACGGGTGGCGGCCAGCGCCTGGTTCTCCGGGCTCTCCAGTGCGACCGGCGCGCCGAACACGGCCAGGGCGGCGTCGCCCTCGAACTTGTTGACCAGGCCGCGATGCTGGTTCACCTCCTCGACGATCACCGAGAAGAACCGGTTAAGCAGCTCGACGACCTCCCTCGGCGGCCGGGTGCTGACCAGTTTTGTCGAGCCGACGACATCGATGAACACCACGGCGACGTGCCGCTCCTCGCCGCCGAGGGTGGGCAGCTGCTGTTCGGCAGCGGCCGCCACCTCCCGGCCGACGTGGCGGCCGAATAGGTCGCGGACCAGTTCGCGCTCGCGCAGCCCGGCGGCCATGGCGTTGAATCCGCGCTGCAGCTCACCGAGTTCCGTGCCGTCGAAGACGACGACGTGCGCGTCGAGGTCGCCCTCCTCGACCTGCCTGAGTGCGGTGCGCACCATCCGGACCGGAGTCGAGATCATCCATGCGAGCACCCACATCAGCAGGAAGCCCACCACCAGCGAGCCGGCCGCGATGATGATGACGGCGATCTCAAGCTGGCGCTGACTGAGATTACGCATCAGCAGCGAGAACAGGCCGGAGAGTCCGATGCCCACCAGCGGGACCCCCGAGGCAAGCATCCACACCGTCAGCGTCCGGCCCATGATTCCCGGCGCCAGCCGGCGCGGCGGGTGTCCGGCCGCGAGCGCCTGGGCCGCGACGGGGCGCAACGCGAACTCGGCGAACAGATACGAACTCGTTGCCACGAGCAGTCCGCAGAACAGCACTCCGAGCCCGAGTCTCGGGATGAAATCGGTGTCGTAGACCCCGTAGAGAGCCGTCAGGAACACCGCGCCGCCGCCCCACAGCACCATGTGGACCACCGCGATCCGCCACGGCGTGAGGAAGGTGTTGCGCTGATCCTCCACGGTCGGGCGGCGGTCGTCGATGGCCCAGCGCAGATCGCGGATCGTCCGATCGTGAATCCACCAGGCTCCGAAGGCCAGGGCGCCAACCACGTATGCGGGTGCCACGATGAACGGCAGCCAGGCCGGCACGTCGGTGATCGCGCTCGGCTCGGGAAAGGCCACCAGCACCAACAGGACGACCAGGCCAATGCCGATCAGGTTCACGCCCAGCATGAACACCGTCAGGATGCTCTGAATCCGCACCCGGCGGCGCTCGGGACTCTCGTTCACCCGGCCCAGCAGCAACGAGCCGAAGTCCCCGGAGCGGGAGAGCCGGCCGCTCTGGCGGGTGAGCCGCTCGAGAACGCGGCCCAGCCGTTGCGCGGTGCTCTGGTCGGAACTCATGGTGGCGTCAGCCTAGTTCGCGTGCCCTGACCCTAAGCTGAACCGGTGCGACTCGTGATCGCCCAGTGCACCGTGGACTACCTCGGCCGGCTCACCGCCCACCTGCCCTCGGCCCGCCGCCTGCTGCTGATCAAGGCCGACGGCTCGGTCAGCGTGCACGCCGACGATCGCGCCTATAAGCCGCTGAACTGGATGAGCCCGCCCTGCTGGCTCACCGAGGACAGTGCCGGCCCGATGCCGGTGTGGGTGGTCGAGAACAAATCCGGTGAGCAGCTGCGGATCACGATAGAAGAGGTGGAGCACGACTCCAGCCACGAGTTGGGCATCGACCCCGGCCTGGTGAAAGACGGTGTCGAGGCGCACCTGCAGGAACTGCTGGCCGAGCACATCGAGATGCTCGGCGAGGGGTACACACTGGTACGCCGCGAATACATGACCGCGATCGGCCCGGTGGACATCCTGTGCCGCGACGAGCAGGGTCGCTCGGTGGCGGTGGAGATCAAGCGCCGCGGCGAGATCGACGGTGTGGAGCAGCTGACCCGATATCTGGAGCTGCTCAACCGCGACGCTCTGCTGGCCCCGGTGACCGGTGTGTTCGCCGCGCAGCAGATCAAGCCCCAAGCGCGCACCCTTGCTGAGGACCGCGGAATCCGGTGCATCACACTGGATTACGACGTCATGCGCGGTCTGGACAACGACGAGTTCAGGCTTTTCTGATGCCCGGGCGCCCGGAGCCCGGGCCGGACAGCTACGAGGGCTACGACTACCAGGTGGTTCCGATCGCCGGAGCCCAGGCCGTCAAGACCTATCGCTGCCCTGGGTGTGATCACGAGATCCGAACCGGCACACCGCATGTGGTGGTCTGGCGGGTGGAGGACGCCGACGGGGAGGGGCGGCGGCATTGGCACACGCCGTGCTGGCGCAAACGCGACCACCGCGGACCGACCCGCAGGTGGTCCTAGGCGACAGGCGTCAGCGCTCGGCCGGCTCGACCAGTTCCACCAGGACGCCACCGGCGTCTTTGGGGTGGATGAAGTTGATCCTGGAGTTCGCCGTGCCGCGTCGCGGGGCGTCGTAGAGCAGCCGCACACCCTTATCGCGTAGCCGCTCGGAGAGCGCGTCGAGATCGCTGACCCGGTAGGCGATCTGCTGGATGCCGGGTCCGCGCTTGTCGATGAACTTCGCAATGGTGCAGGTGTCGTCCAGCGGTGCCATCAGCTGCACCTGGGCGCTGCCCACCGGTGCACCGCGCACGGACAGCATGGCCTCGCGCACGCCCTGGTCGGTGTTGATCTCCTCGTGCACGACGATCATGCCGAGGTGGTCGTGGTACCAGGCGATGGCCGCGTCGAGATCGGGCACGGCGATACCGACATGGTCGACGGCCGTCACCAGCGCACTGGCCAGCACCGGACGGGCATCGACGTGATCGGTGGTCATATCAACACGGTAACCTCTCAACCGGGTGGTTGGTCAGGCTAGCCAAAAGGTAGTGGCCCGTATCACACCCCGCGACCGCACGGTCGGATCTTCAAGGAGGCCCGTATGACGACGTCGGTGATCGTTTCCGGAGCCCGGACGCCCATCGGGCGGCTGATGGGGTCGCTGAAGGACTTCTCCGGCTCGGACCTGGGCGCCATCGCCATCAAGGCCGCCCTGGAGCGCTCCGGCGTGGACCCTTCCCTGGTCGATTACGTCGTCATGGGCCAGGTGCTGACCGCCGGGGCCGGCCAGATGCCCGCCCGGCAGTCGGCGGTCTCGGCCGGTATCGGCTGGGATGTGCCCGCGCTGACCATCAACAAGATGTGCCTGTCCGGCATCGACTCGATCGCGCTGGCCGACCAGCTGATCCGGGCGGGCGAGTTCGACGTGGTGGTGGCCGGCGGGCAGGAGTCCATGACGCGCGCCCCGCACCTGCTGATGGACAGCCGCGCGGGCTACAAGTACGGCGACGTCACCGTGCTCGACCACATGGCCTATGACGGCCTGCACGACGTCTTCACCGACCAGCCGATGGGTGCGCTGACCGAGCAGCGCAACGACGTCGACAAGTTCACCCGGCTCGAGCAGGACGAGTTCGCGGCGGGTTCGCACCGCAAGGCCGCGGCCGCCTGGAAGGACGGAGTCTTCGCCGACGAGGTGGTGAGCGTTCCCATCCCGCAGCGCAAGGGCGATCCGATCGAGTTCACCGAGGATGAGGGCATCCGCGCCAATACGACCGCCGAGTCGCTGGCCGGCCTCAAGCCGGCGTTCCGCCGCGACGGCACCATCACCGCCGGTTCCGCCTCGCAGATTTCCGACGGCGCGTGCGCCGTGGTGGTGATGAACAAGGCCAAGGCGCAGCAGCTCGGCCTGAACTGGCTGTGCGAGATCGGCGCGCACGGGGTGGTGGCCGGGCCGGATTCCACGCTGCAGTCCCAGCCGGCCAACGCCATTCGCAAGGCCGCCGAGCGCGAGGGCATCGGCCTCGGCCAACTCGACGTCATCGAGATCAACGAGGCGTTCGCGGCCGTCGCGCTGGCGTCGACCAGAGAGCTCGGCGTCGACCCCGAGACGGTGAACCGCAACGGCGGCGCCATCGCCATGGGCCACCCGATCGGGATGAGCGGTGCGCGGATCACCCTGCACGCTGCCCTCGAGCTGAACCGCCGCGGCGGCCGGTATGCGGCGGCGGCGCTGTGCGGGGCCGGGGGACAGGGCGATGCACTGATCCTGCGGGCCGGCTGACCCGGCGATAGCTGACGCCGGTGCCCGGCACAATGGCGCCATGCCAGCCGTCGCCAAACACGAATTGAGCTTGCGCCACACCGCGGGGCGCTTCCGTATCGTCGCTCTCGCCGAGGCGTTCACCTGGGTCGGTCTGCTGGCCGGTATGTATGTCAAGTACCTCGCCGCCTCGCCCACCGAGATCGGTGTCAAGATCTTCGGCCCGGCGCACGGCGCGCTGTTCATCGCGTTCGTGATCGCCGCGATCCTCGCGGGCATCGCCTTCCGGTGGGGTCCGGTCACCTGGATCCTGGCTTTGCTGGGCGCGGTGATCCCGCTCGGCACTGTGATGTTCGTCATGTGGGCCGACCGCCGAGGTCTACTGGCCCGTCCGGTGCCGTCCACCCGGGTGACGGGCACCGTCCCCGCCTGACGCGCGGCCTGCCCATGACAAACTTGAGGGCGTGACGCGTCCCCGCCCTAGAACCGCTCCGGTGATGACCGGTGCGATCGACCTCTCCGGTCTCAAGCAGCGCGCCCAGTCGGGGCCCGCGGCCGGCGGTCCGTTGGCCGGCGTCGAGATCACCGAGGCCAACTTCGAAGCCGAAGTCCTGGTCCGGTCCAGCCAGGTTCCGGTCGTGGTGCTGCTCTGGTCGCCACGCAGCGACGCCAGCGTGCAACTGGCCGACACGCTGTCCGCACTGGCCGCCGCCGACGGCGGAAAGTGGTCGCTGGCGCTGGTCAACGCCGACGCCGTGCCGCGGGTGGCGGCGATGTTCGGAGTCGAAGCCGTGCCCACCGTCGTCGCCCTGGCCGGTGGGCAGCCGCTGGCCAGTTTCGAGGGTCCGCAGCCTCCCGAGCAGATGCGCAAATGGGTCGACTCACTGCTTGCGGCCACCGCGGGCAAGCTCGCCGGAGTTCCGCCCGGTGAGGACGCCGAGACCGTCGACCCCGCGCTCGAGGACGCCCGCGCAAAACTCGACGACGGCGACTTCGTTGCCGCGGCCGCTGCCTACCAGACGATCCTGGACGCCAACCCCAACCACGCCGAGGCCACCGGGGCGCTGCGCCAGATCACCTTCCTGGAACGCGCCACCGCGCATCCGCCCACGGCCGTCGCCGCGGCGGACGCCGCACCGGGCGACATCGACGCCGCATTCGCCGCAGCCGACGTCCAGATCCTCAGCCAGGACGCGGCCGGCGCCTTCGCGCGGTTGACCGCCTTGGTGAAGGCCACCAGCGGCGACGACAGGACCCGGGTGCGCACCCGGCTCATCGAGCTGTTCGAGTTGTTCGACCAGGCTGACCCTGAGGTGATCGCCGGCCGGCGCAACCTGGCCAACGCGCTGTACTAGCTAGTCGGCAGGTTCCAGCCACACCGCGGAGGTGGGCGGCAGCACCAGCTGCGTCGATGCGGGGCGGCCGTGCCAAGGTTCTTCGGTGGCCCGCACCGCGCCCATGTTCCCGATTCCGGACCCGTTGTAGACGGTGGCGTCGCTGTTGAGGATCTCCCGCCAGGTGCCGGCCCTTGGCAGGCCGAGGCGATAGCGGCTGTGCTCGGTACCGGAGAAGTTGAACACGCATGCCAGCACTGAACCGTCCGCGCCGTATCGCAGGAAGGAGAGCACGTTGCTGGCCGAATCGTTGGCGTCGATCCACGAATATCCCTGCGGCAGGCTGTCCTGGCTCCACAGTGCGGGGCGACTGCGGTAGACGGCGTTGACGTCGGTGATGAACCGCAGGATCCCGCCGGAGAAGCTGTGTTCGTCGAGCTGGAACCAGTCCACGCCGCGCTCCTCGGACCATTCGGCGCGCTGCCCGAACTCCTGGCCCATGAACAGCAGCTTCTTGCCCGGGTGTGCCCACTGATAGGCCAGCAGGCTGCGCAGTCCGGCGGCTTTGACGTGGTCATTGCCGGGCATCCGGCCCCATAGTGTGCCCTTGCCGTGGACCACCTCGTCATGACTGATTGGCAGCACGAAGTGCTCGCTGTAGGCGTACAGCATCGAGAACGTCATCTCGTGGTGGTGGTAGCTGCGGTGCACGGGATCGCGGCTGATGAAAGCCAGCGTGTCGTGCATCCATCCCATGTTCCACTTCATCGAGAAGCCGAGGCCGCCGAGGGTGGTCGGCCGGGTCACCCCGGGCCAGGAGGTGGACTCCTCAGCGATCGTGACGATGCCCGGCACGGTCTTGTGCACCGTCGCGTTCATCTCCTGCAGGAACTGCACCGCCTCGAGGTTCTCCCGACCCCCGTAGACGTTGGGTGTCCAGCCGCCGGCCGGCCGCGAATAGTCCAGGTACAGCATCGAGGCCACCGCGTCGACCCGCAGTCCGTCGACGTGGAACTCGTGGCACCAGTACAGTGCGTTGGCCACCAGGAAGTTGCGCACCTCGGGGCGGCCGAAGTCGAAAACGTAAGTGCCCCAGTCGAGTTGTTCGCCGCGGCGCGGGTCGGAATGCTCGTAGAGAGCGGTCCCGTCGAAGCGGCCCAGCGCCCAGGAGTCCTTGGGGAAGTGCGCGGGTACCCAGTCCATGATCACGCCGATACCCGCCCGGTGCAGGCTGTCGACGAGGAAGCGGAAATCGTCGGGTGTGCCGAACCGGGAGGTGGGTGCGTAGTACGACGTCACCTGATAGCCCCACGATCCGCCGAACGGGTGCTCGGCCACCGGCAGCAACTCGACGTGGGTGAACCCGTGCGCCACGACGTAGTCGGTCAGCTGCGCGGCGAGTTCGCGGTAGCTCAGCCCCGGCCGCCACGATCCCAGGTGCACCTCGTAGGTGGCCATCGGCTCGAACACCGCGTTACCACTGCCGCGCCGGCCGATCCACTCCGCGTCCGACCAGGTGTAGGTCGAGGCGAAGACGCGCGAGGCGGTGTGCGGCGGGACCTCTGTGGCGAACGCCATCGGGTCGGCCCGGTCGGTCACCACTCCGTCGGCGCCGTGAATACGGAACTTGTACATCCCGTCGACCGGGAATCCCGGCCAGAACAGCTCCCACACCCCGGTCGACCCCAGCACCCGCATGGGTGCGTCGTTGCCGACCCAGCCGTTGAAATCGCCGACGAGGTTGACGCCCTTGGCATTCGGCGCCCAGACTGCGAAGGACACCCCGTCCACCACACCGTCGGCGGTGGTGAACGAACGGGGATGCGCGCCGAGGATGTCCCAGAGCCGTTCGTGGCGGCCCTCGGCGAACAGGTGCAGGTCCACCTCGCCGAGGGTGGGCAGAAACCGGTAGGCATCGGCGACGGTGTGGGTGTGGACGGTGCCGTCGGCGCCGGGGTAGCCGACCTCGAGGCGGTAGTCGACCAGGTTGGTGAACGGCAGCGCGACGGCGAACAGGCCGTCGCAGATGTGCGACATCGGGTAGCGCTGCCCGCCGACCAGTGCCGTCACCTGCACGGCGTGCGGCCGCAGGGTCCGGATCACGGTGTGGTTGGCGTACTCGTGCGCACCGAGGATGGCGTGCGGGTCGTAGTGGGTGCCGGAGATCAGCCGGGCCACCTCGGCCGGGTCGGGGGCGAGGTTGCGGCTGTCCAGGTTGCGGGTCATCGGTGTCTCATTCCCGGCGCAGCAGCGGTGCGCGCTGTTCGGCCGGGATCGGCGGCAAGGTCAGGACGTGCGCCACCGCGCGCGCCGGCTCGAGGCGGACGAAATTGGACTGCCCCCACTCGTACTCCTCCCCGGTGATCTCGTCGCGCACCCGGAAGCGGTCGTAGGTCTGCATACCCAACGCGCCCATGTCCAGCCACACCGTGCCCTGCTCGGCGCCGAACGGGTTGAGGGTGACGATCACCAGCACGGTGTCGCCGGTGCCGGGGTCGAACTTGCTGTAGGCCAGCAGCGCCTCGTTGTCGACCCCGTGGAACCGGATGGTGCGCAGCTGGCACAGCGCCGGGTGGTTGTGCCGGATCTCGTTGAGACGGGTGAGGAACGGCTCCAGCGAGTGCGCCCGGTTGAGCGCGCCGGCGAAGTCCCGCGGCCGCAACTCGTACTTCTCCGAATCCAGGTACTCCTCGCTGCCCTGGCGCAGCGGTGTGTTCTCGAACAACTCGTACCCGGAGTACACACCCCAGGAGGTGCCAATCGTCGCTGCCAGCGCGGCCCGGATGGCGAACATGCCCGGACCGCCGTGCTGCAGGCTCTCGTGCAGGATGTCGGGGGTGTTGACGAACAGGTTCGGCCGCGCGTAGTCGGCATGCCCGGCGATCTCCCGGCCGAACTGTTCGAGTTCCCATTTGGCGGTGCGCCAGGTGAAGTACGAATACGACTGTGTGAAGCCTATTTTCGCCAGGCCGTAGAGGCGGGCGGGTCGGGTGAACGCTTCGGACAGGAAGAGCACGTCGGGGTCCTGCGACTTCACCTGCGCGATCAGCCAGGCCCAGAAGTCCGGCGGTTTGGTGTGCGGGTTGTCGACCCGGAAGATCTTCACCCCGTGGCTGACCCAGTGCAGCACCACCCGTAGCACCTCGGCGTAGAGGCCGTGCGCGTCGTTGTCGAAGTTCAGCGGATAGATGTCCTGGTACTTCTTCGGCGGGTTCTCCGCGTACGCGATGGTGCCGTCGGGCAACTCGGTGAACCACTGCCGGTGCTCACGCGCCCAGGGATGGTCGGGGGCGCACTGCAGCGCCAGATCCAACGCCACCTCCAGGCCGTGGCCGCGCGCCGCGGCGACGAAACCGTCGAAGTCCGACAATGTGCCGAGATCAGGGTGCACCGCGTCGTGTCCGCCCTCGGTGCTGCCGATCGCCCACGGTGAGCCGACGTCACCGGGTTCGGCGGTGACGCTGTTGTTGCGTCCCTTGCGGTGCACCCGGCCGATCGGATGGATCGGGGGCAGGTAGACCACGTCGAAGCCCATCGCCGCGATGCGGGGCAGCGCGGCCGCGGCGGTGGCGAACGTGCCGTGCACCGGTTCGCCGTCGGTGTCGCGGCCGCCGGTGGACCGGGGGAACATCTCGTACCAGGCGCTGCAGCGGGCCAGTGGGCGGTCGACCCACACGCCGTAGGTCCGGCCGCGGGTGATGATCTCGCGCAGCGGGTAGTGGTCCAGCAGATCGGTCACCTGATGCGACAACGCGAGCGCGGCGCGGGTCAGCGGGTCACCCGGACGGCGTAACTCGGCGGCCGCCTGCGCCAGCGGCGCGCGCTCGGCGCGCGGCGCCCCGGTGGCCGCCCTGTCCAGCAGTGCCGCACCCACCAGCAGATCGTTGTCGAGATCGTCGGCGCTCTGGCCGGCGTCCAGTTTGGCGGTGACGGCGTGACGCCACGTGGTCAGCGGATCACCCCAGCCGTCGACGCGGAACGTCCACAGCCCGACCTGGTCGGGAGCGAACTGGCCGTGGAACACATCAGGGGTTCGGCCCGCCGACATCGCCGACAGCAGCGGGGTGACCCGTCCTGCCGCCGCCGGGTGCTGGCCGGGCTGTGGGTAGGAGGACCCGAGATAGCGGACGACCAGCGTTGCCGCCACCGCCTCGTGGCCCTCCCGCCAGACCGTGGCGCATACCGGCACCACCTCGCCGACGACCGCTCGCGCCGGATACTCGCCGCCGGACACCACGGGTGCCACATCGTCGATCACGATCCGACCCGGCACCGGCAAACACCTCTCCGCTTGTGGGGTGGTCCAGACCCCCGGGATCACAGCATCCCCAGGATTCACACCGTAGTGGCCGACCTCTCGCCGGGGGGCGTGACCGCCACAACCTCAGTAAGGTCTTGACGTGTGAAGGCTCTGCGCAGGTTCACCGTTCGCGTCCACCTCCCGCAGCGACTCTCGGCACTGCATCAGCTGTCGACCAACCTGCGGTGGTCGTGGCATGTCGAGACCCAGGACCTGTTCGAGAGCATTGATCCGCAAATGTGGGCGCGGACCGGCCGTGACCCGGTGGCCATGCTCGGAGCGGTGACACCCGAGCGCCTCGACCAGCTCGCTGACGACCACGGGTTCCTGGAGCGTCTCGACCGGCTGGCCGGCGATCTTGACGATTACCTGACCAGACCGCTGTGGTACCAGGAGCGCACGGCCGCCGGTGAGCCCGTCACACTGCCGGAGGGGATCGGCTACTTCTCGATGGAGTTCGGCGTCTCCGAGGTGCTGCCGATCTATTCCGGTGGCCTCGGCATCCTGGCCGGCGATCACCTCAAGGCGGCGTCGGATCTCGGACTGCCACTGATCGGCGTCGGGCTGAACTACCGCTCCGGCTACTTCCATCAGTCGCTGACCGCCGACGGCTGGCAGCACGAGAACTACCCTGCGCTGGATCCGCAGGGGCTGCCGCTGCGACTGCTCACCCACTCCGGCGGCGACCCCGTGCTCGTCGAGCTCGCGATGCCCGAGGAGCGCACCCTGCGGGCACGGGTCTGGGTGGCGCAGGTGGGCCGGATTCCCCTGCTGCTCCTGGATTCCGACTGCCCGGAGAACGACCACGACCTCCGCCACGTCACCGACCGGCTCTACGGCGGCGACCAGGATCACCGGATCAAGCAGGAGCTGCTGGCGGGTATCGGCGGGATCCGGGCCATCCGGGCCTTCACCGAGATCGAGGGTCGGCCCGCCCCGGATGTGTTCCACATGAACGAAGGCCACGCCGGATTCCTCGGCCTGGAACGGATTCGCGAGTTGATGGCCTCCGACGGATTGGACTTCGACACCGCGCTGGCCGTGGTGCGCGCCAGCACCGTGTTCACCACGCACACTCCGGTGCCGGCCGGCATCGACCGGTTCCCGGTCCAGATGGTGGAGCGCTACTTCGGCGGCGAGACCGACAGCGGGCTGCTGCCCGGAGTTCCGCTGGAGCGGGTGCTGGGATTCGGCGCGGAGTCCGACCCGGACAAGTTCAACATGGCGCACATGGGCCTGCGGCTGGCGCAGCGGTCCAACGGCGTCTCGAAGCTGCACGGCCGGGTGAGCCGGGCGATGTTCGACGAGCTGTGGCCGGGCTTCGAGGCGGACGAGGTTCCGATCGGTTCGATCACCAACGGTGTGCACGGACCGACGTGGGCCGCGCGCGAGTGGGCGCAACTGGGCGAGCAGATGGTCGGCTCCATCGTTGCGCTGCGAGAGCCGTCGGTGTGGGAACGCATCCACGAGGTCGACCCCGGCCACATCTGGTGGATCCGTTCGCAACTGCGCGCCAAGCTCGTCGAGGACGTCCGCGAGCGGCTGCGTCGTTCGTGGCTGGAGCGCGGTGCGATCGAGGCGGAGCTCGCCTGGACGGCAACGGCGTTCGATCCCGATGTGCTCACCATCGGTTTCGCGCGCCGGGTGCCGACGTACAAGCGGCTGACGCTGATGCTGCGTGATCCAGAGCGTCTCGAAGCGCTGCTGCTCGATGAGGACCGGCCGATCCAGCTGATCGTGGCGGGCAAGTCGCATCCCGCCGACGATGCCGGTAAGGCGCTCATCCAGCAGGTGGTGCGTTTCGCCGACCGCCCGGAGGTCCGCCACCGGATCGCCTTTCTGCCCGACTACGACATGTCGATGGCGCGGCTGCTGTACTGGGGCTGCGACGTGTGGCTGAACAATCCGTTGCGGCCGCTCGAGGCGTGCGGAACCTCGGGGATGAAGAGCGCCCTCAACGGCGGCCTGAATCTGTCCATCCGCGACGGCTGGTGGGACGAGTGGTTCGACGGCGAGAACGGCTGGGAGATTCCCACCGCCGACGGAATGTCCGATGACGCCCGCCGCGACGATCTGGAGGCCGCCGCCCTCTACGACCTGCTGCACGCAACCGTGGCGCCGAAGTTCTACGATCGCGACTCGGGAGGCGTCCCGATCCGGTGGGTGGAGATGGTGCGGCACACCCTGCAGTCACTCGGCCCCAAGGTGCTGGCTTCCCGGATGGTGCGCGACTACACCGAGCAGTACTACGCGCCGGCCGCGGATGCGGTGCGTAGCATCCGCGCGCCACTGGACGGCAAGCCGTTCGGCCGCGCCCACGAGGTCTCCGCCTATCGCAGTCGCGTCGGCGAGGCCTGGCCGCGGGTGGCCGTCACCGACGTCGACAGCACCGGGCTGCCCGACATTCCGCTGCTCGGCTCGCATATGACGCTGACCGCCGCCGTCGTGCTGGGCGGCCTTCGGCCCGACGAGGTGACGGTGCAGGCGGTGCTGGGCCGGGTCGACGCCGGGGACCTGCTTCGCGAACCCGACTACATCGACATGGCCCATATCGGCTCCGGCGAGGGCGGGACCGAGATCTTCTCGGTGACCATGCCGCTGCCGAAGGCGGGCTCGGTGGGCTACACCGTGCGGGTGCTGCCGCATCACCCTCTGCTGGCCGGCGACGCCGAGTTGGGCCTGGTGAGGATGGCCGGGGACGGCGAGGCAGGAGACAGCGACCCAGGGGAGAGCGTCCCTGCCGCCGACGCACACCTGTAGGTTGCCGGGTGGAGGTGTGTGGGAGTCGTGATGGTGCCCGGAAGAGCGCGCAGCGCCGCGCTGGTGGCGGTTGCTGGATTGCTCGTGACGGCCGCTCCGGCGGCGGCTGACCCGGAACCGGTGCCCCCCGACGTCCCCGCGGTGGAGGCGCCGCCCGAGGGCACGGTCACCCCGATCGCCGTCGTCGAAGGCCCGCCGGCGGACGGAGCGGTGGTCTCGGCACCGCCGCAGACGACGAAGACGCCGGACGGCTGGACGCTGACCATTTCCTCAAAGGAGGAGACGCAGCTGCCGGTGGCTCCGCTGACCACGGCCATCTCCACCCGCGAATACGCGGTGGGTGGGGTGTTCAACGGCTCGCTCAGCGGCGGTGACGGCGATTCCCCCAAGGGTGTCTTCGAGGTGGGCTACCAGATCGGCTGCGGCATCGACATGAGCACCGCCAACGGCGTCTCGATCACCGGCACCGCGGGCGTCAACCCGTCGATTCAGTTCCTGGGCATCGAAGCGAGCGACTTCCCGATCGACGGGTTCCTCCCGGGCGTGGGCGCGAACTTCGGCGGCGGTATCACCGTCGGCCTCAAGCCGGGCATCATCAACCTCATCCCGGTCACCAAGAAGCTGTACAAGGGGTCGACGCCGTGGGTGTCGATCAGCAACTTCCGGGTCAAGATCGACGGCTGCGTCGGTGAGTCATTCATCCGCTCCTACGCGATACTCACCAAGTCCGACGACGAGAGTGACGCGGTGCTGTCCTGGTACGGCACGACGAAAGCGGTCTAGGGGAAGCGCTTGTAGCAGCGCTCGGTGTCGCCGAGCACCCCGACGCGAAAGGCGTCGATGCGGGAGAACCCGGCGGGCACCGTCTCGCCGTTGACGTCGCCAGCGACCAGGCCGTTGGTCAGCAGCCCGGCCACCGCCTCGTCGATGTCGCCGGCGGTGAGTGCGACGGTGTTGCCGTCCGGTGTGGTGATGGGGGCCGACATCTTGGTTGTGGCGACCCCGGTCAGGCACGCCGTGCGCAGGCCCGCCTCGGCGTCGTCGAGCACCACCCCGCCGCGCTGGCTCTCCAGGGCCATCATGTAGCGGGACACCAGCGCGGAGTAGGCGGTGTTGTCGCCCTGCAGCACCAGGCCGTCCTCACCGTCGATGGGCGCCCCCATGTCCTGCAGTGCCGGCAGATCAACGGCTATGGTGTTGTTCGCCGGGCAATACGACACCGGGGAACTGGGCCGGGCGTCGGGGCACGTCGACGCCGAGGCGGCGTCAAAGCTCAACTGCGGCGGGGATTTCGGGGTGAACATGATGTTGAGCGCGTCGACGATCGAGCGCACCGAAGCCTCGGTGACCGGCAGTTCGCCGGTCTGATCCGACGGCAGTTCCACCGGAAGGTCGCCGCGGCGCTGCTTGATCTCGGAGATGGTGATCGCCTTGCACGCCTGTGCCCCGTCGGTGAAGCCGAACTGGAAGGCCGAGATCCGCTCGAACGCTGAACCATGCTCGTCGTCGCCGCCGTAGTAGTCGTTCGCGTTGAGCACCGGGTCGCGGAACGAGATCATCGCGGCCAGGAGGTTGTTGAGCCCTTCGCCGGTGCTCAGGGTGAACCGCGGCGACTTACCCTCGGCCACCCACCGCATGTACACCCCGGTCAAGCAGTCGGCCTGCTGCTCGGCTACCAGCGTCGGCACGCCCCTGGGGTTCAGCGTGGCCAGTTTCTGGATCGCATGGCCGTACTCGTGGGCCAGCACCATCGTGATCGCCATATCGCCGTGGGTCCGGCGCAGCGCGGGCATCAGCACCGTGCGATCCCAGCCGATGGTGTTGTCCTGTTCGCAGTAGCCGGCGTTGACCAGACCCTCGGTGGTCTCGCCGCAGAAGGTCCCGTCGATGGCATCGGAGTCCCAGGAGATGAGCGCCTTCACCGGCTCCAGCTCGCCATCGAAGGTGTCCGGGTAGGCGAATTTCCAGAACTCGTCGAGGTCGCTGACCGACTGCCCGGCCAGCAGGTCGACCTCGCCGCCGTCGGTGCCGGCCACCTCCCGGGTCGAGGCTTTGGCGTCCGGCCGCAGCCCGGTCGGGCCGTCGGTGGCCTGCAGTCCGCCCACCTTGAACGGGTCGGAGAACACCGATACCGGCGTGCCTACGACGGCGGTGCCGCACCCGGCCAGCACCGCTGTCGCTGCCGCTGCGGTCGCGGCGAGCCGGATCCGGCCAGACAGACGCATGCGACCACCATAATTCGCCGCGCGCCTGATGCGTTGTCAGCCGGCGGCGGGCGTGTGCAACCGCTCGAGAGCGCTGCGCACCACGTCCGGGTCGGTGGTGGTCCAGAACGGCGGCAGGGACGCGCGCAGGTAACCGCCGTAACGGGCGGTCGCCATCCGGGAGTCCAGCACGGCCACCACACCGCGATCCGACGTGCTGCGCAGCAACCGGCCCGCACCCTGGGCCAGCAGCAGGGCGGCATGACCGGCGGCCACGGTCATGAACCCGTTGCCGCCCTTGGCGGCGACGGCGCGCTGGCGTGCGGTGAGCAGCGGGTCGTCGGGGCGCGGGAACGGGATGCGGTCGATGATCACCAGCGAGCACGACGGCCCTGGCACGTCGACGCCCTGCCACAGCGACAGGGTGCCGAACAATGAGGTGTGCGGGTCGGCGGCGAACTGCTCCACCAGCGCCGAGGTGCTGTCGTCGCCCTGGCACAGCACCGGGGTGTCCAGCCGCGAGCGCATCGCCTCGGCCGCCGCCTTGGCCGCGCGCATCGACGAGAACAGCCCCAGGGTGCGCCCACCGCAGGCGTCGATCAGTGCGGCGATCTCCTCGAGTTGCTCGGCCGCGCCCGCGCCGTCGCGCCCCGGCGGTGGCAGGTGTGCGGCGATGTAGAGGATCCCCGCGCGGCCGAAGTCGAACGGTGAGCCGACGTCCAGCCCTCGCCATCGCTGGTCGTCACCCAATCCCCAGGCCTGAGCCATGGCGTCGAAAGACCCGCCCACCGTCAGCGTCGCGGAGGTGAGAACCGTGGTGGCAGCGGCGAACAGCCGTTCGGCCAGCAGCGCCGACACCGACAGCGGAGCCACCCGCAGCACCGGGCGTGAAGTCCCTCGTTGCTCCTCGTGGTCCAGCCACACCACATCGGTGCGGTCGGCCGGCGCCGGTCCGAAGGAGTCGAGGATGCGGGTCGCGGTGTCGGCGATGTCGGTGAGCGCGGCGATCGCCTCGGCGCGGGCCGCGGCGGCCTTGGGGTCCGACGGCGCCGGGTCGATCGCCGCCCGTGCTCCGGAAGCCGCATCGCGCAGTGCGGTGAGATAGGTCGCCAGTTCGTCATCGAGGTGGTCGAGCCGTCTCGGCGCGGCGTCGTGGATGAATGAGGAGAAGGTGGCGACCGCCGCGTCCAGGCGTGAGAGGAGTTCTCCGGAGACCAGCCGGCCCACCCGGCGCACCGCCACCCCGAGCGGAGCCGGCGTGAGTTCACCGGTGGCCACCCCGGTGACCCGGTCCACCAATTCGTGCGCCTCGTCGATCACCAGCAGATCGTGCTCGGGAAGCACCGTCGCCTCCGCGATCGCATCGATGGCCAGCAACGCGTGATTGGTCACCACGATGTCGGCCTGGCCCGCCTCCGCACGCGCCCTCTCGGCGAAGCAGTCCGCGCCACTGGGGCAGCGGGCCACTCCGAGGCACTCCCGGGCCGACACGCTGACCTGCGACCACGCCCGCTCAGACACTCCGGGGCGCAGATCATCGCGGTCGCCGGTGTCGGTGTCCGATGACCATTCGGTCAGCCGCGCCACCTCGCGTCCGAGGACGCTGGTGGGTGTGAAGAGCTCCTCCTGTGAGGAATCGTCGTCTGCCTGTGTTCCGTTGTGGATCTTGTTGAGGCACAGATAATTCCGCCGTCCTTTGAGCAGCGCGAAGCGCGGCCGGCGGGGCAGTGCGCCGTCGAGCGCGTCGGCCAGGCGCGGCAGATCCCGGTCGACGAGCTGGCGCTGTAGCGCGATGGTGGCGGTGGAGACCACCACCGGGCGCTCGTCGGCGACGGCGCGGACTATCGCTGGGATCAGATACGCCAGCGACTTGCCGGTGCCGGTGCCCGCCTGCACGGCGAGGTGCTCGCCGGTCTCGAACGCCCGCGCCACCGCCTCGGCCATCTCGAGTTGCCCCGTCCGGTGGGTACCGCCGAGTGCCTCGACGGCAGAAGCCAGCAGATCGGCGACATTCGCGTCGCCGGTACTCACGGCGGCACCTGCCGGGTCAGGATCGCCGGGTCACCGTGCGACAGCGCGAGGCCCTCCCACGGCAGACTCATCAGCCCGCGCGCGGCGCGTTCGCGGGCGGCATCAAGGTCGGCCGGCGCCAGCCGCTCTCCGGAGCGCACCAGCGGGACGGTCAGGGTGCGCGCGGTCAGCTTGTCGGGCCCTGGGGTGTCCGGTGGAGGGGTGCCTGCCGGGTGGATCACCTCCTCGACGACGGTCCCACTCGGCTTGGCCAGACGCAGCGCCGACTTGCGGCCGCCGTGTGACTGCTTACCGGTGCTGCGTTTGCGCACCGGCAGACCGTCGACCTCGACCAGTTTGTAGACCATGCCGGCGGTGGGTGCGCCCGATCCGGTGACCACCGATGTGCCGACCCCATAGGTGTCGACCGGTTCGGCGCGCAGTGCGGCGATACCGTGCTCGTCCAGGTCGCCCGACACCACGATCGCCGTGTCGGTGGCGCCCAGGGAATCGAGTTGCTCGCGCACCCGGCGGGCCAGCACACCGAGGTCGCCGGAGTCGATGCGCACCGCGCCGAGAAGCGGTCCGGCGACCGCCACCGCATTGGCCACTCCGCGCCGCACGTCGTAGGTGTCGACCAGCAGAGTGGTCTGCACGCCGAGTGCGGCGATCTGCGCCCGGAAGGCGGCCTGCTCCCATTCGTCACTCGGACCGTCGGGTCTGGTGTACAGCATGGTGAAGGCATGCGCGGACGTGCCGAGTGCGGGAATCCCGTAGCGCTGGTACGCGGCGAGATTCGACGTTCCGGCGAACCCGGCGATGTAGGCCGCCCGCGCGGCAGCCACCGCGGCCTGCTCGTGTGTGCGGCGCGAGCCCATCTCGATCAGCGGCCGACCGCCGGCGGCGCTGACCATACGTGCCGCCGCCGAAGCGACGGCGCTGTCGTGGTTGAGGATCGACAGCGCGAGTGTCTCCAGCAGTACGCACTCGGCGAAGGTGCCGGTAACCGACAACACCGGCGAGCCGGGGAAGTACAGCTCGCCTTCGGCGTAACCGTCGACATCGCCGCCGAACCGGAAGTCGCGCAGGTACTCACACGTCGCGGCGTCCAGAAGCGACTCCACCGCACTCAGCGCCTCGGCGTCGAACACGAAGCCGGCCAGTGCATCGAGGAACCGCTCGGTGCCGGCGACCACGCCGTAGCGCCGGCCGTCGGGCAACCGGCGCGCGAACACCTCGAATGTGGTCCGTCGCTGCGCGGTTCCGTCTCGCAGTGCGGCCGCCAACATCGTCAGTTCGTACTTGTCGGTCAGCAGCGCCGCAGGGCTCACAGCGTCACCGTAGTGGCTATCCTTGACATATGGGCGCGCCAGCAGCACCTACCCGTCCGGGTACCAGTGCGGTCAAGGAGAGCGACCACGTCGAGGCCACCGATGCGCCCTGGGTGACGATCGTCTGGGATGACCCGGTGAACCTGATGAACTACGTGACGTACGTGTTCCAGAAGCTGTTCGGTTACAGCGAACCGCACGCCACCAAGCTGATGCTGCAGGTGCACAACGAGGGCAAGGCGGTGGTGTCCGCCGGCACCCGCGAGGCCATGGAGGTCGACGTCGCCAAACTGCACGCGGCGGGACTGTGGGCCACCATGCAGCAGGACCGCTGAGCCGGTGCGCGAATGGAAGCGGGTGCAGACCGCCGGCGGTGTCCGCTTCGTGTCCGCCCTGGAGCGCCACGAATCGACGGTGCTGAGGAATATGGCGACCTCGATGCAGGAGATGCTCGACGATCGCCAGTCCTCTGCGCCGGCGGATCCGCTCGAGCAGCTCACCGGTATCCGTACGGGCAACTCGACGCCGCCTGAGGATGCCACGATGCAGCGTCTGCTGCCCGACTTCGTGCGCGATGACGCGAACGCGCCGGCGGGATCCAACCAGGCGCTGCGCAGCCTGCACGAGCCCGCCATCATCGACGCCAAAATCTCTGCCGCACAGCATCTTCTGGACACTTTGCCGGACGCCGATGGCGTTGTGGAACTCAGCGAGGACGACGCCGAAGCCTGGATCGCGGCGGTCAACGACATGCGGCTGACACTGGGCACGATCCTCGGCGTCGGGCCGGAGGTGCCTGAGCGGCTGCCCGCCGGGCATCCGAATGCGCGACACCTCGATGTGTATCAGTGGCTGACCGTGTTGCAGGAGTATCTGGTTCTGGGTCTGATGGGCAAACCGGTCCGATGACCGGGTCGATCACCGACGTCGACGGGATCAGCGTCGGACACCACCATCGCTGCGACCCGGACGCGACGGTGGGGGATCCGGGCGGCGAGCCGGGAACCGGCTGGGCCTGCGGCACCACCGTCGTGCTCGCCCCGCCCGGCACCGTCGGCGCGGTGGACGTTCGCGGCGGCGCCCCCGGTACCCGGGAGACCGAACTGCTCGACCCCGCCAACACCGTCCGTCACGTCGACGCCGTCGTGCTCACCGGCGGCAGCGCCTTCGGGCTGGCGGCCGCCGACGGCGTGATGCGCTGGCTGGAGGAACACCGCCGCGGGGTGCAGATGAAGGGCGGCACGGTGCCGATCGTGCCGGCCGCGGTGATCTTCGACCTCCCGGTGGGCGCCTGGTCGCACCGTCCCACCGCTGAGTTCGGCTATGCGGCCGTCGACTCGGCCGGCACCGATGTGGGCGTGGGCAGCGTGGGCGCCGGTGTCGGTGCGCGGGCCGGCGTTCTCAAGGGGGGCGTGGGCACCGCCTCGACAGTGCTCGATTCCGGCGTGACGGTGGGTGCCCTGGTGGTGGTCAACTCCGCCGGTGAGGTGTTCGACCCCGCCACCGGGTTGCCCTGGATGGCTGAGTTGGCGGCCGAGTTCGGGCTCTCCGAACCGGCGCCTGAACGGATCGCCGCCTACGCCGCGCGGCACGCGGAGTCCAGTCCGCTCAACACCACCATCGCGGTGGTGGCCACCGATGCCGCGCTGACCAAATCCGGATGCCGGCGCGTCGCCGTCGCCGCACAGGACGGCCTGGCCCGCGCGATCCGACCGGCCCACACCCCGCTCGACGGCGACACCGTCTTCGTTCTCGCCACCGGAGCGGTGGACGTTGCGCCGTCGCCGGACACCCCTGCGGAGATGGCTCCGGACATCGCTGTGGTGACCGCGGTGGCTGCCGCGGCCGCCGACTGCCTGGCCCGCGCGGTGGTGGCCGGGGTGCTGGCCGCCACGCCG
Organism: Mycobacterium sp.; assembly: GCA_018883075.1. GTDB lineage: Bacteria > Actinomycetota > Actinomycetes > Mycobacteriales > Mycobacteriaceae > Mycobacterium. Next base: position 21,357 of record VEQU01000020.1, read on the forward strand.
GTCGCCGGGATCCCCACCTACCGTGACGTGCTGTCCGGGTCGTTCCCCCGCTGACGGCGAGCGTGCGTGCCGGCGCGCCGACACGCCGCCCCGGCGTGCGGTTTGCGCACGGTCGTGCCGATCGGGCGGCCCGGTAGCCTCAGGTTGATGGGTACGACGTCACCGGTTGGGCAGTCCTCGCCCGCCAAGCGGCCGGCCTGGCAGGTCGGCGGCGCGACCATCCTGTCGTTCGTCGCCCTGCTCTACCTCATCGAGATCGCCGACCAGCTCAGCGGCAACGCCCTGGATCGCAACGGCATCCGGCCGCTGGAGCGCGACGGCCTGTGGGGAGTGATCTTCGCGCCGCTGCTGCACGCCGACTGGGCTCACCTGCTGGCCAACACCGTGCCCGCTCTGGTGCTCGGGTTCCTGGTGACCCTGGCCGGGCTGTCCCGGTTCGTGTGGGCGACGGCGATCATCTGGATCGTCGGCGGCCTGGGCACCTGGCTGATCGGCGGGCTCGGCAGCTGCAATCTGCCCACCAACCACATCGGCGCCTCCGGACTGATCTTCGGCTGGCTGTCCTTCCTGCTGGTCTTCGGCTGGCTGACCCGCCACATCTGGTGGATCGTCGCCTCCGTCGCGGTGCTCTTTGTCTACGGCGGGATCCTGCTGGGCGCCGTGCCGGTGCTGGATCGCTGCGGCGGGGTGTCGTGGCAGGGCCACCTGTGCGGCGCACTGGCGGGGGTGCTGGCGGCGTATCTGCTGTCCAGCCCGGAGCGCGAGGCGCGGGGACGCCGCAAGACCGGACAACTGCCGGGCGTCGCGTCATGAGTGACGCCGGCGCGGCCATCGGGATCTTCGACTCCGGGGTCGGCGGACTGACCGTCGCCCGCTCGATCATCGACCAGCTTCCCGACGAGAACATCGTCTACGTCGGCGACACCGCGCACGGGCCGTACGGTCCGCTGAGCATCCCCGAGGTGCGGGCGCACGCGCTGGCCATCGGTGACGATCTCGTGAGCCGGGGGGTCAAGGCTCTGGTGATCGCGTGCAACACCGCGTCGGCGGCCTGTCTGCGTGACGCCCGCGAACGTTACGACGTACCCGTCGTCGAGGTGATCCTGCCCGCGGTGCGCCGCGCGGTGGCCGCCACCCGGTCCGGCCGCATCGGCGTCATCGGCACCGAGGCGACCATCTCCTCGGGGGCTTACTCCGACGCGTTCGCCGCCGCGCGCGATACCGAGATCACGGCGGTGGCCTGCCCCCGGTTCGTCGACTTCGTCGAGCGCGGGGTGACCAGCGGACGTCAGGTGCTCGGTCTGGCCGAGGCCTATCTCGAGCCACTGCAGCGCGCCGAGGTGGACACCTTGGTACTGGGCTGCACGCATTACCCGCTGCTGTCGGGGGTGATCCAGATCGCCGCGGGCGATGACGTCACCCTGGTGTCGAGTGCCGAGGAGACGGCGAAGGATCTGCTGCGGGTGCTCACCGAGTCCGATCTACTGCGCCCGCACGACGCCGGGGCGCCGTCGCGGATCTTCGAGGCCACCGGCGATCCGGAGGCCTTCACCGCACTGGCCACGCGCTTTCTCGGTCCGGTGATCAGCGGGGTCACCTCGCCGACGGCGCGTTGAGCCGCGCTGAGATACACCGGCGGTTTGGGGTCGTGGGCCCGTTGGGCCGTGGCAAGCTTGTGGCGTGCGGATCACGGTGCTGGGCTGCTCCGGCAGTGTGGTGGGACCTGATTCGCCGGCCTCCGGATACCTGCTGAGCGCGCCGGACACCCCGCCACTGGTGGTGGACTTCGGCGGTGGCGTGCTCGGTGCCCTGCAGCGCTACGCCGATCCCAACGAGGTGCATGTGCTGCTGTCGCATCTGCACGCCGATCACTGTCTCGATTTGCCGGGGCTGTTCGTATGGCGCCGCTACCACCCGACCCCGGCGCCCCAGCGCGGCCTGATGTACGGGCCGAGCGACACTTGGACGCGACTGGCGGCGGCGTCGTCCCCTCTGGGTGGCGAACTCGACGACTTCTCCGACATCTTCGACGTACGGCCCTGGACCGAGGGTGAGGCGGTGCAGTTCGGCACGCTGAGCGTGCTGCCCCGGATGGTCATGCACCCCACCGAGTCCTACGGGTTGCGGATCACCGACTCCGGCGGCGCCACGCTGGTGTTCAGCGGGGACACCGGTGTGTGCGAGTCGCTGGTGGAACTGGCCACCGGCGCCGACGCATTCCTCTGTGAGGCGTCCTGGACGCACTCGCCGGACCGCCCTCAGCACCTGCATCTGTCCGGCACCGACGCCGGGCGCATCGCGGCCCGGGCCGGCGTGGGGCGACTGCTGCTCACCCACATCCCGCCTTGGACGTCGCGGGAGGATGTGATCGCCGAGGCGAAGGCCGAGTTCGACGGGCCGGTGCACGCCGTGGTGGCCGGCGAGGCGATCGAGGTCTGCCGCTAGGGTTTTGTCCCATGTCACAAAGACAGGGTGGGCCGGAACGACAGGACGGCAGGGCCGACGACGAACTGCGGCCGGTGACCATCACCCGCGGTTTCACCTCGCATCCGGCCGGCTCGGTGCTGATCGGTTTCGGCGAGACGCGGGTGATGTGCACCGCCAGCGTCACCGAAGGCGTCCCGCGTTGGCGCAGGGGATCCGGACTGGGCTGGCTGACCGCCGAGTACGCCATGCTGCCCGGCGCCACCCACACCCGCTCGGATCGTGAATCGGTCAAGGGCCGCCTCGGCGGGCGCACCCAGGAGATCAGCCGGCTGGTGGGCCGCTCGCTGCGGGCCTGTATCGACCTCGCCGCGCTGGGCGAGAACACCATCGCGCTGGACTGCGATGTGCTGCAGGCCGACGGCGGCACCCGCACCGCGGCGATCACCGGGGCGTACGTCGCGCTCTCGGATGCGGTGACCTACCTGGGTGCGGCGGGAGCGCTGAGCGATCCGAAGCCGCTATCGTGCGCGATCGCCGCCATCAGCGTCGGTGTGGTGGACGGCCGGGTGCGTGTCGATCTTCCCTACGAGGAGGACTCCCGCGCCGAGGTGGACATGAACGTCGTCGCCACCGACACCGGCACGCTGGTGGAGATCCAGGGCACGGGCGAGGGTGCGACCTTCCCGCGCTCGACACTGGACAAGATGCTCGACTCCGCCATGGCGGCCTGCGAGAAGCTGTTCGAGTTCCAGCGTGAGACGCTGGCGTTGCCGTACCCCGGTGTGCTGCCGGAGAGTGCGCCGGCGAAGAAGGCGTTCGGGTCCTGACCATTCGGCTGCTGGTGGCCAGCCGCAACCGCAAGAAGCTGGCCGAATTGCACCGGGTGCTCGACGCCGCCGGGATCTCCGGGCTGGAGTTGCTCTCCCTCGATGACGTCGCACCCTATGACGAGGCGCCGGAGACCGGAGCGACGTTCGAGGAGAACGCGATCGCCAAGGCGCGCGACGGTTTTGCCGCCACCGGCCTGCCCACTCTGGCCGATGACTCCGGACTGGAGGTGGCGGCGCTCAACGGCATGCCGGGCGTGCTGTCGGCGCGGTGGTCGGGCACCCACGGTGATGACGTGGCGAACTACCGGCTGCTGCTGGACCAGCTGCGCGACGTCCCCGACTCCCGGCGCGGTGCAGCCTTCGTGTCGGCCTGCGCGCTGGTCACCGGTCCCAGTGACGTCACTGTCGTCCGCGGCGAGTGGCCGGGAACGATCGCGCGGGAACCGGATGGCGACAACGGCTTCGGCTATGACCCGGTCTTCATTCCCGAGGGGGAGAGTCGATCGGCCGCTCAGTTGAGCGCCGGGGAGAAGGACGCCACCTCACACCGCGGCCGTGCGCTGGCGCTACTGGTGCCGGCGCTGCGCGCGCTGGCTAGAGGTTGAACCGCTCCTTGAGTTCCCGGGTCTGCACCTGTTCGACGATGATGCCCAGCAGTGGGATGGTGCCGGCCAGCAGAATGCCGACGGTCTTGGCGATGGGCCAGCGCACCTTCACGGCGAGGTTCGCGGTGAACAGCAGGTACACGAAGTACACCCAGCCGTGAACCACACTGATCCATTCGGGGGGATTCTCGACCTTCACGATGTATTTGACGATCAGCTCGTAGCAGAGCGCGATCAGCCAGATGCCGGTCATCCACGCCATCACCCGATATCCGGTCAACGCCGAGCGGATCTTCTCGATCGGGGTGATCGGCTGGGCCTCAGGGGTGTCGGTCATGGGGTCCTCTTGTCGTTCTCGGCCAGCTCGGCCAGATAGGCGTTGTACTCGTTCATCACCCGGTTATTCGGTTTCGGTGCCGCCGCCGGCCGCTCGGGGAGAAGCCCGGCCGGGATCTCTCTCATCTCCCCGGCGTCGTTGGGCTTCGGCGGCGCCTCTTCGTAGCGGACGAATTTGCGGTAGGCGTACACGCAGAAGCCGGCAAATAACGGCCACTGCAGGGCGTAGCCCAGATTTTGGAAGCTCCCCGACGCCGACTCGTACCGGCTCCACTGCCACCAGCCCAGCGCCAGGCAGCCCGCCGCGGCCACGATGACCAGCAGGACCAGCGCAAACCTGCGGCGGCGGGGGATCGGCACGCCACGAACTTACCTGTCGACCCCGTTTCCCAAATAATTGGTAGTATATTCCCATGAGGGTGACAATCGACAGCGTAGGGCGTCTCGTCATCCCCAAAGCGCTACGGGTGGCCCTGGGAATCACGCCCGAGACCCCACTTGAATTGATGCCCGACGGATCCGGACTGAGAATCGAGCCCGTGAGACGGAGTGAGCGCGCGGTCGAGACCAGCGACGGCCTACCGATTCTGGAAATGGTCGAGGGTGCCACCCTGACCGACGAGGACGTTCGCCGGCTTCGCGACGATCTTCAGCGGTGAGCCCCACCGGTAACCGGTGGGCGTGCGACACCAGCGTGGCCGTCGCCGCCCTCGATCCGACCCACGAAGCACACCCTGCATGCCGTCGGGCCCTGGTCGATCTTCGGCCGGCACTCGCCGGGCATGCAGTGTTCGAGACGTACTCGGTGCTCACGCGGTTGCCCGTTGAGTTGCGACTGACTGCGGAACGGGCTCTGTCGGTGTTGGCGGCAGCCTTTCCCGATGATTGCTGGCTGGGCGCAGCCGCAACCCGCGATCTCCGGGACCGGCTGGCCGAAACGGGAATCGTCGGGGGATCTGTCTACGACGCGCTCGTGGGCCAGGCCGCCTCCGCGAACGGTCGGACCCTTCTGACTCGTGACCGGCGCGCCGAACGCACCTACCGATCGCTCGGCGTGGGATACCGCCTCGTGGAGTGACGTTAGGATCAAAGTCTTCGCGGGCGTGATGAAACTGGCAGACATGCCGGCTTTAGGTGCCGGTGCTCGAAAGAGCGTGTGGGTTCGAGTCCCTCCGCCCGCACCATCGAGTCAGCACCATTGAGTCAGCACCATTGAGTCACTGCCCCGGGCTCTCGCCGTGGTTGTCCTCCGCGAACCACTGCCAGCGCTGCCACTCGGCCAACCGGCGTTCGTAGTCGGTCTGGGCCCATCCGAGTGCCTGCCTACCGAGGAACACCCGCAGCGGGAGATCGTCGGCATCGACAAGCGTCAGTAGTGCCGAACGGGCGGCGTGGGGGTTGCCGAGATCCGTGCGCCGGGTGACGCGCGCCGATTCGAACTCCTCACGCTGGGCGTCGTAAGCCGGCAAAGGCTCGGAGTACGGTGCCGCGGTGATCCACTCGGTGTCGAAGCCGCCCGGTTCGACCAATGTCACCCGCACACCGAAGGGTTCGACCTCTCGGGCCAGTGACTGGGTCATGCCCTCCAGCGCCCATTTGGAGGCGTGGTAGGCGCCGAGGTTCGGAAACGCCGTGACACCACCAATCGACGACACCTGGATGATGTGCCCGCTGCGCTGGGCCCGCAGGAACGGCAGGGCGGCCTGGGTGATCCACAGCGGGCCGAAGAAATTGGTGTCCATCTGCCTGCGCGCCTCGGCCTCGGACAGTTCCTCGACGAATCCGTACTGCCCGTAGCCGGCGTTGTTGACCACGACGTCAAGCCGCCCGAAGTGATCGTGCGCCGCGCGCACGGCCGCGAAGCAGGCCTCCCGGTCGGTGACGTCGAGAGCGATGACGTTGAGCGCCTCCCCGTAGGCGTCGCCCAACTCCGACAGTGCGGCAGTGTCACGCGCCGTCGCGGCAACCCGATCGCCCCGTTCCAGAGCGGCGGCGGCCCACTGATGCCCGAGACCGCGCGAGGCACCGGTGATGAACCACACTCGGTGTGTCATGGTGACCTTCCTACCTCTTGCCCGCCTCTTGCCTCTTGCCGGCGAGCACGATGAGCACGATGGTGCCGACCGCGCCCGCCGCCCCGCGGGCGACGATGACCAGGAAGCTCACCTCGCAGGCATGCCCGTCGGTGATGAATCCGCTCAGGGCGTCGTCGTGTCATCCCACTGGAAGCTGTTGACGTACTTGCCGAGGTCCTCGGCGAGTTGCAGGTTGGCTGCCGAGGGCAGTCCCGGACCCGAGTCGGGCCCGAACGTGCGGTACGGGCCGGTCGCGAAAGCGATCAGCGCCAGGTCGTTCTTGACTGCGGCCATCACCAGGATGCGCTGGCGGGTGAAGGAGGCTGATGCGTTCTGCGGCCAGTTGTCGGCGAGCACGCCGTAACCCGGCTCATAGCCCACCATCGCATTCGGGATCTGGTAGTCGACCTTCGCATCGGGGAAGCGCTTGGCCAGCGTCGCGATGACGATGTCGCGGGCCGGACGGCCCCGGGCCGGCTGGGAGAACAACTGCATCACGCCGGTGTCGCCGCCGGTGAAGGTCGCTGTGACGCCGTTGTCGGAGAGTGCGACCTCATACGCCGACTCTGGAGTCGGGTAGGAGACCGAGAACTCCCCGTCGGTGGAGGTGAAGCGGGGCAAACCCATCACGGGTGTGCCCGACGGCGGCCGGCCGCACTCCGGTGGGCACGCGTAGGAGGCGATCTTGGGCGCCAGCACCGCCGCGACGCCGGCGAGTGTCGCCGCGGCCGTTGTGACGACGACACCCCACCGGCCGACGAGCCAACCGAATCGGGGCCGTTTGATGGCGGGAGCCAGATAGGTGGCTGCCGGCAGCGCGTACCCGGGATAGTCGCGTTGCCCGGAGCCGTCGGCCACAGACGTGCCGGTGTCCGCAGCGCGGGGCCGGATGGCGCGGCGTTCGGCACGGGACGTGCGACCGGACGCGCGATTGGCCGCCCCGCACGCCGCGCAGAACGGCATATCGGGCGTCACCATTTCGCAGTGGACGCAGAGCATCGGTTCCTCGGCGCGCAGCGGATCGTGCTGCTCATGCAGAAGGGCCAACTGCAGCGCCACCCGCAGCGCGAGCAGCGCCAGCACCATCGCGGCGAGATGTAGTGACAGCATGCCGATTTGAGGCAGGCCGACGAGATCGACGACGCCGACCGCGGTGTGGATGAACAGCACTGCGGCAGCCAGTAGCCCGAGGATCACCCGAACCCGCCGATCGTGGCTTCCGGCTGGACGGAACCAGAGCAGGATGCCGAACAGCCCGCCGGCTGCGGCCGCGGTCACCGGGATGGTCAACCCCGACATCACGACCTCGACAATCAGTCCCTGCCAGGGCCGGATGTCGGCGAACAGGCCGGTGGTGACCTGCGGCGCCAGGCGGGTCAGCGTCGCGGCCGCGGTGAACACCAGCGCTCCCAGCGCACCGACGGTGAAACCATCAAGGGACTCCCGCGTCCCGGAGTTCATTTGCCGGACGACGAGAGCGGGCACGAGCATGAGCAGCATGCCGGCGGCGGGGATGGCGATGCCCTGCCCCAGAAGGTGATGCACGGCAAGGCCCACACCGATCGAGACGTTCAGACTGCGTGCCACCATTCCGCCGGTCAGCAGCACCCAGCCGACTCCGAGGACCACGCCAAGGATCGCAGCCACCATCAGCGAGGTGCGTTTGATGTCGCGGTCGAGATCAGAGGCCCGCAGATAGAGCACGAACAGCAGTGGCAGTCCCAGAGCCGAGACGGCGATCCCCGCCGACGGTAGCTTCACCGCCACCGAGACTGCCAGTGCGACAGCCGCGACAAGCAGCGTCAGCCGGAACGGAAGCCGGGAGCGTTTGGGCAACTGGGGGAACATTGCGCTCGCGAAGTACGGCAGCAGGACGCTCTCCGACGGCGCGGCACTGAACACGGTGGGACGCAGGAACTGCGGTGTGTCACCACTGCCGCCGGTCAGGGTGGAGCCGCAGGACCCGCAGAAGTTGCCGTCGGGCACCTCGGTGCCGCAGCGCGGACATGCGTTCTCCGGGGTCGTCATGGCACCAGCTTCTGGGTCACGAGCAGTCCCTTGGCGAGGTTCTCGACGTTGGGAGTGCCCAGACCGGTGACCGCGTCATAACCCGGCCCGGCGTTGCCGACCGCGTTACCGCCTTGGACGACATCCTGGAAAGCGGGCAGTCGGGCGGCCTCGGCCAGGCGGTACAGCAGCGGGTTGAGATCACCCAGTTGCGCACCGCCCGACTGCAGCAGATATTGGTTGATCACAGCGGCCATGCCCGCCCACAGCGGCGCCGACAACGACGTTCCTCCGCCGACGATCACCTGTCGATCGAGCACGATCTTCACTCCGGTGAACGGATCGGCGACTGCGGCGACATCGGGTACCAGTCGCGAATCTCCGGGCCCGGTGACCCCCGCCTGCCAGTCGGGGCGCTCGTAGAGAGCGGACACGCCGCCGCCGGTGCCCTGTGACAGCGGGGCGTCGAACCAGGCCTGCTCGCCCACCCAGCCGCCGCCGGCGTCGGTGGACAGTGACGTCCCGCCGACGCTGGTCATCTCCGGCATCGAGGCGACGGCATCCAACCCGACGTCGTCGGGATTCGGGGGAGACGACCATGCGTCGCCGCCCTTGCACTCCAGTCCGGCAAGATCGCCGCTGGCATCGAAGGCGGTGGTGCCCCTGCGCTGTGCCGCAGCCAGCGCGGCGCGAACCGGGACCAGGTCCGCTGCGGTGATGAGCCTGTCGCAGCCCCAGCCGATCGACAGACTCCAGACCGCCCCGGGGTAGCGGCGGTCGGCGTCTTCGAGCATCGCCGCGATCTTGGCGTAGGAGCCGTCGCCCTCGACGGTCGGACGGGCATTGACGAGGACCTTCTTCGCGTCCGGTGCGATGGCGTGGATCGCCTGAAGGTCCATGTTGGCTTCACCGCTGCGCGGCGGCAGAAGTTCGCCCACCACCTCAGGGGTGAACGTGGGCAGATTGAACGTCTCGGCGAACATGTCCAGATCGGCCTGGTCGAATCCGTCGAAGGCGAACACCACAACCGTGGTTCCCCTGCCGGTGAAGCCGGCCTTACGCAGCGGGTCGATGTTGTAGGTGCGCAGGATGTTCTGCGGTGTCAAGCCCTGCCCGGGAACCTCCAGCGGGAGCTGCCAGCGATTCGCGCTGTGGTGCGGGGTGTAGCCGAGGATGCGGCCGAAGCCGGCCACTTCGCCACCCAACTCCGCCGGAACGACCGGTTGGTGCGGGGAGGCGTAGAACACCTGACCCTGCCTGCCCCGGTAGTCGCGAACATCGAGCCGAAAGGCGTTTGCGACCGCGGCCGCCGGGCCGGCCACGGTGGCCCACTGATCGCCGGTGCGCCACAGGATCTCGAGGCCCCGCTGCCGCGCCCACTCGGACAGTAGTTCCGGGGAAGACCCGGATTGCAGCGCGGCCGTCAACTGAACGCGGCGATCTCCGGACGCGCCGAGATCCGTCGAGGAATCCAGCAGTACCGCATACGGGCCCGCGATGCGTTCGGCGCGGGCCGGCCGTTGTTCGTTGAGGAGCAGAGAGCCGCACACGGTGGTGGCGGCCAGTGCGGCCGCCACCACCGTCCTCGTGCGCGTAGTCACCGGTTCGCTCTCACTGTCCGCCGGTGATCACGTTGCCAGGCAGCGCGGTCGGCGCCGGACGCGCTGTGACCGTCGGCGTGAAAGAGTTGGTCGGCATGGACCCGTTCGGTGCGGGCTTGACGACCTTCTCCGTCGGGGATGCGGGCGCGGACTCGGTCATGCTCGACATCGGCGGCTTGGTGTCGGCGGGTTTGTCCTTCGTTCCGCAGGCCGCCAGCGTTCCCATTCCGGCCAGCGCCGCAGCGGCGGCCAGGAGGGCGATCGAGCGCTGTGGCCTTGCCGGCGCGGGGGTGGGGTTGTTCATGGTTCTTCTTCCTCTCGTTCGAAATGCTGACACAGTCAGTCTCGGTCCACCGCATGGTTTCGGGAGTCCACCGACCGGTCCTTGAATCGGATGATTCAGCTGTCCTCCGATTGTCGTCAGGTGCCGAGGCGATGGGCAGGTTTGCCCGACCACGTCGACTCCGAACCGGGCTGACCGGTTACTGCACCTGCACGGATATCGTCGGCCAACCCGTCGCCCCGTTGGGAGGGGGAGCGCTGCGCTCTTCTGTCTGCACGGCGCCGGTGTTGTCAGTGGCCCGGGCGGTCAGTGTGTGCGGCCCGGGGGTCGCGTCCCAGTCGAAGGTCCACAACCGCCAGGTGTCATTGGAA
>VEQU01000102.1 GCA_018883075.1 Mycobacterium sp.
GACCTGTTCGTGCGCGAAGGATTCCGCCGCCGCGGACTGGCCCGCGCATTGCTGGCTGAACTCGCACGCGAATGCGTGCGCAACGGTTACAGCCGTCTCGGATGGGCGGTGCTGGAGTGGAACACCGACGCGATCGCGCTCTACGACGCGGTGGGCGGCCGGCCGATGCAGGAGTGGATCACCTACCGGGTGTCCGGGCCGGCGCTGTCGGAGTTGTCGGCGTCGCCGGAGACGTCAGAGCCTTCCAGCCACTGAATGGTGCTGCGGTGAAACAGCAGCACCACGATCGCCACCGACACCGCCGCGACGGGCACCGCGTACATCCACTGGTGCGATCCCACGCCCACGTACCAACTCACCGGCAGCAGCAGCATCTGCGCGTACACCGCCACACCGCGGGCCCCGCGCTTGCCGGTCCACAACGCCCACCCGGCGGCGAGCAGCGCGGCGCCGAACACGCCGAACCACATGGCGTTGCCGAACCCGCTGACGACGTGCTGGTCGGCACCGCGCAGACCACGGACCACGAACACCGCCGCCGCGACGACGCCGATCGCACCCTGCAGCCCCACCAGGACCGCGGCGCGGCGCACGGTCGGCGGAACACTCACGGACGCGAGTGTAGGAGACCGATCAGAAGCGGAACCCGAACAGCGAGAGCAGTTGCCGGAAGAACACGACGATCGGGTTGTTCTCCGCGGTCACGGGAGCCGACCGCACGACGCCGGCCGCGGCGGTGGTCGGCGTCGAACTCGTGGAGCTGGTCGTCGTCGAGGACGTCGTGCGGCTTGTCGTCGGGCTGGAGGTCGTGGTCTTACTGGTAGACGTGCTGCTCGACGTCTTGGTGCCCGACGTCTTGGTGCTCGACGTGTTGGTGCCGGTGGTCGACCAGTCGTCATCGTCGTCATCGCCGTCGTCGTCGTCGTAAGAACTCGTGCTCGACGTGCGGGTGCTCGACGTGCGGGTGCTGCTCGAGGTCTCGGTTCCCGACGTCGAACTGCTCGACCAGTCGTCGTCGTAATCGTCGTCGTCGTAATCGTCGTCGTAGTCGTCGTTGCTGTCGGCGCGACCCGGCACGACGGCCGCGGCAGAGCCGGGCGCCTTCGATGCCGACTTGCCCGCGCGATCCTCCGCCGACCCGTCGCTCTGACTCGATCCGCGGTCGTCGCCGCCGTCGCGGTCAGCGGCCGCCGTCTGGGCGACCCCCAGGGGAACGGCGACAGCGAGTGCCGCCGCGGAGGCCCACAGACCGCCGCGCTTGATGATGTCCGACATGGAAAGCCCGTCTTTGTTATGTGGAATTGTTGATTGCGCAACTATTTTAGCACCGGCTCATGTCCGCACCTGAGGGTCTTTCGGCCCCATTCGCCATCGGTCGGAGGGCTGCGGTCGCCCCGATAGGCTCACCTGGTGCAGGCCGTGCTGATCGTGAACCCGAACGCGACATCGACCACGGCGGCCGGACGGGACCTGCTGGCGCACGCCCTGGAGAGCCGGGTGAGCCTGACCGTGGCACACACCGACCGCCGCGGCCACGCCATCGAGATCGCCGAGAACGCCAAACGGGACGGCATCGACGTGCTCATCGTGCACGGCGGCGACGGCACGGTGAACGAGGTGGTGAACGGGCTGCTGGGTAAGCCCGGGCCGCAGCGCCCGGACGCCGCGACACTGCCCGCGGTGGCGGTGGTGCCCGGCGGCTCGGCGAACGTGTTCGCCCGGGCGCTGGGGATCAGTGCCGACCCGATCGAGGCGACCAATCAGCTGATCGATCTGATCGGCGCGCACCGCGGCGGGCAGCCGTGGCGGCGCATCGGCCTGATGGACTGCGGGGAGCGCTGGGCGGTGTTCACCGCCGGCATGGGGGTGGACGGCGACGTGGTGGCGGCGGTGGAGGCCCAGCGCGCCAAGGGCCGCAAGGTGACCGCCGCGCGCTACATCCGGATCGCGGTGCGCGAGATGCTCGGCAGCGTCCGGGAGGAGCCCCTGATCACGGTGCATCTGCCGGACCGGGAGCCGCTGGGCGGGGTGCACTTCGCGTTCGTCTCCAACGCCAGCCCCTGGACCTACGCGAATGCCCGGCCGGTGTGGACCAATCCCGGCACCACCTTCGAGGGCGGCCTGGGGGTATTCGCCGTGACCACGACGAACGTGATCGCCAACCTGCTGGTGGTGCGCCGGATGCTGTCCAAGAAGGCCCAGGTCAAGGGTCCTCACCTGCTGCGGGAGGACGACGTGGCCTGGGTTCGCCTCACCGCCGCGCAGCCGGTATCGTGCCAGGTCGACGGTGATTTCCTGGGCATGCGCGACGATATGACCTTCACGTCGGTGCCCCGGGCCCTGGCCGTGGTGGCGCCACCGGCGAGAGCCGAGTGAGATTTCCCACGGTTTGGCGAAGTCCTGTTGACAACCGTCCGGGCTGTGGAAGCATCGTTGGTAACAGTGCAACAACATTTGCATGTGCACGCGTTAACGACGCAGGTCAGACCGGGTAAACCAGGTGTCCTGCTGCGCACACGCCGAACACACGCACCGATTAAGGAGTAGCTGAAATGGATTGGCGCCACAAGGCGGTCTGTCGCGACGAGGACCCGGAGCTGTTTTTCCCAGTGGGTAACAGCGGGCCGGCCCTTGCCCAGATCGCGGAGGCGAAGCTGGTGTGCAACCGGTGCCCGGTGACCACGGAGTGTCTCGCCTGGGCGTTGGATTCGGGCCAGGACGCCGGTGTCTGGGGCGCCATGAGCGAGGACGAGCGTCGCGCCCTCAAGCGCCGCAACGCCCGCACCCGGGCGCGCAGCAGCGTCTGAGACGAACTCATCGAAAGCGGCCCCGGCGTCTCGCCGGGGCCGCTTTCGTTGTGGAGAGCGGGTTATCCGGCCCGGTTCGCCGGACGGGTCGGCACCCGAAGCACCGCGTCAGTCCCCCGCCCCGGGGCCTCCCGGATGTCCAGAGTCCCGTCGAGTTCGGCCAACACCAGTGTGTTGACGATCTGCAGGCCCAGCCGGTCGGACCCCTCGATGCTGAAGGCGGACGGCAACCCGGTGCCGTCGTCGCGGATGACGATGTCCAGCCAGCGCGCCGAACGCTCGGCACGGATCACGATGCTGCCGGGCCCGACGCCGGGGCCGAAGGCGTGCTCGATGGCGTTCTGCACCAGTTCGGTCACCACCATCACCAGGGCGGTGGCCCGCTGGGCGTCGAGCACGCCGAGTTTGCCCTCCCGCCGGATGGTGATCGGGATGTCGAGGGCGGCGACGTCGTTCATCATCGGCACGATCCGGTCGATCACCTCGTCGAGGTCGACTTCCTCGTCGACCGACATCGACAGGGCCTCGTGCACCTCGGCGATCGCGGCCACCCGTCGCACCGATTCGGTGAGCGCCTCGCGGGCCTCGTCGTTGTTGGTGCGGCGGGCCTGCAGCCGGAGCAGCGCGGCCACCGTCTGCAGGTTGTTCTTCACCCGGTGGTGGATCTCCCGGATGGTGGCGTCCTTGCTCAGCAGCGCCCGGTCGCGTCGTTTGACCTCGGTGACGTCGCGGATCAGGACGGCCGCGCCGGCGGACTCCCCGCGCAGCGCCAGCGGCAGAGTGCGCACCAGCACGGTGGCGCCGCCGGCGTCGATCTCCAGCCGGGTACCCGAGCCGCCCGCCAGTGAATCGCCGACGTGCAGGGCGAATTCGGCGGCGTCGAACGGATCGGTGATCAGCGGGCGGGTCAGCGCGATCAGGTCGTGGCCCTCGAGCTCGGAGCTCAGCCCCATCCGGTGGTAGGCCGACAGCGCGTTGGGGCTGGCGTAGATGACCTTCCCGGTGACGTCGAGCCGGATGAAACCGTCGCCCACCCGTGGGCTGGAGCGCGACATGGCCATATCCCGGACATTGGGAAAAGTGCCCTCCGACACCATGTTGCGCAGTTTCTCGGCGCAGTCGAGGTAGGCCTTCTCCAGCCGCGACGAGGTACGCCGGCCCTGCCCCGCGCTCTGGTGGGTGAGCATGGCCACCACCTCGCCGCGGTGTCGCACCGGAATCGAGCCGAGCAGGCCCTCCTCGTCGATGACGGTGCCGACGGCGTCGGAGACGAGCATGGTCGAGGCGGTGTTGGGCCGGCACTGCGCGACGCAGACCATGGAGCCGTCGTCACGGCGCACCCACAGCAGGTAGTCGCCGAAGGACATGTCGGCCAGCAGTTGCCATTCGCCGACTACGGCGTGCAGATGGTCCACCGCTGCGCCGGGCAGCATGGTGTGCTCGGCGAGCAGGTCACCGAGAGTGCTCACTCGATGACGGCGATGAGGTCACCGGCCTGGATGACGTCGCCCACCGCGACAGTCACCTCGGTGACAATGCCGGCCGCCTCGGCCAGCACCGGGATCTCCATCTTCATCGACTCCAGCAGCACGACGATGTCGCCGGCGCCGATCTGGTCACCCTTGCTGACCACGACCTCGAGCACACTGGCCACGATCTCAGCGCGAACGTCCTCGGCCATTCCCATATCGAACCACAAGACCGCGTGGTCAGCCGCTTACCGGGCCGTGAGAGAATGGAGTGCAAATCCCCCGGGCATTCCCGCCCAGGTTTCACGACGGAGGTACCCCCATGGCCAAGCGTGGCCGCAAGAAGCGCGACCGCAAGCACAGCAAGGCCAACCACGGCAATCGGCCCAACGCCTGAGTTTGCAGGCGGGTTTTAGCCCTCGCGCCGGATGATCGTCGTCCGGGTGATCTCCAGGCGCACCCGTTCTACCAGGTAGGCCGGTGCCCGATCGGTGCTGCACTTGGTGGCGATGAGTTTCTTGATCCGCTCCTCGACCCCGTAGTGGCGCAGGCAGGCCGGGCAGTGGTCGAGGTGCTGACGGAGCCGCTCGCGCTTGTCGTTGTTGACCTCGCCGTCCAGCAGGGTCCAGACCTCGGCGATCACCATCGCGCAGTCGGTGTGGCCGGTGTCAGGATCTGAGCCGGGATCTGAGTGCTGATCGCTCATGAGGACACCTCCTCACCAGTCGTTTCGGCCTCGCTCATGCCCTGACCTCGCAGGAAGCCCCGGTCGCGGGCCACATCGGCCAGCAGGGTGCGCAACTGGCGCCGGCCGCGGTGCAGGCGGGACATCACCGTCCCGATCGGCGTTTCCATGATCTGCGCGATCTCCTTGTAGGGCATTCCCTCGACGTCGGCGAGGTACACAGCCAGGCGGAACTCTTCTGGTAACGCCTGGAGGGCCTCTTTGATTTCGCTGTCGGGAAGATTTTCCAGTGCCTCGACCTCGGCGGAGCGCAGGCCGGTGGAGGAATGCTCGGCATTGGCGGCCAGCTGCCAGTCGGTGATCTCCTCGGTGGGGTACTCGGCGGGCTGGCGCTGCTTCTTGCGGTAGCCGTTGATGTAGGTGTTGGTCAGGATCCGGTACAGCCAGGCCTTGAGGTTGGTGCCGGCCTTGAACGAGCGGAACCCGGCGTAGGCCTTGACCATGGTCTCCTGCAGCAGGTCCTCGGCGTCGGCGGGGTTGCGGGTCATCCGCAGGGCGCCGCCGTAGAGCTGGTCCATCAGCGGGATGGCGTCGCGCTCGAAGCGGGCGGTGAGTTCGGCGTCGGACTCCTCGGGCCCGTCGTCGGTGTCGGTCACCGTAGTAGCGTCCCACAGCCGACTCGGTGCCCGTTCTTCGGCGACGAATAACGATGGCATCAGCCTGTACCGCTACTGCGACGGTCAACTCACATCGAACTCCGACTTGCCGTGGGTCGACAATGTGACGTCGCTCGTCCGGTCGGGCGACGGATCGTTCCAGGAATACATCATGTCGCCCATCCCTGCCGTGACGCCGGACAGCACCGGCAACTACGGCGCGAACGCGAAGTACTTCCAGAATCAGGCGCTGCCCGCGTACGGCAACGGCGTGATCTCGTTGAACAAGCTGAGCGGCCCGACGGTGCTGGGATATATGTACGGCGGGATCTATTCCACGGTGGCCTTCACACCCGACAACACGTTCACCGCGACCGGTGCGTCCAACCAGGTGTTCCAGATCGTGCTCACACCCACGGGGGCGTCAACGTAGGCTGACCCGCATGGCAGCGACAGCATCGACCTTCTCCGGCAAGACCATGTTCATCTCGGGCGCCAGCCGCGGCATCGGCCTGGCGATCGCCAAGCGGGTCGCCGCCGACGGCGCAAACATCGCACTGGTGGCCAAGACCACCGAACCGCACCCTAAGCTGCCGGGCACCATCTACACCGCCGCCAAGGAGATCGAGGAGGCCGGCGGGCAGGCCCTTCCGATCGTGGGCGACGTGCGCGACGGCGACTCGGTGGCGGCCGCGGTGGCCAAGGCCGTCGAGCAGTTCGGCGGCATCGACATGTGCGTCAACAACGCCAGCGCCATCAACCTGGGCTCCATCGAGGACGTGCCGCTCAAGCGCTTCGATCTGATGAACGGAATCCAGATCCGCGGCACCTACGCGGTGTCGCAAGCCTGCATCCCGCACATGAAGGGCCGGTCCAACCCGCACATCCTGACCCTGTCGCCGCCGATCCGGATGGAGCCCAAGTGGTTGCGGCCCACCCCGTACATGATGGCCAAGTACGGGATGACGTTGTGCGCGTTGGGAATCGCCGAGGAGATGCGCGAGGCCGGCATCGCCTCGAACACGCTGTGGCCGCGCACCGCGATCGCGACCGCAGCGGTGCAGAACCTGCTCGGCGGCGACGAGATGATGAAGCGCTCGCGCAAGCCCGAGGTGTATTCCGACTCCGCGTATGCGGTGATGAGCAGACCGGCGCGGGAGTTCACCGGGAACAGCCTGCTGTGCGAGGACGTGCTGCTGGACTCCGGGGTCACCGACCTGTCGGTGTACGACTGCGTGCCCGGCACGGAGCTGGGGGTCGACTTCTGGGTCGACAGCCCCAACCCGCCCGGTTACAAGGGACCGTAGAAAGGCCCTGGAAACGCCCCCGGCGGCGCTCTGCTACATGCCGAAGCGGCGCTTGCCCCGCCCGGCGAAGGCACGCATGGCCTTCAACGCGAACGCGGACTGCTTCATCGGCGAGGAGTACCACAGCATTTCGGACTTCTGGGTGGGCAGCCGCGGTGAGGTGATCGCCTGCTGGCGGCAGAACTTGATCAGCCCGGCCGCGCCGCCGCCGCGGTAACCGATGCCGGAGTCCTTCCAGCCGCCCATCGGCAGGCCCGGGCAGAACACGTTGGTCAGCGCGTCGTTGACGTTCACCGCACCGCACTCCAGCCGGCGCGCGATCCGCTCGCCGCGGTCGGTGCTGGCGGTCCACACGCTGGCCGACAGACCGTAGGCGGAATCGTTGGCCAGCCGGATGGCCTCCTCCTCGTCGGCCACCTTGATGACCGGCAGGGTGGGCCCGAAGGTCTCCTCGGCGATGCAGGTCATGTCCGGGGTGACGTCGGTGAGCACGGTGGGCTGGAAGAAGGTGCCCTGCCCGGTGGGCGCACCGCCCACGAGCACCTTGGCGCCGGCCGCGGTGGCCTCCTTCACGTGCCGTTCGACGATGTCACGCTGGGCCGGGGTGGCCATCGCACCGGTGTGATAGCTGGCGCCGCCGCCGGACTCCTGACCCTGCTGGACCGCGCGCACCTTGTCGGCGAGCTTGGCGACGAACTCGTTGTAGACCGGCGCCTCGACGAACACCCGCTCGACCGAGATGCACACCTGGCCGGAGTTGAACATGCCGCCCCAGGCGATGCCGTTGGCGGCACGGTCGAGATCGGCGTCGGCCAGCACGATCGCCGGGTCCTTGCCGCCGAGCTCCAGGCTGAACGGGATCAGCCGCTCGGCGCACGCC
>VEQU01000103.1 GCA_018883075.1 Mycobacterium sp.
ATCATGGGCTGGTCGTGAGTCGCGTACGACGTTCCCACGGCCGCGAACGACGCGGTGGAACCCGCCTCGTTGATGCCCTCGTGCAGGATCTGGCCCTGCTCGGATTCCTTGTAGGCCAACATGAGTTGCGCGTCGACGGCCGTGTAGAGCTGACCGTTGCGGTTGTAGATCTTCAGGCTGGGGAACCACGAGTCCATGCCGAACGTGCGCGCCTCGTCGGGAATGATCGGCACGATGCGCGGGCCGATGTTGGTGTCGCGCAGGAGTTCCTTGAATACCCGCACGCATGCCATGGTGGTCGCCACCTCCTGCTGGCCCGAGCCGGCCTTGAGCGGTGCGTAGACATCCCGCGGCGGCAGCGTCAGGGCCTTGGCGGTGGTGCGCCGCGACGGCACGAACCCGCCCAGCGCGGTGCGCCGGTCGAGCAGGTAGCGGATCTCCGGCGCCTCGCTGCCGGGGTGGTAGTACGGCGGCAGGTACGGATTCGCCTCGAGTTCGGCGTCGCTGACCGGTATGCGCATCGCGTCGCGGAAGTCCTTGAGATCCTGCAGCGCAAGCTTTTTCATCTGGTGGGTGGCGTTGCGGCCCTGGAAGTGCGAACCCAGGGTGTAGCCCTTGATGGTCTTGGCGAGGATGACGGTGGGTTGCCCCTTGTGCTCCATCGCGGCGCGGTAGGCCGCATAGACCTTGCGGTAGTCGTGCCCGCCGCGCTTGAGGTTCCAGATCTCGGCGTCGGACATGTTCGCCACCAGGGCCTTGGTGCGCGGGTCCCGTCCGAAGAAGTGCTCGCGCACGTAGGAGCCGTCGTTGGCCTTGTAGGTCTGGAAGTCGCCGTCGGGCGTGGTGTTCATCAGATTCACCAGCGCGCCGTCGGCGTCGGCGTGCAGTAGCGCGTCCCACTCGCGGCCCCACACCACTTTGATGACGTTCCAGCCCGCGCCGCGGAAGAAGGACTCCAGTTCCTGGACGATCTTGCCGTTGCCGCGCACCGGGCCGTCGAGGCGCTGAAGGTTGCAGTTGACCACGAAGGTCAGGTTGTCCAGCGCCTCGTTGGCGGCCACTTGAATCAGGCCGCGGCTTTCCGGTTCGTCCATCTCTCCGTCGCCGAGGAAGGCCCAGACGTGCTGGTCGGAGGTGTCCTTGATGCCGCGGTCGTGCAGGTAGTGGTTGAACCGGGCCTGGAAGATGGCGTTCATCGGGCCCAGGCCCATCGAGACGGTGGGGAACTCCCAGAAGTCCGGCATCAGCCGCGGGTGCGGGTAGGACGGCAGGCCGCCGCCGGGGTGGCTGTGCTCCTGGCGGAATCCGTCGAGCCGGTCGGCGGACAGCCGGCCCTCGAGGAACGCGCGGGCGTAGATGCCGGGAGAGGCGTGGCCCTGGATGAACACCTGGTCGCCGCCGCCCAGATGGGACTTGCCGCGGAAGAAGTGGTTGAACCCCACCTCGTAGAGCGAGGCCGACGACGCGTAGGTGGAGATGTGCCCGCCCACCCCGACGCCCGGCCGCTGCGCGCGGTGCACCATGATCGCCGCGTTCCACCGGATCCAGCGCCGGTAGCGGCGTTCGACCTCCTCGTCGCCGGGGAACCACGGCTCGAGTTCGGTCGGGATGGTGTTGACGTAGTCGGTGGAGGTCAGCGCCGGGATGGCGACGCGCTGCTCACCGGCGCGCTCCAGCATCCGCAGCATCAGGTAGCGGGCCCGGGCCGGACCAGAACGGGACAGCAGCGCGTCGAAGGATTCCAGCCACTCCGTCGTCTCGTCCGGATCGATATCGGGCAGGTACGACGCCACGCCCTCGCGGATCACCCGGACCCGATCTGAGGGCCTGGATCCGCCCGAGTTCGCAATCCCGTCCTGGCCGGCGATCTGGGTGGTCAACTTCGGCTCCTCGGTTAGCAGGGACGCGCACGGTGTTTCCCTATCGTGCCGCACTCGTCGCCGGTTGCGGCAGGTAACGTCTGTCTCCGTGCTGACCACACGCGCACCCGGGCTGCGCCTCGGCGGACTGCTCGCCGCCGCCGCGGCCGCCACGGCGATGGTCGTCGTCGGCTGCTCCAGCGTCACCGGCGGCCGGGCCAATGTGGACGCCGCCGACGCCCCGGCCTACCGGACGTCGATGTCGATGTCGTCCTCGCAGGCGGCGGCGAGTTCGAGCGCGCGGGAGTCGGAGCGGCAGGCGTCGATGACCACTCAGGCCGTCCAGGCCACCTGCGAGACGCTGTCGACCACCAGCGCCAACGCCATCGACGCGGTGAACGCCTACGTGGACGCGTTCAACTCCGAGAGTGGGGACGTCGCGGGCACCGAGGGGCCGGCGATCGACGCGCTGACTCAGAGCGCGCAGGCCGTCGAGTCCAGCATCAGCGATGTCACCCCGGAACGGCTCGCGCAGGCGTTCCTGTCGTGGGTCGAGGGCGCGTACGCGGCGGCGGACGCCATCAGCAGTCAGGCCGGGCCCGAGGAGTTCAACCAGGTGATCGACGGACTGAACTCGGCCCGGTCCGAGGCCTTGGTGCTGTGCGACGCCATGTATAGATGACGAACCGGGCGCCGGTCCGCGGCCTGGCCGTGCGACGATATGCCCAGACTGAAGTTCCGACGTGAAAGGGAGGGTGCAGGACGTGGCCGCCGAGGGTGACAGCGGGCGTAACTACGCCCAACGGCTGGGCATCCAGAAGGAACAGATCGTCCAGGAACTGGGTTGGGACGATGACTGTGACGACGACATCCGCGTCGACGTCGAGGAGGCATCCGGAAGCGAACTGCTCGACGACGACGCCGACGAGGTCATCGACGTGGTGCTGCTGTGGTGGCGGGACGGCGACGGCGATCTCGTGGATCGGCTGATGGACGCGATCGCACCGCTCGCCGAGGACGGCGTCATCTGGGTGCTCACGCCCAAGACCGGGAAACCGGGCCATGTGATACCGGCCGAGATCGCGGAGTCCGCGCCCACCGCGGGGCTGATGCAGACCTCGTCGGCCAACTTGGGGGACTGGAGTGCGAGCCGGCTGGTGCAGCCGAAATCCAAGGCCGCGGGCAGGCATTCGTGACGCTGGCGGTGGGCAGCGAGGCGCCGGACTTCACCCTGAAGGATCAAGACGGCCAGCCGGTGACCCTGCGCGACTACCGCGGGAAGAAGAACGTGCTGCTGGTGTTCTTCCCCCTTGCGTTCACCGGCATTTGTCAGGGCGAGCTCGACGAGATCCGCGACAACCTCCCGTCGTACGAGAACGACGAGACCGCGACCCTGGCCGTCTCGGTGGGTCCGCCGCCCACGCACAAGATCTGGGCCACGGAGAGTGGCTTCACCTTTCCGGTGCTCAGCGACTTCTGGCCGCACGGTTCGGTGGCGCAGGCCTACGGGGTGTTCAACCCTGATGCCGGGTTCGCCAATCGGGGCACCTTCGTGATCGACCGTTCGGGAACGATCCGGTTCGCCGAGTGCAACCAGCCCGGAGAGCCGCGCGACCAGAAGGTCTGGGCCGAAGCGCTGAGCGCTCTGGCGGGCTGAAACAGATTTCCCGGCCCGCTCGCCCGGCGGGTAATCTGCGCTGGCATCCGGGCGTGTAGCTCAGTGGTAGAGCTCTGGTTTTACACACCAGCGGTCGGGGGTTCGAAACCCTCCGCGCCCACCCGAACAGACCGTAGGTCGCTTTAATTACTGGCCAGAGCGCATTTCGGCTCGTGCGCGTTCACTATTCCGTGGATTCGCAATGGGCTAGTGTTTGCTGCAACTAAGTCGAGGGGGTCGTCCCGATGCGTGCTTCGTCGTGTGTGGGCCGGGTCGGCGGTCTGGCCGCCGCGTTGGGCATCGGCCTGGCCGTCAGTAGCGGTATGGGCGGTGGTACCGGCATCGCCATGGCATCGCCGGACGTCTCGTCCGACTCCTCGGTTTCTGCCGATACCTCTGACACCGCGACTGGCCAGCGGTCCCGCGAGGGCCGCAGCGCGCGAGCCGGCGCGGCGTCCACGGCGGACGGTTCCGCCGCAGGCCGGTCGCAGGGCGGCGGTGCCGGCCGGGCGACGCCGCCGCGTCCGTCGGCCGCTGTCGCCGACAGTGATTTGCCTCTGGCAGCGCCCATCGTGATTGTGCCCGCGCCGAAGTCGTTGGTGGACAACGGAGTCGAGGACCGCGTCGAGATCACCGTAACGGCCGATTCGCCCGCCGTCTCCGCGTCCGCTCCCCGCGCCGCGACCGGTGTCGTCGTGCCGGTGGTGGCGACGGCCGGCGATGAGCCCGTCATCGCGTCGGCGTCGGTGGCATCCGCCGGGGATGCCTCGGCTCCGCTGTGGGGGTCGGGTCCGGGCCTGTGGATCGACACCCCGCTCGGCTGGGCCGTTCTGGCCGCCGCCCGCGGGCAGTTCGCCCGGGTGCGCGTCACCTCGAGCGGGTCTGCGCCGGCGCCGGCGGCCGCGGCGAAGTGGCGGCCGTTCATCCCGGGTGTCACCAGTGGCGGCAACGGCAACGGGAACAGCGGCGGCAACGGCAACAGCGGCGGCAACAGCGGCGGCAACGGCAATGGCGGCGGCAACTCAGGTGGGAACAACTCGGGCGGGACGACGACCGGTGGCGGGACCACGACCGGTGGCGGGACCACGACCGGTGGCGGGACCACGACCGGTGGCGGGACCACGACCGGTGGCGGGACCAATCCGGGTGGCGGGACCAACTCGGGCGGCGGGACCACAACCCCGACGACTCCCACGCTGGACCCGAACTCATATGCGTCCGGTGAGGTGCTCATCGGATGGAACCCCGGCGCCAGCGCCACCGGCCGGGCCCAGGCCCTGGCCATCATCCAGGGCAAGGTCATCGACAAGCTCGGCACCCAGGCCATGCTCAAGGCCGACCAGGGTGTCTACCGCCTGCAGGTCCCCGGTGGTACGGAAGCGGCCATCCGGGCCCTGGCGAACAATCCGAACATCGCCTTCGTCGAACCCAACTACAAGGTGACCACTGACGCGATCGCGAGCGACACCTACTACAACAGTGGCGCGCTGTGGGGTATGGAGAGCGACGACAGCCCCACCTCCTACGGGCCGAGTGGCACCACCAACGCCTTCGGTAGCGGCGCCGAAGAGGCCTGGGGTCTGGGCTACACCGGCTCGCGCAGCGTGGTGGTCGCCGTCATCGACGAGGGCATCCAGATCACCCATCCCGATCTGGCGGCCAATATCTGGCGCAACCCCGGTGAGGTGGCCGGCGACGGAATCGACAACGACGTCAACGGCTACGTCGACGACGTCAACGGCTGGGACTTCTATTACGACGACAACTCCGTCTACGACGTGGGCGAGGACGCCCACGGCACCCATGTGGCCGGCACGATCGGCGCGCTGGGCAACAACGGGATCGGCGTGGCCGGGGTGAACTGGAATGTCACGATCATCCCCGCGAAATTCCTTGGCCCACAAGGCGGTTACATTTCCGATGCCGTCACCGCCCTGAACTACCTCACCGACCTCAAGACCCGCTACAACATCAATCTGGTCGCGGTGAACAACTCCTGGGGTGGCGGCGGCTACAGCAGCGCGATGCACGGCGCGATCATCCGCGCGGCCAAACAGGACATCCTGTTTGTGGCCGCGGCGGGTAACTCGACGTCCAACAACGACGCCACCGCGTCCTATCCCAGCAACTACAGCTCGCTGCAGGGCACGGCGACCGAGACCGCAGCCAGCTACGAGTCCGTGATCGCGGTGGCCTCCATCACCTCGACCGGCGCGCTGTCGTCGTTCTCCAGCTACGGCGCCACCACGGTCGACCTGGGCGCGCCCGGTTCGGGAATCTGGAGTTCGGTTCCCACCGACTCCTATGCGAGCTACAACGGCACCTCGATGGCCACGCCGCACGTGACGGGCGCGCTCGCTCTCTACTCGTCCTACAACACCACCGCCGGAGCCTCTGCACGACGTGACGCGGTGCTGGGCAACTCCATTGCCACCGCCTCGCTGGCAGGCAGGACCGTCACCGGCGGCCGGCTCAGCCTCGAGGGCCTGTTCGGCGGATCGACCGAGCCGCCTCCGCCGCCGCCCCCGCCGGTGGTGTCCACCTATGACCCGACGGTCGTGAGCGTGTCGGCCCCGGCGACCTCCCGGCTCAACCGAAACAACACCGTGTTCGTCACGGTGGGCAACCTCGGCAACACCGCCGCGCAGGTCAGGGTGGCACTGACCGCCAGTGGCGGCACACCCGGCAACGCGACCACGGTGCTGGTCCCCGCGGGCGGCACCGCGACCGCCACCATTAACTGGAAGGCGCCCCGGGTTCGTACCGTCTACACCCTGACGGCGACGACCACGCTGGTCAGCACGACGCTTGTGGATGCCAACCTGGGCAACAACACAGGATCGACGACCATCACGGTGGTCTAGCGGCCGCGCCGCCTTGCTAGAGTCGCGGCGAAGGTTTGCCAGCGGATCGCCGGGACGTTCGTCGGCGGTCGATCTAACAAGGGACGTCGATATGGCCGGGCCTGCTGAGGCCGAATATCCGCGCGGGCATGCCGGACTTCCGGTCCGCGATATCGGCCGGTTGCTGCTGCGCTGTTCCGACCGCCCCGGACTGGTTGCCGCGATCACCTCGTTCCTCGCCGACGCCGGGGCCAACATCGTCTCCCTGGACCAGCACTCCACCGAGCAGACCGGTGGGATCTTCATCCAGCGGACGATCTTCCACCTGCCCGGTCTGGCCGCCGCCCGCGAGGACCTCGAGCGCCGGTTCGCCGCGCAGGTGGCCGAACCGTTCGGGATGGACTTCCGGCTCACCGAGGCCGCCAAACCCAAGCGGGTGGCGCTGATGGCCTCGACCGAGGATCACTGCCTGCTGGACCTGCTGTGGCGCAATCGCCGCGGCGAACTCGACATGTCGGTGGTGATGGTGATCTCCAACCACGCCGACCTCGCCGACCAGGTCCGGCCGTTCGGGGTGCCCTTCATCCACATCCCGGCCACCAAGGACATCCGCGCCGAGGCCGAACAGCGCCAGCTCGATTTGTTGCGCGGCAACGTCGATCTGGTGGTGCTGGCGCGCTACATGCAGATCCTCACGCCGCGCTTCCTCGACGAGGTGGGCTGCCCGCTGATCAACATCCACCACTCCTTCCTGCCGGCGTTCATCGGCGCCTCGCCGTACCGCCGGGCCAAGGAGCGCGGGGTCAAACTCGTCGGCGCCACAGCGCATTACGTCACAGCGGACCTCGACGAGGGACCTATCATCGAGCAGGACGTGGTCCGGGTCGACCACCGTCACACGGTGGACGATCTGATGCGTCTGGGCGCCGATGTCGAGCGGGCCGTACTGTCCCGCGCGGTGCAGTGGCACTGCGAGGACCGGGTGATCCGGTTCGGCAATCAGACCGTCGTGTTCTGAACGGTCTTCTGACCGTCGGCCAGCCGGCGCAGGATCTCGGCGACGAGCTCCTCGGCCGGAAGATCCTGCGGCGACGCCCGCACGTCGAGCGGCTGGCCCGCCTCCCCGGGCTCCAGGTAGCCCGCCGCCAGCAGCGCCTCGATGGGTGAGCGCTGGTAG
>VEQU01000104.1 GCA_018883075.1 Mycobacterium sp.
GGGGCAGGCGTACAGGCCGGCCACCGCGGGGAACGGCGGACGCAGGCGCGGCTGACCACGACGGCCCTCCAGGGAGTCCAGCAGGGCGGTCTCCTCGCCGCAGATGTAGGCGCCCGCACCGGCGTGCACGATCAGGTCGAGGTCGAATCCGGAGCCGAGAATGTTCTCGCCGAGATAGCCCGCCTCGTAGGCCTCCTCGACCGCCTGGCGCAGGCGGCGCAGCACCGGCACCACCTCGCCGCGCAGATAGATGAAGGCGTGCCGGGCGCCGATGGCGTAGGCGGCGATGACCGCGCCCTCCACCAGGAAGTGCGGTGTGGTCAGCATCAACGGGGTGTCCTTGCAGGTGCCCGGTTCTGACTCGTCGGCGTTGATCACCAGATACTTCGGCTTGGCCGAGGTGCGGTCGATGAATGACCACTTGGTGCCGGTGGGGAAGCCTGCGCCGCCGCGTCCGCGCAGCCCGGATTCCTTGACCTCGCCGATGACGTCGTCCTGCGACATGGTCAGCGCCCGGCGCAGACCGGCGTAACCGTCGTGGCGCAGATAGGTGTCCAGCGTCCACGGGGCGGGCTCATCCCAGAACCGGCTCAGGACCGGTGTCAGCGGTGTGCTCACTTCTTACCTCCCGGTGCGCTCATGCCGCGCTCCTGCGCGATCTGCAGGCCGGCGAGAGTCGGTGCGCCGGGGCCGGTGTCGTCGGTGACGTCCGCGCCGAGTCCGGCCAGGGTGCGCGAGGTCTCGCGGAACCGGCACAGCGCCGCACCCCGGGTGGGCGCGACGGGCGTTTCGGCGCGCAGCGCGGCCACCAGTTCGATTGCGCTGGAGGGTGTTTGGTTGTCAAAGAACTCCCAGTTCACCATGACCACCGGCGCGTAGTCGCAGGCGGCGTTGCACTCGACGTGCTCGAGGGTGATCGTCCCGTCGGGGGTGGTCTGCCCGGCGTGCACGCCGAGTTCGGTCTCCAGCGCTTCGAGGATGGCGTCGCCGCCCATGATCGCGCACAAGGTGTTGGTGCAGACCCCGACCAGGTAGTCGCCGGTGGCCTCGCGGCGGTACATCGAGTAGAACGTCGCCACGGCCGTCACCTCGGCGTCGGTGAGGTCGAGTTGGGTTGCGCAGAAGGCGATTCCGGCTTTGGTGAGGTAGCCGTCCTGCGACTGCACCAGGTGCAGCAGCGGCAGCAGCGCGGAGCGGGCCTGCGGGTAGCGGGCGATGATCACCGCGGCGTCGGCGGCCAGCCTTTCGGCGACGTCGGCCGGATAGGAGTCCGGCCCACCGATCGGAGGGCCGGGTTCGTCGGGCCGCGGGCCCAGGGTGAGGTCGACGCTCATTGTTTACCTCTGCTCTTCGTGCAAGCGCTCATCGGGCCTCACCTGTCCACGCCGCCCATCACCGGGTCGATGCTCGCCACCGCGGCGATCACGTCGGCCACCATGCCGCCCTCGCAGGTCGCCGCGACGGCCTGCAGGTTGGTGAAGCTGGGATCGCGGTAGTGCACCCGGTAGGGGCGGGTGCCGCCGTCGGAGACCATGTGCACCCCGAGTTCGCCGCGCGGGGACTCCACCGCGGTGTACACCTGCCCGGCCGGTACCCGGATGCCCTCGGTGACGAGTTTGAAGTGGTGGATCAGCCCCTCCATGGACTTGCCCATGATCTTGGCGATGTGCGCCGGGGAGTTGCCCAGCCCGTCGGGGCCGAGTTCCAGATCGGCCGGCCAGGCGAGTTTCTTATCGGAGATCATCACCTCGCCCGGCCCGATCTGCTCCAGGCGCTGCAGGCACTGCTCGACGATCTTCAGCGACTCGCTCATCTCGCCGACGCGAATGAGATAGCGGCCGTAGCAGTCGGCGGTGTCGGCGGTGACGACATCGAAATCGTATGTCTCATAACCACAGTAGGGCTGGGACTTGCGCAGGTCGTGCGGCAGACCGGTGGAGCGCAGCACCGGGCCGGTGATCCCCAGTGCCATGCAGCCGGTCAGGTCCAGGTAGCCGACATCTTTGGTACGGGCCTTCCAGATGTAGCTCTCGGTGAGCAGATCGGACAGCTCGCGTAGGCGGCCGGGCAGGATCTTCAGCACCTCGCGCACCCGCGCGGGCCCGTCGTCGGGAAGGTCGGCCGCCAGTCCGCCGGGGCGGATGTAGGCGTGGTTCATCCGCAGGCCGGTGATGGCTTCGAACAGGCTCAGGATGAGTTCGCGCTCGCGGAAACCGAAGAACATCGGCGTCATCGCGCCCAGTTCCATCCCGCCGGTGGCCAGCGCCACCAGGTGCGAGGAGATCCGGTTGAGCTCCATCAGCATCACCCGGATCACCGAGGCGCGCTCGGGGATGTCGTCGGTGATGCCCAGCAGCCGCTCGACGCCGAGGCAGTAGGCGGTCTCGTTGAAGAACGGCGACAGATAGTCCATCCGGGTCACGAACGTCACGCCCTGGGTCCAGGTGCGGTACTCGAGGTTCTTCTCGATCCCGGTGTGCAGGTAGCCGATGCCGCACCGGGCCTCGACCACCGTCTCGCCCTCGATCTCGAGGATGAGCCGCAGCACGCCGTGGGTGGACGGGTGCTGCGGGCCCATGTTGACCACGATGCGTTCGCCGGCCATGCCCTCCTTGGCAGCGGTGACGATCTCGTCCCAGTCCTGGCCGCCCAGCACGATCACCGGATCCTCGATCGTCATCAGCGGTACGCCCGTCGCTCGTCGGGTGGCGGTATCTGCGCGCCGTGGTACTCCACCGGGACGCCGCCCAGCGGGTAGTCCTTGCGCTGCGGGTGGCCGACCCAGTCGTCGGGCATCTCGATGCGGGTGAGTCCGGGGTGGCCGTCGAAGATGATGCCGAAGAAGTCGTAGGTCTCGCGCTCGTGCCAGTCGCAGGTGGGGTACACGTCGAACAGCGACGGGATGTGCGGGTCGGCGTCCGGGCAGGCCACCTCGAGTGCGATCCGCCGGTTGTGGGTGATCGACATCAGCGGGTAGAACGCGTGAAGTTCGCGCCCGGCGTCGTCGGGATAGTGCACACCCGATACGCCGCAACACAATTCGAAGCGCAGCGCCGCGTCGTCGCGGAGCGCGGACGCAACGGCCACCAGGTGCTCGCGGCGGATCTCGCACGTGAGCTGCTCGCGGTGCACGATCACCCGTTCGACGGCGGCGTCGAAAACCTCCGCACCGATCACCTCGGCCAGCCGGTCGACCACCTCGTCGAAGTAGCCGCCGTACGGCCGCTCGGTGCTGCCCGGCAGCGCGACGGGACTGATCAATCGGCCGTAGCCGGAGGTGTCCCCGCTGCCGGAAATGCCGAACATGCCGCGGCGCACGCCGATGACCTCCGGGGCGTCCTCGGTCGGGGTCATCGCAGCAGTCCCTTGAGTTCCAGCGTGGTCGGGGCGGCCAGCGCGGCCTTCTCGGCGGCGGCGATCGCCTCGGCGCGGTGCACGCCCAACGGCATCTCGGCGATCTTGGCGTGCAGCGCGAGGATGGCGTTGAGCAGCATCTCCGGCCGCGGCGGGCAGCCGGGCAGGTAGATATCCACCGGCACCACGTGATCCACGCCCTGCACCACCGCGTAGTTGTTGAACATCCCTCCGCTGGAGGCGCAGACCCCCATGGCCAGAACCCATTTCGGTTCGGCCATCTGGTCGTAGACCTGGCGCAGCACCGGCGCCATCTTCTGGCTGACCCTCCCCGCCACGATCATCAGGTCGGCCTGCCGCGGGGTGGCGGAGAACCGCTCCATCCCGAAGCGGGCGATGTCGAAGCGCGGGCCGGCCGTCGCCATCATCTCGATGGCACAGCACGCCAATCCGAACGTGGCCGGCCACAGCGACCCGGCGCGGACGAATCCGGCGACCTTCTCCACAGTCGACAGCAGGATGCCGCCGGGCAGCGACTCTTCTAGTCCCATTCCAGTCCTCCGCGACGCCACACGTACGTATATGCGACGAACACCGTCGCCATGAAGATCGCCATCTCGACCAACGCGAACAGGCCCAACTGGTCGTAGGACACCGCCCACGGATAGAGGAAGACGATCTCGATGTCGAAGACGATGAACAGCATGGCCGTCAGGTAGTACTTGATCGGAAAGCGCTGGCCCACCTGATCATTCGCCAGCGGTTCGACACCACATTCGTAGGCGGACAGCTTCGCGCGGTTGTCGCGGCGGGGTCCGATGACCACCGCGATGACCACTGACACGATCGCGAACACCGCCGCAATGGCACCGAGCACCAGAATCGGCGTGTAGAGGCTCATGCCGGGTGATCCACTCCTCGATCAGGGGTGCACTGTGATGCCAGCCACAGCCTAGCGAACCCGGAGGTTCGGCGAGCCGTTGGGGGATTACTGCGCCGGTGCGCGCAGCAGGCCCACCACGGCCTCGCCCAGACGGATCGGGTCGATGGGGTGCGGCACCGCGGCTTCGGCCCGCGACCAGTTGGCCAGCCAGGCGTCGTCGGCGCGGCCGGTGAGCACCAGAACCGGCGGGCAGTCGGTGATCTCGTCCTTCAGCTGCTTGGCGATGCCCATACCTCCCACCGGGGAGGCCTCGCCGTCGAGGATCACCAGATCGAACCCGCCGCGGTCCATCAGGGAGATCACCATCGGTCCGGTGGCCACCTCGGTGTAGCTCAGTTCTGGCAGTTCTGGGTGAATACGGGTTCCCAGCGCGAGGCGGACCTGCTCGCGCGTCGCGGCGTTGCTGCTGTAGACCAGCAGGTTCAGCGGGCTGTCGGACATTGCTTTCAGGCCTTCACGAAGGTGGTGTCGGCGACGAGTTCGGCAGTGGACGGCATCATGCCGGCCATGTTCCCACTGACGCCCCAGCGGGTCCGGTCGATGGTGGCGCGCCCGACGATGTGAATGGTGTCGTTGCCCAGTCCGGTGACGGTGGCCTGCAGTGGCAGCGGCAACGTGGTGCCGCGGACGGTCATGGTGGCGTCGATGTCGACGGTGCGGTCTCCGGACGGGGTGGCGCCGGTGACCTCGATGACGATCTCCGGCGAGTTGCCGGTGTCGAAGAAGTCCGGCGAGCGCAGGTGCTCGTCACGCTTTCCGATGCCGGTCTGCACGGAGTCGGTGCGGATGGTCAGCCGGCCCGACACGCTGCCGTCGCCGCCGATCTGGCCCGAGCCGCTGACGTCGGTGAACCGTCCGTTGACCTTGAGCAGACCCCACATCGTCTTGTTGGTAAACCGCACCGAGGACCGGGCGGCGTCCAGGGTCCAGGCGCCCGATGTCGACGGGTCGGCGAGCAGGCTGCGTACGGTCATGACCCCCGATGGTAGGCCGACCATGCCAAAGGCCCCCCACCTGTGGGGTGGTGGGGGGCCTTGGGGGGTCCGGCCTGGGGAGGAACCCGCCAGGCCGGACCGCGTTTATTCGGTTTATGCGGTGGGGGTCACCGTCTCGGTCGGGGTCACCGTCGATGTCGCGGTGGACGTCGGGGTCGACGTGGACGTCGCGGTGGACGTCGGGGTCGACGTGGACGTCGCGGTGGACGTCGCGGTGGACGTGGACGTCGGTGTGGTGGTCTTCGGGGCCGTCACGCGCTTGAGAGCGTTGAGCAGACCGATGTTGTTCGGCTTGATCTGCACCAGGGCGCCCAGGACGCCGGCGGCGCCACCGCCGCTCTTGGCGATCGCCGAGACGGTCCGTCCGACGGAAGTGGTGCTGTTCCCGGCGCCGTTGCCGTTGCCGTTGCCGGCCGCGGGGGCCGCTGCGGCGATGGGGGCTGACGAGACTGCCACTGCGGCCAGCGTTGCGGCGGCCGCGATCTTCCACTTCACGGTAATGCTCCTTCTACTGCGTTTCGGATGGGTTTCGGACTCTCTTGCCGAAACCGGACGCCCTCAGTTTAACGCCGCCTCCCCATCGAAAGCGAATTATTAAGATGTGATAACTACCACTGCTGAACAGGAAATATGTAGCTAAATGCTCAGATTGAGCTATATGCGCTCAGTGAGCACAATGCGCACGCGAAACCCCCCGGCCCTCGAGGTGAAGGGCCGGGGGGGTTTGGCGCGATGGAACGAACTACGGGGTGACGGGAGTGGAGGTCTCCGTCGTCGTCGTCGGCTCCGAGGTGGTGGTCTCGGTCGTCGTCGGCGCGGTGGTCTCCGTCGTCGTGGTCTCTGTAGTCGTCGGAGTCGTAGTTTCCGTGGTCGTCGTGGTCGTCGTGGTCGGCGTGGTCGTCGACGTGGTCGAGGTCGGCGTGGTCGGCTTCGGCTTGGTCACGTTACGCAGCGCGTTCTGCAGACCCCTGTTGTTGGGCTTGAACTGCACCAACGCGCCCAGGATGCCGGCGGCGCCGCCGCCGCTCTTGGCGATGGCCGAGATGGTCTGGCCCTGGTTGGCCGGCTTGGTGCCCGCGGTAGCGGTAGTGCCGGTGCTGGTGCTGGCGCTGGTGCCTGCACCGTTGCCGTTCGCATTGCCGTTTCCGTTGCCCTTGCCCGGCTTGGCACCGGCCATCGGCGCGGTGGCGATTGCGACTGCGGCCAGAGTTGCCGTTGCGATCTTCCAGTTCACTGTGAGTACTCCCCATTGTGCGCTTCCGGACGACCGATTGATCGACCTTCGGGGGTGACGTTAGCAGAACTTTTGACCGCGTAGCAAACTTTTTCAGAGGACTAAAGTCAATGATTATATGGGCATATAGCTTGATTCACCCTCCAATCAGTTACTCACCTGCATATCCGGGGTGCGCGACGGCCAGCCGGGCGCCGACTACCGCACGCAGCCCCGCCAGCAACTCTTCGGCGCGTCCGTCGAGTTTGCCAGCCCGGATGGCGGCGGCTAGGGCCTGCTCATCGGGGTACCCCAGCGTCGCGATCGCCGAGAGGGCGGCCTGCTGCCCGGTGGCCAGCAACTCCCGTTCGACGATCCGCAGGGCATTGGCCGCCACCAGGGCGTGGAAGTTGACCGCCCCGGTGGTGGCGGTCCGGACCTCGCCCTCGAGGAACTCCGCGACGGCGGCGACGAGTTCGGCGGCGGTGGGCCGGCCGTTGAGGCCGGTCATGAGGCGGGCTGCAGCGGGTCGCGTTCCGGCAGGTTCAGCTCCAGCAGGTCGAGGATGTCCCACTCGTTCTCGCACACCCGCCGGCCGATCGCGGCCAGTTCCACCGACCGGGTCTGCCCGGACAGGTGCCGCTCGGCCTGATACCGGCAGATGATGCCCCACTTCAGCGTTCCCAGCACCAGCCACCAGCGCAGCGCGTCGCGGTTGACGGCCGCGCCGCCGGCCTGCTCGTAGGCCGCGACGAACTCCTCGACGGTGCCCAGGCCGCCGGCGGCCATGCTCGCCGGCGCGCCGAACCGCCAGGCCCGCACGCAGAACCAGGCCAGGTCCTCGTGCATGTCGCCGATGTGGACCGCCTCCCAGTCCAGCACCGCGGCCAGA
>VEQU01000105.1 GCA_018883075.1 Mycobacterium sp.
ACCCGCATCAGTGCCGGATGCCCCGGGTGCGCGCCGCGGAGTAGAGGTAGCTGTCCGGGAAGCCCTCGGCGGCCAGCACGTCGCCGACGACGATCACCGCGGTGCGGCTGACGCGCGCCTCGTGCACCTGCGCGGCGATGTCGGCCAGAGTGCCGCGCAGCACGACCTCCTGCGGCCAGCTGGCGAAGGCCACCACCGCGGCCGGGGTGGCCGGGGTGTATCCGCCGGCGAGCAGGTCCGCGACGATGGCGTCGATGCGGTGCGCGCCGAGGTGGATCACCAGGGTCGCGCCGGTGCGGGCCAGTGAACCCAGATCCTCGCCGTGCGGCATCGCCGTGGACAGGGTGGACACCCGCGTCAGCGTGACGGTCTGGGCGATACCGGGCACGGTGAGTTCCCGGCGCAGCGCGGCAGCCGCGGCGGCGAAGGCCGGAACGCCGGGAACGATGTCGTAGCCGATGCCCAACTCGTCGAGGCGGCGGCACTGTTCGGCCACCGCGCTGTACAGCGACGGATCGCCGGAGTGCAGCCGCGCCACATCATGGCCGTCGGCGTGGGCGCGGGCGATCTCGGAGACGATCTGATCCAGGGTCAGCGGGCCGGTGTCGACGATGCGTGCGCCCGGCGGACACAGCGGCAGCAGATCGTCAGGCATGATCGACCCCGCGTACAGGCAGACACCGCAACGTTGCAGCAGTCGCTGGCCGCGCACCGTGATCAGATCGGCTGCGCCGGGTCCGGCGCCGATGAAGTGGACCGTCATAGAACCACGACTGACCACATCGTCATAGGACGATCACCGTCCACTGCGTGACAGGCATGGCCGGGCGCCAGCCGGTGAACCCGCCCAACGGTTCGCCGTGGTAGTGCTGGAACCGGCGCAACTCGCCGCCCAGGCGCGAATGCCATTCCACCAGAAGGGCTTCGGACTCCGCGGTGACCGCATTGGCGGTCAGCCGTCCGCCGGCGGGCAGCCGGTCGACGCAGGCCGCCAGCAGTCCCGGGACGGTGAGTCCGCCGCCGACGAAGATCGCGTCGGGCGCCGGTGCTCCGTCGAAGTCGCCGGGAGCGTCGCCGCGCACGTCGATGTCGGTGCCGAAGGCGAGGGCGTTGGCGGTGATGTTCGCCCGGCGCTGCGTCCTCGCCTCGAACGCGACGGCGGTGCAGCCGGGTGTGCTTCGGCACCACTCGACGGCGATGCTGCCCGAACCCGAGCCGACGTCCCACAGACGTTCACCGGGCCGCGGCGCCAGCGCGGCAAGGGTGAGCGCGCGCACACCCTGTTTGGTGATCTGCCCGTCGTGGCGCAGCGCGTCGTCGGGCAGGACGGCACCGGCACGCTCGTCGGGCAGATAACGCACCGCGATGACGTTGAGGTCATCGACGTCCGGGTGCGCCCAGGCGTCGGCGCGGCATGAGCGGATCCGCTCGCCGGGTCCGCCGAGTTGCTCGCACACGATGAACTCCGACGCGCCCCGTCCGGTCTCGGTGAGCACGGCAGCCAGTGCGGCCGGGGTGTGGCCGTCGCGGCTGAGCATGACGGCCTGCCCGCCGCGGCGCACCGCTGTGTGCACCGGCGCGGTGACCAGGCTGACGATCTCGGTGTCGTGGGCGTTCCATCCCATTCGGGCGCACGCCAGCGTCACCGAGGAGACGTGCGGCAGCACCCGCACCCGCCCGGCGCCATGCAGCCGGATCAGGGTGCCGCCGATGCCGTGCAGCATCGGGTCGCCACTGGCCACCACGTGGATGTCGCCGGGCGGCGCGTCATCGAGCAGTCGCTGCAGGCCGGGCAGCATCGGGGTGGGCCAAGCGTGCCGGGGAGCGATCACCGTGTCATCAAGCAGATCCAGCTGGCGGGGTGAACCGTAAATGACTGTGGCACCGCGCAATTCGCGCCGGGATCCCTCGGCGAGCCCGGCCATGCCGTCGGCACCGATGCCGACGACTGTGATGCGCCGCTGGCTACCCACCGGACCTCTTTCGGCTGTCCACTCCCGCTGTCGGCCTCTACGCTACCGGCGGCGCGTCCAGCCCGTGTTTCAGCCTCCACGGTGCCTCAGTCAGCCAAGCTTCAGTTGCGCCAAGGCCGGCTCGCTACCGGGGCAGCCGCCGCCACAGCGGCTGCGGCAGCAGCCGCATCCCGGCGAAGATCGGCCGCAGCGCCCACGGCACCCACACGCTGCGCACGCCGCGGGCCAGCGCCCGGGCAGTGGCATCGGCCACCTGCGCCGGTGCGCTCGACAGCGGGGCGGGGTCCATGCCGGTGGTCATCCGGCCGATCACGAAACCGGGACGCACGATTAGCAGCCGGACACCGCTGCCGTGCAATGCATCCGATAGTCCGGAGGCAAAGCCGTCCAGGCCGGCCTTGGCCGAGCCGTACACATAGTTGGCCCGGCGCACCCGCACCCCTGCCACCGAGGAGAACACCACGATCCGCCCCCGCCCGGCGGCGCGCATCGCGGCGGCCAGCACGGTCAGCAGACTGACCTGCGCCACATAGTCGGTGTGCACGATCGCCACCGCGTGGGCCGCGTCGGTCTCGGTGCGGGCCTGATCACCGAGCACGCCGAAGGCAAGCACCGCGGTGCCGATCGGGCCGTGGGAGGCGATCAGCCGGTCCACCAGCGGGCCGTGCGAGGCGAGGTCGTCGGCGTCGAACTCGACGGTGTGCACGGCCGTCGCACCGGCGTCGCGCACTGCGGCGACCTCGTCGCCCAGCCGGGCGGCGGCGCGGGCGGCGAGCACCACGGTGGCGCCGGGGGCGAGCCGGCGGGCCAGTTCCAGACCGATCTCGCTGCGGCCGCCAAAGATAACGACCGGCCCCGCTGTGTCCTGCACGAATCGGATTATCCCCTGCGCTAGCGTGAGATCCGATGCCCAACACCACCACCAGGCTGACCAGCGACGCCCACGCGTTCCTCACTGAACGCCACCTCGCGATGCTGACCACACTGCGCGCCGACGGCTCCCCGCACGTGGTGGCGGTGGGCTTCACATTCGACCCGCACACCCACATCGCCCGGGTGATCACCAGCGACGGATCGCAGAAGGCGATCAACGCCGAGCGCAGCAACGTCGGGGTGCTCTCTCAGGTCGACGGCGCGCGCTGGCTGTCGCTGGAGGGCATCGCGCAGGTCAACCGCGACCCCGAGGCGATCCGCGACGCCGAACTGCGCTACGCCCAGCGCTACCGCACGCCCAAACCCAACCCCAAGCGGGTGGTGATCGAGGTGCTCATCAAGCGGGTGCTGGGCTCCTCGACTCTGCTGGAGCGCACCTAGACGACGATCAACTCGTGCGGGCGGGAGTTGACCGCGCGGCAGCCTTCGGCAGTGACGATCACGATGTCCTCGATGCGCGCACCCCAGCGCCCCGGGAGGTAGATGCCGGGCTCGACGCTGAACGCCATGCCCTCGGCCAGCGGCTGCGCATTGCCGGCCACGATGTAGGGCTCCTCGTGCACCGACAGCCCGATGCCGTGGCCGGTGCGGTGCACGAAGTACTCCCCCAACCCGGCCGCGGTCAGCACGTCACGCGCGGCGGCGTCGACGTCCTCGGCGCGCACACCGGGGCGCACCGCGGCCACCGCGGCGGCCTGTGCGCGCTGCAGCACCGCATAGCTTTCGGCGACCTCCGCCGACGGCTCGCCGATGCTGTAGGTGCGGGTGCAGTCGGAGTTGTAGCCGGGCTCCACCGGGCCACCGATGTCGACGACGACGACGTCGCCGCGTTGCAGTGCGCGATCCGAGCATTCGTGGTGCGGGTCGGCACCGTTGGGGCCGGAGCCGACGATGACGAACGCTGCCTGTGAATGGCCTTCGGCCACAATGGCTTCGGTGATATCGGCGGCGACCTGCGCCTCGGTGCGCCCGGGTGTGAGGAACACCGGCACTCGCGCGTGCACCCGGTCGATGGCCGCACCGGCGGTGCTCAGCGCCTCGATCTCGGCGTCGTCCTTGACCATCCGCAGGCTCGCCAGCACCCCGGTGGCCAGCACCGGCGTGGTGCCGAGATGCTCGGCCAGCGGCAGCAGATGCAGAGCGGGCATGGCATCGGTGACCGCCACCCGCGCGTGCCCGCCGAGGGCATCGGCGACCAAGGCGTAGGGGTCCTCTCCGTCGGTCCAGTCGCGCACGCCCAGGCCCAGATCGGCGGCTGCGGACTCGCGCAGCGCCGCCAATTCCAGCCGTGGCAGCACCACGCTGGCGGCGCCGTCGGCCGGGATAACGAGCGCGGTGAGCCGCTCGAAGGTCTGCGCCCGCGAACCGATCAGGTAGCGCAGGTCATAGCCGGGGGTGATCACCAGCCCGGCCAACCCGGCGCGCGCGGCCCCGTCGGCCGCGGCGGCCATCCGGCGGGCGTATACCTCGTGCGGGAACCGGGCGCTCACGGCTGCCAGGTTAGCGTTAGCCCGTGCCCGCACCGGTGTTGCTGCTCGACGGCGCCAGCATGTGGTTCCGTTCCTACTTCGGGGTGCCGTCGTCCATCACCGGCCCCGACGGCCGCCCGGTCAACGCGGCGCGCGGGTTCATCGACAGCGTCGCCACCTTGATCACCCGCGAGCGCCCGCGCCGGCTGGTGGTGTGCCTGGACGAGGACTGGCGGCCGGCCTGGCGGGTGGAGCTGATCGGCTCCTACAAGGCGCACCGGGTGGCCGCCGAGGTCGACGAACTCGGCGCCGAGGAGGTGCCCGACGATCTGAGCCCGCAGGTGGACATGATCCTGGAGATCCTCGACGCCTACGGCATCGCCACCGCCGGTGCGCCCGGCTACGAGGCCGACGACGTGCTGGGCACGCTGGCCGCCACTGAGCGCCGCGACCCGGTGGTGGTGGTCAGTGGCGACCGGGACCTGCTGCAGCTGGTGGCCGACAAGCCGGTGCCGGTGCGGGTGCTCTACATCGGGCAGGGGCTGGCCAAGGCGACGATGTTCGGGCCCGCCGAGGTGGCCGAGCGCTACGGCGTGCCGGTGACACGCGCCGGCGCGGCGTACGCGGAGCTGGCGCTGCTTCGCGGTGACCCCTCCGACGGGCTGCCCGGAGTGCCCGGCGTCGGTGAGAAGACCGCCGCCGCGATGCTCACCCAGTACGGCTCCCTGGAGGCGATCCTGGCCGCCGCGCACGACCCGACGTCGGCGCTGCCCAAGGCTTTTCGGGCCAAGCTGCTGGCGGCGACCGACTACATCGAGGCGGCCGGGCCGGTGGTGCAGGTGGCCCGCGACGCCCCGGTGCAGTGGTACACCGAAGACGACGTGCTGCCGCGCACGGCCGTCAAACCCAAGCGGGTGGCGCAGCTGGCGGCGGCCTACGGGCTGGGCACGCCGGTCGCGCGGCTGCAGAAGGCGCTCGACGGCCTCTGACTGCGCGCGAGCGTGCGGGAACGTGCGCCTGGCACGGCGTGTCGGGTGCCGACACGCACACTCGCTCCGAGCGCCTACTTGCGCCGATGGCGGCGCCGAGCGCCTACTTCGGCCTGCCGACCTCGTAGGTGCCCTTGTTGTCCTGGAAGGTCACCGTCACCTGGCGCTTGGTGCCGTCGATGCTCACCTCGCAGTTGAAGGTGTCGCCCTTCTTCACCGTCGGGTTCTGGCCGTTGTTGCACTTGACGTCGGAGACGTTCTTGGCGCCGTAGCCGCCTGCCTCGTCGGTGAGGATCTGCTGCACGCCCTGCTGGGCCTTGTTGACATCGAGCTTGGTCGTGACGAAGAAACCCGGCTTCCAGAAACCCAGGATCAGCACCGCGGCGAGCACCACGGCGGCCAGTGCGCCGAGCACCCCGCCGATCGCCCGCGCCGACGCCTTGGGCGCCTCGGCGCCCGGCGGCGGGTACTGGCCGTACTGGCCGGGCAGTCCCGGCGGCGGGTACTGCCCCGGGGGCGGGGGGTACTGGCCGTACGGCGGCGGCGGGTATCCGGCGGGCTGGCCGTACTGGGGGGGCTGGCCGGGCTGGCCGTAGCCGGGGGCGCCGTACTCGGCGGGCGGGTAGCCCGGCACCGGCGGCTGGCCGTACTGCGGGTACTGCCCGGGCGGGTAGGCGGGCGGCTGCCAGGCGGGCTGCTCACCGGCCGGCGGCTGCCAGGCCGGGGTCTGCTCCGAACCGGTGGCAGGCTGGTCCTGCCAGGGGTTGGGGTCAGATCCCTGCGGTCCGCTCATATCTCTCCTTGGTCGCCACACACGTGTGCCCCCCACCGTAGCGTTCGGTCACGCTAACCGCTGTCAACAGCGACGACGCCGCGCCGGATGTCGTCGATGGCCCGTTTGGCCGCCGTCCGCAGGCTCGACTCGGGCGCGGCGTTACGCACCTGGTCGAGCAGGTCGAGCACCTGACGGCACCAGCGCACGAAGTCACCGGCCGGCAGCGGTGAGCCGTTGCCGGCGACGTCGGAGGCCGCCAGCGCCGCCGACAGGTCACCGGTGGTGGCCCACCGGTACACCGCGGGCGCGAAACCCTCGTCGGGTTCGCGGGACTGGGCCAGCCGGTGGGCGTGCTCGTCGGCGCGCAGGGCGGCCGAGAGCCGACGGGTCTCGGCCAGGGCGCGGCGCACCGCCGGGGTGGGCAGCTCGACGGCGTGCACGGGCGGGCCGTCGCCGCCGCGGGTCTCGAACACCATCGCCGAGAGCACGGCGGCCAGCTCCGCGGGCGCCAGCCCCTTCCACAGCCCGCCGCGCAGGCATTCGGCGACCAGCAGGTCGCTCTCGCTGTAGATGCGGGCCAGCAGCCGCCCGGCGTCGGTGACCCGCGGCGGCCCCTCGCCGGCGGCGCTGATGAACCCGCGCTCGGTAAGCAGTCCGACGATGCGGTCGAAGGTGCGCGCCAGCGAGTTGGTGGCCGCGGCGACCTTGCTGCGGATCTGTTCGTTGTCGCGCTCGGTGCGCAGGTAGCGCTCAGCGATACGGACCTGCGTCTCGCGGTCGTTCATCCGGTGGGCGGGGTGCGCGCGCATCTGCTCGCGCAGGCGCAGCACCTCGGGGTCGACGTGGTCGGCGTCACCGCCGCCGCCGCCGCCGC
This sequence comes from Mycobacterium sp., assembly GCA_018883075.1. Classification (GTDB taxonomy): domain Bacteria; phylum Actinomycetota; class Actinomycetes; order Mycobacteriales; family Mycobacteriaceae; genus Mycobacterium. The sequence goes on from VEQU01000105.1 coordinate 7,014, forward strand.
GGCTGCCGCGGCCGACCCGCCGCGACGGGACGGACAGGCCCTCGGCGGCAGAGCGCAGCGCCGAGGCTAGGTCGCGGCGCACCCGTGGCTGGCGGTGCTCGACTCGCTTCGGTAGCGTCATCGACCCGACCGGCGGTGCCGCACCGGAGTAATCGGTGGGGGAAATCCTTCCTGCCCAACGATTCTCGGTCAAAACCAGCGGGCGCGGGTCGTCGCTGTCGCGCGCGACCTCCAGCACCACGGCCAGCCCACCGTGGCGG
>VEQU01000021.1 GCA_018883075.1 Mycobacterium sp.
GCCTATGTGATCACCAGCGCGTGCGTGGACGTCAAACATAAATCCTGCGCCGCGGAGTGCCCCGTCGACTGCATCTACGAGGGCTACCGGACGATGTACATCAATGCCGAGGAGTGCGTGGACTGCGGCGCCTGCAAGTTGCTGTGCGAGGTCGACGCGATCTATTTCGAGGACGACCTGCCCGAGGGCGAGCGCAGGTTCCTCGCCGACAACGCCGCCTTCTTCACCGAGGTGCTGCCCGGCCGGAATGCTCCGCTCGGGGCGCCCGGCGGCGCCACCGATCTCGGACCGCTCGGGGTGGACACCCCGATGGTGAGCGCACTGCCGCCGAAGAGCTGAGTCAGCGAGACCTCAGCGGGACTCGGTCGCGTCCGCGAACTCGCAGAAGGCCTGGTAGGCGCGGGCTCCGTAGACGGTTGCCGGTCCGCCGTGCATCAGGATCGCGACCCCGATGGCCTCGGCTGCCTCCTGCTTGGCGGCGCCGGCCTTGGCCGCTCCGCGTGCATGCGAGGCGATGCAGCCGTCGCACCCGTGCACCACGCCGATGGCCATGGCCATGAGTTCTTTGACCTTGGTCGGCAATGCACCCTCGGCCAGTGCAGCGGCGCCCAGTTCGTTGAACGAGCGGTAGACCTCGGGGATGGCCTGACGCAGCGCTCGGTGCTGGGGCCGCAGTTCGTCGAGGACACTGTGACCGTGGTCGTGACTGTGGTGACCGGACTGGGGCGAGGTGGGCGAAGACATGGTTGGACTGTATCGCCGGTGTCGTCTCGGGGTGTCGCCGCCACAGGGTGCGCTGCTGCGGCCCGTCGGCCTCTACACTGACTGTTTGCTGGCTTTCACCATCGGGTAGGAACTGCGAGGACAGGGGAGGCATGACCAGGATTCGACGGACACTGGCCGCCGCTGGAGTGGTTGTGGCCGCGATGGCGTTCTCGGTCCCGAGCAGCCTGGCCGCCGCAACGCTTCCGGGCACGGTGGCGTCGACACCGCCGGTGGCCGCCGTCGCGCCGGTCAACGGTCAGAGGGTGGGTGTGGCCCACCCCGTCATCGTCACGTTCGCGCGCCCGGTGACCGATCGGTTGGCCGCCGAGCGCAGCATCACCGTCGATGCGCCCGTTCCCATGACGGGCCGGTATGAGTGGCGCAGCGACACCGTGGTCCAGTGGACCCCCGACTGGTTCTGGCCGGCGCACTCGCAGATCACGCTGTACGCCGGGGGAGTCAAGCGCAATTTCGACACCGGCGCCACGGTGCTGGGTGTCGCGAGCATCTCGGCGCACACCTTCACCGTGAGCATCGACGGCGTGATCATGCGCCAGATGCCGGCGTCCATGGGCAAGCCGCGGTTCGCCACGCCGATCGGTTCGTTCACCGTCCTGGGCAAGGAGAAGTCGGTGGTGATGGACTCCCGGACCATCGGGATACCGCTCACCGACCCGGAGGGTTACAAGCTCACCGTCGCCGATGCCGTGCGGATCACCTGGGGCGGGGTGTACATCCATTCCGCGCCGTGGTCGGTGGGCTCGCAGGGTTATGCCAACGTCAGCCACGGCTGTATCAACCTCAGCCCGGACAATGCCCTCTGGTATTTCAATCAGGTCGGTATCGGCGACCCGGTGGTCGTCAAGGCGTGATCGGCGCCGCGTGCAGATTACGCGCCGTCGGTGAGGTCACGACGGCCTTCGGATCCGGGTAAGTGCCCAGCACGCGGTCCGCGGTACCGGGCGTCGTGACCGCGAACCAGTAGTGCTCGTTTTTGAAGTGATGCAGCCGGTGATTGCGCCTGACGAACCGGTAGGCAACGGTTTTGGGCGTGTAGTCCGTATGCACCAGGTAGTGGGTCCATTCGTAGACCAGACCGATGCCGAGCACCATCACCAGGAACGTCAGTCCTGTGCCGGTGCGCGGGAAGAGCAACAGCGACACCGCGATCGCAGACACGAGCGCGCCGGCCAATGACTGCAGCGGAATGAACGTCAAGCGGGCATCGCGAGGGTCGACGTGGTGTGCGCGGTGCTTGCGGGCCAGCAGCGGATCGATGATGATGCCGGCGATCCTTCTCGGCCGCCAGTGCAGAACAAGAACATGGACACCCCACTCGACTAATGGGAACGCGATGGCGAGGATCAGGGGCACCAGGGCGTCGGTGCCCGTCCAGTCGCCGACTAGTACCCGCGCGGCACCGGCGGCGAGCAGCGCGGTGGCGAGCACCCACGGTGAGGGATGCCGCCAGAATCCGCATGCAGCCTGCCTCAGCGTCATTTCGGGTGCCTGGCGCGCAACGAGACGGTGACGGCGTCGGCCACCTTCAGGGTCCCCATCATCAGCGAGTACGGCTTGACGCCGAAGTCGCTCTGCACCACCTCGACCTCGGTCGACATCGCCCACTCGGTGCCGCGGTCCTCGAGCGTGAGCTCGACGGTCTGCGGCCGCGATGTTCCGTGGATCTCGATCGTGCCGGCGAGGCGGTAACCCAGGGGAGTTTGGGAGATGTCATCGGCGGTGAAGGTGATTCGCGGGTACTTCTTCGCGTCCAGGGACTTGCAGGCGTTCGCGCGGGCGAGAAGACGCTCCGGCGGGGTCAGTGGCGTGACACCGCCGGAGCCCTTGAGAACTTCGAGGGAGTCGACGTCGACTGTGAGCGCCGCTCTCGTCGGCGTGCTTCCGCGCCAGCTGACCGTTGCCTCCCAGGACTGCATCGCGATGGTGAGGCGGTGTCCCATCTTGGCAGCCGGCCCCGCCACCCCGGTCCGGATTTGCAGCTCGCCGTTGGCGGGCCCCACCGACCAGACCGTTTTGCCCACCCTGTAATGGTATCGCGCTACTGCGGTAACGCTTTGAGCCGCAGGCTATTTGCCGCCGGAATAGTCGACGTCCCAGTGCTTGATGCCGTTGAGCCAGCCGGAGCGCAGCCGCTCCGGCCCGCTCAGGGGGGCAAGGTCGGGCATGTGGTCGGCGATGGCGTTGAACATGACGTCGATGGTCATGCGGGCGAGGCTTGTGCCGATGCAGTAGTGCGCGCCGGTGCCGCCGAACCCGACGTGGGGGTTCGGATCACGCAGGATGTTGAAGCTGAAGGGGTCGTCGAAGACCTCTTCGTCGAAGTTCGCCGAACGGTAGACCATCACCACCCGCTGACCTTTCTTGATGGTCACACCGCTGAGTTCGTAGTCGCGCAGCGCGGTGCGCTGAAACGAGGTGACCGGGGTCGCCCAGCGGACGATCTCGTCGACGGCGGTGACGGGGCGCAACTTCTTGTAGAGCTCCCACTGCTCGGGGAATTCGGTGAAGGCCACCATGCCGTGGGTGATGGAGTTGCGGGTGGTCTCGTTGCCGGCCACAGCGAGCAGGATCACGAAGAAGCCGAACTCGTCGTCGGAGAGCTTGTGTCCTTCCACGTCGGCCTGCACGAGCTTGGTCACCAGGTCGTCGCGCGGGTTGGCGGCGCGATCGGCGGCCATCGCCATGCCGTACATGATCAATTCGACTGACGCTCCCAAGGCGTCGTTGTCGGCGAACTCCGGGTCTACGTCGCCGACCATCTGATTCGACCAGTCGAACAGTTTCTTGCGCTCCTCCTGCGGCACGCCCATCAGACCGGCGATCGCCTGCAAGGGGAGCTCGGCGGACACCTGCTCGACGAAGTCACCCGAACCGGTCTCGGCCGCCTCCCTGGCGATCTCATCGGCACGGCGGGCGAGGTCGTCGCGCAGAACTTCGATGGCTCTGGGAGTGAACGCCCGCGAGATGATCTTCCGCAGATGCGTGTGATGCGGGGCGTCCATGTTGAGCAGGACGAACTTTCCCTGCTCGATCTGGTCGCTGAAGGTGCCGTCCCTGTACCGCGGGATAGCCGTCTTCTCCAGGCTTGAGAAGACGTCGCTGCGGCGGGAGATCTCTTTGACGTCCTTGTGTTTGGTGATCACCCAGTAACCGCCGTCCTCGAAACCCCAGTCGGGCGGTTGGGGGTTCCACCAGATCGGTGCGGTACGTCGCAGCGCGGCCAGTTCCTCGACGGGGAGTCGCTCTTGATTGAGGTCGGGGTCGGTGAAGTCGAACCCCGGCGGCAGGGTCGGTTCAGGCATATCTCATGCCTACACCGAGACGGCTCGGCACGCGGCGGCTTGGCGGGAAAACCACGTTCAGCCGTCCGCTCCTGAGCCGGGGGTCGTGGCGGACGTCACCGTCGGCGTCATGGTGACCGTCGTGGTGCTCACCGTCGGGGGCCCGGATGTGGTCGTGGTGTTGGGGGCGGGTTCGGCGAAGCGGCCTTCGCGGAACTCCACCCACGGATCCCGGTAGAGCACCGTGTCGCCCTCCGAGACCAGGAATGCCGCCGAAGACACCGAATACGTGACGCCGTCGTTGGTGGCGACGATCGATCCGTCCGAAGCGCGCCCGGCGGGCAGTTCGACGGATGCTCCGTCACTGAGCCGATCTCCGCGGTAGAGCAGGTCGGCGTCACCGTCCACGCAGATGGCGACCAGTGCGCGCACGGTGCGCCCGTGCACCATCAGAACCTCGTCGGTGCCGCAGCGTGCGGCCGAGTCCAGGTAGCCCTGCCGGTCACTGGGGTAGGCCGACGTGGCCGCGGTTGATGTAGCGGGGGCCGACGTGGCGGGGGCCGACGTGGAGGAGGTCGGGGTGGTTGACGGCTCGGCGCCGGCGCGAACCCCGATGTGGGGACCGGCGACCGCGGTGGCGAGCGCCGCCGACACACCGGCCGCGGCGGCGAGGATCACGCGGAAGGTAGGCACGTCTCAAGCGAACCACCTCGGCTGCCGAAACCGGCGCTGGCGACGCGGCGTTTCTCGACGAATCAGGCCCCGGTCGGGGACTCGCCGTCCGGCCGCGGGGCATGGGTCAGCACGGCCCACAGCAACCGGGCCGCCCGCCTGGCGGTCTCGTCGGGGACGATCGGCGCGGCGGTGGGCTGCTCGGCGGGACCGCCACCGATGTGCTCCACCAGTGCCACGGCGAGCACACGCAGCTTGACGTTCGATTCGTGGCTGGCACGGCGCAGGGTGGACCAGGCGGTCTCGGCATCGCAGCGCAGCAGACCCATGATCACGCCCTTGGCCTGCTCGATGGTCCCGCGGGACTGCAGCACGGTCAGCATGTCGACGATCTGGGCGCTGTCCTGTGCCGCGGCGGCCACCATCGCGGCGGTGATCAGTTGCTCGTAGCCGATCAGTGTGACCACGGTGTCGACGCCGGCGGGCTCACCGAGCACGCAGGACAGCACCACTGTCTCGTCGTCTCGCCACACGCCCGGCACGGCGATCGCGCCGCGGAGCTGCTCAATCCGCGTGTGCCCGGGCGACTCCTGCAGCGCCGCCGCGGTGAGCCCGGGCCATCTGTCATCGGACCGCAGGTCCGGGCTGAGCACGGGAACCTGGTGGGTGAACGCGTCGACCACCGGACCTCCGGTGAGTTGCGCGTCGATGAACTCCCGTCCGCGGCCGCGGGCGGCCAGCACGGCGGGCCCGTCGTGACTTCTGCCGTGCACCGAGACCGCCAGCGCCACGGCAGTGGGCAGGTCGCGCTGCACCCGTTCGAGGATGCGGTCGAACAGCGCGTACTCACCCGCCACTTCGGGATCGCGGGGGTGGAAGACGGGAGCGGGCATCGGCAGTCTCACTGCTTGGTGATCACGGCGGCGACGCGGTTCAGACCCGAGATGCCGAGCAGCGTCGTGATGTGTCCGCTCGGCGCGACAACCATTGTGAGATCGGTCGTGGCGGCGAGATTGAACAGCGCCCGCACCGCCGAACTGTCGCAGTAACCGACCCCGGTCAGATCCACCACCAGCGCGGTGGATCCGTCGCGGGCGCCGTTCAGGGCATTCTCGAATTCATTGACATTGGCCAGGTCGAGGTCGCCGGAGACCGCAACGACGGGTGGCTGGCCGGCGGATGCCGCCGTCACGGCGAAGCGGGCCGGGCCTGCAGAGCCGGGGCTTTCCGTCATTGCCTCATCTCCTTGAGCATCCTCACCGTGGTGCCGTTCTCTCCGGTCGTCAGATCGGCGGCGTCCACCAGTGCGTTGATCAACTTGATGCCGAGGCCGCGGTGATCGGAGAAATCCCGGGCGGGTTTCCAGCGCCCGTTGTCGGCCACTGTGAACCGTAACCTGCCGTCGCCGACGCAAGCCTCAACGCTGAGCGTCACCTCGTGGGCGACGCCGGCCACCGAGTGCTCGGCGGAGTTGGAGGCTGCTTCGCCGACGGCGAGCAGGGCATCAGCGGAGTCCTCGGCACCAACGCCGGCGAGCGCGAGCCACCGCCGCAATTCGTTGCGCATCGTGGCCAAGTTGGACGGCGCCGCCGGCAGGCTCATCTGAAGCGAAGCAGGCGGATGACGGTAGAGCGCGGCCACCACAGCGCCGGCAGCAGGGGTCACAGCATCCACGATCCGGTCCAGCGCTTGGCAGGGATGCGCCGCGGTGCACTCGTCGAGAAGGATGCCGGTCGTGGCCGGGGCGGCGGTGCACAGCAGCAGGGTGTCCCCGGGACTCAGATCGGCGGCGGTCAGCTCACCGGGCGGGCAACGCAGCATGCGGTGGCCGGATCCCGGGCCGGAGATGACGGCGGCGATGTCTCCCACCGAGCTGACGGAGACTCGCGACGCGGGCCGGTCGATCACCGCGCACAGCGCCGAGCAGGCCGGCTCGTCGAGGGCGCCGAGCGGTTGGAGGGCACCGAGCGCCTCGACGGGATCGCCGCCGCCGCGCAGCGCCTCGTCAACCACTGCTGCCGGCTGCTGCGGTGTGCCCGAGACCTGGTGGCCGATCGCCAGACCGAGACATCCGCGCGGCAACGCGGTGACCTGACACCACAGACCCGGGGTCTCTGCGGGGCGCACTGCCAGGCCGTGGAGCGGGCCGGTGGAACGGCGCGCGGGGCCAGACCGCTCGTCCACCTGAACCCCCGCCCCCTGCGAATAGTCGCGAGTTGCTGTTCTCGCAGCCTATCAACAGGATTTCCTGCGCATTCGGCCAAGACGGGCTGGCTGCGGGCGGTAGGCTCCACGGAGTCCGGACACTCGACCCGAGGGTGGAACATGCTTCGCCGATTCGTCCTTGCCGTCACAGCGCTGGCAGCCAGCGCGTTCGCGTTCGCGCCGTCATCGGCGGCGGACGGACCTCAGCCTTCCTATGACGGTGACGTTCCGGGCATCAACTATCAGGCGTTCCTCAGCGCCCCCTGCTTCCAGTGGGAGCGGTTCATCTTCGGCCGCGGACCCGGTGGCGAGGCACTGGCCTGCCACTGGATCCCGAACCAGGGATACCTCGGGTGGGACTCGCCGTCACCGCCGTACACCGGCTTCTGGGTGATCTCCCCGAAGTTGTACGGCGTGCAGACCGTCGGCGCCCCGTGCCCAGGCTCCCAGGCGGCGGCACAGTCGCCCGACGGGTTGCCGATGGTGTGCATGGGTGCACAGGGATGGCAGGAGGGTGTGTTCCGTTCGGGCTTCGGCGGAAACGGCCGCATCGTCACCCCGCCGCAGACACCCTAGGGCTTCCCGCAGTTCTGGCCGCGGTTTCTCAGATCGCCGCCGCGGCCTCGTTGAGTTCGTTGAGCCGTCCGGTCGCCTCCAGGTATTCCTGCACCCAGCGTTCGATGACGGCTGCGCTCTTCTCGACTTTGGTGAACTGGCCGACAACCTGACCGACGGGGTTGAACGCCACATCGACGGTCTCATTGGGGTACTTGCTCGTCGCTGCCACCGCCATGCCGGACACCATGTACTGCAACGGCATTCCCAGCGGTTCGGGGTTGCCCGCGGTCTCCCATGCCTGGGTCCAGTCATTGCGCAGCATCCGGCACGGCTTGCCGGTGAAGGACCGGCTGCGCACCGTGTCACGGCTGCTGGCCTTGACGTAGGCGGCCTGCTGCACGGGGGTGTTGTGGGCTTCCTCAACCATCAGCCACTGCGAACCCGACCAACTGCCTTGGCATCCCAGTGCCAGGGCCGCGGCGATCTGCTCACCGCTGCCGATCCCGCCGGCCGCCAGCACTGGCCGTGGCGCGACCGCCTTGACCACCTGGGGCCACAGCACGATAGAGCCGACGTCGCCGCAGTGGCCGCCGCCCTCGCCGCCCTGGGCGATGATGATGTCGACATCGGCTTCGGCGTGCTTGAGCGCCTGGGCCGGTGAGCCGCACAGCGCGGCAACCTTGCGGCCCGATTCGTGGATGTGCTTGATCATCTCGACCGGGGGAGTGCCCAGGGCATTGGCGATCAGCGTCATCTTCGGGTGCCGTAGGGCCACCTCTACCTGGGGCGTGGCGGTCGCCTCGGTCCAGCCGAGCAACTGCAAAGCATTCGAGTCTGCGTCAGCAGTCGGCACGCCGTGGTCGGCGAGGATCTTCTTGGCGAAGTCCAAATGCTGCTGGGGCACCATCTTTTTCAGCATCTCGGCAAGTTCATCGCCCGACATGTCGGCGTTCATACCCTCGTACTTGTTCGGAATCACGATGTCGACGCCGTAGGGGTGATCGCCGATGTGCTCGTCGATCCATGCGCACTCGATCTCCAGCTGCTCGGGCGTGAAGCCGACCGCGCCGAGGACCCCGAACCCGCCCGCCTTGCTGACTGCCACGACCACGTCGCGGCAGTGGGTGAAGGCGAAGATGGGGAACTCGATACCGAGTTCGTCGCAGAGTGCGGTGTGCATGGTTGGCTCCTCAGTGGGCTGCTGACTGGAACGTGTTCTAGTTTCTCAGCGTAGTACCCCGACGAGCGCCGGGGAATGGCCTGCATAGACATAAACCCGCGAGACGGCGCGGACGCCCAGGCTGATCACCGGGACAGGGACGCGAGGATCTCGGTGGTGGCCGGCAATGGCGGGACACCCCGACGGCGCCGCGTCCGTCATCGCAGAGCCCTCCCGCACTGAAGCGTAGACTGATTGAAATGCACATCGTAGAGAGTGCGAAGCGGGAGGTGGCATGACCATCCTGCGTAGTTATGCCTTGGCAGGGCTGTTCGTTGCAATGGCGGCGCTGGCCCTGACCGCAGCCCCGGTCGCGGCGTCGGGTCCCGGCCAGGCGCCGTGCTACAACGGGATCGTCCCGTTCAATCCATACGTAGACAACTGCGCGCTACCTAACCGTCCGCCCCGGGTTCTCGGATCGGCACCGGACCAGACAGCTCTTCTGAACTGCAGTATCGGCAGTGACGCGTGGCGGAAGGTGTGCCTGTCGCAGTTCGTCAACGGCGGACCGTTCCCGGGTATCGCCATCGGAGTGCGCTGACGAACTGCGGCTGTCACCCGCCGGACAACGCGGTCATGAAGGATCAGACCGGGGTCAGAGCAGGGAGCCACCCTCGAACAGGTTGACCGAACTCACCAGGGGCAGGTTCAGGGTGGTCCGGATGCCGGGCGGTGCGGCAACCACGGCCGGGATCGCGTTGACGATCCGCCCGGCCGCGCCGGAGATGGCCGCATGGTTGTGGTCGCCGAGGCGGCTGGTGGGGCAGATGTCGACGGCGTAGGAGGGTTCGCCGGTGATCTCCACCCGGTAGGACCCGCCGGGTTGGGCCGGTTGTGCCCAGTCCGGGCGCAGGTCGCCCCGCAGGCGGGTGACGTGCTCCACCACGATCACTGCCCGGTCCCCGGACATCCCGCTGATCTGGAACCGGACCGCCGCCACGCCGCCGGCCGGGATGTGGCCCGCGGCGATGTCGAAGGCCTCCGGTGCGGGTTCGAGTTCGTAGCTCTCGGTGATGGCGTCCACCGACAGGTTCAGCCCCGCGGCGAGCTGGCGGATCGCGGTGCCCCACGCCACGCTCAGCACGCCCGGCAGGAAGAGCATCGGAACCTCGCCCGGAGGCTTGCCGAACCCCATCACGTCGAACATCACGATGGCGCCGTCGTAGGTGGCGTAGTCGGCGATCTCCATGCAGCGGACCTGCTCGATGCTGCGACAGGTGCTGGCGAAGGCGAGCGGAATCAGGTCGGTAACGAATCCGGGATCCACACCGTTGATGTAGACACTCGAATTACCTTGCTGCGCCGCCTGTTCCAGCCGTTCGATGTACTTGTCCGGGATCACCTGCCAGGGGAATTGGAGCACTCCGGGCGCCGAACCCGACACGTTGACCCCGGCGGCCAGGATGCGCGCCACATCCTTCATCGCGTCGGGCATCCGGGTGTCGCCCATGGCGCAGTAGACGGCGCACTGCGGTTCGCCTGCCAGGACGGTATCCATGTCGTCGGTGGCGAGGATCCCGGTGACGACGTCGAGTCCGGCAAGTTCGCCGGCGTCGCGGCCGACCTTCTCCGGCGTGGACACGCACAGCCCGCTCAGTTCGAAGGCGGGGTTGGCGATCAGTTCGGCAAGCGCGAGCCTGCCGACGTTTCCGGTTCCGATATGTGCGACGCGAATGGCCATGACGGCCAGTATGCGCACCTGAAGCCAAAACTGGAACAGGTTCTAGTAACGTGACCGGCCATGGGACGCGTAGACGGCAAGGTTGCACTGATCACCGGCGCTGCCCGCGGCCGCGGGATCGGCGGCGCGAGCGCCAAGATGCTCGTCGACGAGGGTGCCAAGGTCGTGATCGGCGACATCCTCGATGAGGACGGGGAGGCACTGGCCGCCGAATTGGGCGACTCCGCGCGCTACGTGCACCTCGACGTCACCAGCACCGAGGACTGGCAGGCCGCCGTGGACACCGCGTTGCAGACCTTCGGCAAGCTCAACGTGCTGGTGAACAACGCGGGCATGGTCCAGGTCGCCCCGCTGAGGACCGCCGACATGGCACGCTGGCAGAAGGTGCTCGACGTGAACCTGACCGGGCCGATGCTGGGCATCAAGGCCGCGCTGGAGCCGATGATCGGCGCAGGCGGCGGGTCGATCATCAACATCTCGTCCATCGAGGGCATGCGCGGCGCCGCCTGGGTGCACAGCTACGTGGCCTCCAAGTGGGGCCTGCGCGGGCTCACCAAGTCGGTCGCGCTGGAATTGGCGCCGGAGAAGATCCGGGTGAACTCGGTTCACCCGGGCTTCATCCGCACCCCGATGACCAAGCACCTGCCCGACGACATGGTGACTGCCCCGATGGGCCGGGCCGGGACCCCGGACGAAGTCGCCGCTCTGGTGCTGTTCCTGGCCAGTGACGAGTCGTCGTTCTCCACCGGGTCGGAGTTCGTGGTCGACGGCGGTCTGATCACTGACGTCCCGCATCGCGCGATGTAACCGGCGTCAGCGTCCCCGCCGTCGGGGTGGCTTCGGGGGTGCCGCGATACGCAGCACCGGCCAGCCCCTGGTGGCCGCCAGTGCGGCCAGTCCCGAGCGCGGGTTGACCGGTCGCGGATGGCCCACCAGTTCCATCAGCGGCGCGTCCTCATCGCCGTCGGCGTAGAAGTAGCTCGATGCAAGATTTATGTCGCGGGCCGCGCAGAAGCGTTGCACCGCATCGGCTTTCCTGTGTCCCCACACGATGGGCCGCGCCACCCTGCCGGTCAGCAGACCGTTCGCGTCGAGCTCGAACGTGTTGCACACGACATCGCCGATACCCAGCGCGCGGGCTACCGGTTCGGCATGGATGGTGAGCGCCGACGAGCTCATCACCAGAGTGTGGCCGCGGGCGCGGTGCGCATCGACGATGCGCCGCATGAGTGGGTAGACCTTGTGCACCACCCGTTCGGCGAACAGCCGCTCGCCGACGGCATCCAACTCGCTCAGCGATTCCCCACGCAGAAAGGTCGCCGCCCTGGTGAGCAACCGGTCGAACTGCATCCGGCCCAGCCGGTAGCGCACCGAGGCCTCGATGACGCCGAGCACCTCACCGGGGCTGGCCTGGCGTCGGCGAAGACGATCGCCGGCGTGGGAGGTGGCGGTGAAGCCCGCCACCAGGGTGCCGTCCAGGTCGAAGAACGCACCCACCGACGGGCCGGCCGGGCCGGCGGCGATCTGCGCGAGCGGATCAGCGACGGACATCAGCTGCCCGGGCGCTGGCCTCCAGCTCGTCCTCGAACGCCCCCTCGTCGCGGCCGAGGGCGATGGTGGCCGCGGCCATCGCCGCCAGCGCGGCACCCAGGGCGACCGCGCTGGGTGCGCTGACGGTGAGGTGCTCACCGAGCACGATCTGACCCACCAGCACGGCGACCACCGGTTCGAGCACCAGCATCGCGGGCACTGAGGCCTTCAGCGAGCCGGCGTGGAAGGCGGACTGCTGCAGCAGGGTCGCGATGACCGCGATCGCGATCAGGGCGTAGGTCACCGGCGAGGTGATCGCCCGCAGCGCACCGTCCTGGGTGAGGATGTGCATCTCCACCTTGGTCAGGACGGCGACCAGTCCGAACATCAGGCCGACCGGCAGAGCCAGCAGGATGGCGCGCCGCCAGTCGGAGAACCGCCCGGCCACGACGAGGCAGGCCGCCACGACCACGACACTGGCCGCGGCCAGCGCGACGGCAGGCGCCTCGGAACCCTCGTAGTCACCCGGTGCGGTCCGCGCCAGAGCGACGAACACCGCCAGCGCCACGGTGAGCACGCCCGCCCAGCCCCACTCGGCACGGCTCACCCGGCGATGTGCCAGCCAGGCGCTCAGCGGCAGTGCGAACAGCAGCGCCGACACCAGCAGCGGTGCCACCAGCAGCAGTGAACCGTAGGCCAGCGCAACGGCGTAGAAGGCGTAGCCGATCACCGCGGCGGCGGTTCCCGCCCACCACAGCCGGCGGCGCAGCAGCGTCCTGAGCATCAGGACGCTCACCCCGCGGTCGGCGGGCACGTCGGTGGTGGCGCGCTGACGCACCACGATGCCGACCGCCGTGAACACTGATCCGGCCAGAGCAGCGGCCACGACCAAGGCCTTCTCCAGCAATGTCCGTCCCTTCCGGTGTGCCGGTACCGAGGGTAGGTCCTCAGCGCACCGGAACGACCACCGGCGCGCTGTTGTGACCGGTGACGCGGGCCCATTCCGGAGCGGGGCCACCGGGCAGTACCCGGCCTCGCACCTCGACCGTCTCACCCGGGAACACCGTGACGTAGTTGTCGTCGTAGGTGACCGGCAGGATCTCGTCGGTCCGCTCCGGCGGGCCGGCCGGGAGCAGTTCGGCCCGTTCGAAGAAGGCGATGCGCGCGGTGGGGTTGCGCAGTCGCACGGTGACCGCCCCGTCGGCGTCGCGGCGCGCCGACACATCCAGGGCGACCTTCGGCATGACGGCCAGTGCCGTCATATCGGCCCAGCTGATCTGCCTGGAGTCGAATGCCGTGTCATTCGACGGCGGTCCGAGGTCATCGGCGGTCTGCGACTGCCAGTAGACGTTGTCGGCGAGCAGCGCACCGCCGGGGTCGAGGAGTTCGCAGCGCACGAAGAAGACAGGCGAGTCGGACAGACCCGGCGGCAGGGTCAGGGCCTGGGCCGCCGCGCCGGAGGCCACGTCGATCCCGTCGGCGGTGCGGTCATCGCGCAGTCGGCCACCGAGGTCGTAGACCCTGACTCGCACCCGCAGGTCCGCTCGCGCCTCTCCGGTCTGGTTGACCACGCTGACCTTCGCCTGCTTGCGGTCGCCGGTGGCGTAGGAGTCGAACACCACCGACAGCGGACGCAGGCCCTTCTTGGCACCGAAATAGGCACCGCCCGGCCGAAGGTAGTAATCGAAGATGTTGCCGAAAAAGGACGGCCAGTGGCTGTTGAGCATCCAGTAGATGGTCATCTTGTGGCTGTCCCAGCCGCCGGCGGCGAAGGATTCGAACTGCGCACGGGTGCTCTCGTAGTGCGCGAGTTGAGCTTTCGCGGTGAACGTCTCGGCGTCCGACGACAGGCCGTAGCGGCGGTCCACCACGCGGCGCACGTTGGTCAGGGTGGAGTTCTGCGCATTGGAGCCGGCGTGGAAGTACCAGGTGTCGTTGATCGGCCAGAGCTTGTCCGGCGGGATGAACTTGCGCAGGCTGGCGAACGGTGGGATGTGCTCGTTGTCGCCCTGCTCGGCGGACGCGCCCCGCGTCGCCGGGTACCGGCCGGCGAACCAGTAGGCGGGTGGTCGCCAGCTGTACGGCCCCGACATCTGGATGCCGTCCCACAGCGGGCTTCCGTCGGCGTTTCGGGCGAACGCCGAGACGGTGTCGACGGTGGCGTTCTGCCAGTGCGACTCCCGCAGGATGCGGCGATAACCGTTGAGCACCGCCTCAGGCGGGCGGCCGTCGCTGCCGTTGGCCCAGACGAACACCGAGGCGTGCGGAGCCAGCATTTCGATCTGCGACCGCATGCTCTCCTGCGCGACCCTGCGGTCCTCGGCATCCCACTGCTGCCAGCGCTCCCACTGGTTGCAGCACATCCAGCCGTACATCAGCGGGATGCCCATCTCGTCGGCCATCTCGACGAAACGCTCCGAGGCGATCTTGGACTCCAGCCGCAGCATGTTGAGGCCGAGATCCTGCACATAGTGCAGGATCGCCGCGTCGCGGTCGGGGTCGTAGGAGTACAGCAGGTCCGGCGTGTAGGTGGCACCGCGGATCAGAAGGTCGCGGCCGTTGACCCGCAGATAGAAGTCGCCGCCGTCCGGCCCAGCGGCGTCGTCGCGGCCCTGGGTGACGGTGCGAATGCCGAAGCGCAGCGATCGGGTCGTGCTGACCCGGCCGCGCTGGGAGAAATCGAGCCTCATGTCGTAGAGGGCGGGATCACCCATGGTGTAGGGCCACCACAGGTCCGGTTCGGCCACGATGAGTTGACTGAAGTCCTCCGGCGCGAAGGTGATATCGCGCTGTTCGCGCGGGCCCAGCGCGACGGGTTGGGCGACGGTGCGCGTCGGCGTGCCCGGCCGGGTGATGGTGGCACTCAGGACGCCGCCCACCGGTTCGGCGGTGTCGTTGCGCACGCTTGAGTGCACGGTCAGCCGGGCTGTGCCGGCGTCGGGCAGCGAAAGCTCGGTGTTGACCGTCGACGGGCCGATGTCGACCGGGCCGAATGCCCGCAGGGTGACAGGCTTGAAGATGCCGGCATTGCGGTCCGGAACAAAGGAAACGCCGCCGGCTGGGTTCGTACCCGGCCCCCGGTATCCGAGGTAGCGCCAGTTGATCCAGTCATACCAGCTGTCGGCGAGTTCGACCCCGTCCACGTCCTGGATTGCCCGCTCCGGGATCACCCGCACCGCGACAGCGTTGCGCCCGCCGGGAATGACCCGCGCGGTGACATCGAGGTCGTGGGCGTTGTACATCCCGACGACGCGGCGGCTGTCGGCGATCTGATGGCCGTTGAGCCAGATGTCTGCCCGGTAGTTGATTCCCGGGAAGTCCAGCCGGTAGGTCTGCAGACCCGCCGGCGCGGTGAACGTGGTCCGGTACCACCAGTCCTGCCGGTAGAGATCCTGCGGCACCTCGGTCAGAAGATTCTTGCCGTAGTAGAGGTTGGGGTAGACGCCGGCGTCCTGCAGGACGCCCAGCACGGTCGCGGGCATCCGCCGCACCGGCACCCACGTGGAGTCGTCGAACTGAATCGAGGACAGCTCGGCGCCTCCTGCCGTCACGGTCTGCGCCGAACTCAGCCGCCAGCCGTCGGCGAGGACCACGTCTTCGGTGGGCTGCGGGGCGGGCGGGGCAGCCGAACGGAAGTCGCCGGCACAGAGCACGAGTGCGATGACGGCGAAGATCGCCACCACCCTCGCCGTCACGGCGTTCATCTTGGCAGAGGCAGCGGCGGCGGGCGGCGCTGTCTAGGCTTGGCCTCATGACCGACCAGGACCGTGCCGTCACGAGGCGCGCCATTGCCGATGCCCTGATGAACGCGCTCGAACGGCGACACGAGGTTCTCGACGCCATCGTCGACTCCGCCGACCGGGAGTCGGCGATCGAGTCCATCGCGGCCCTGCTGGGGGCGCCGCGGATCGGGGCCGAGGCGGTGATGAACATGTCCTTCCATCAGCTCACCACCGAATCGCGCCGGCGGATAGCGGCCGAGCTGGAGGACCTCAACAGCCGGTTGAGCTTCGCCGCCGGCGAGCGGCCCGCCAGCGCGGACGACACCCTGCGACTGCGGGCCTTCTCGCACGACTCCGACCGTGACATCTTCTCTGTGCGCACCGAGGAGATGGGAGCCGCCGGAGATGGTTCCGGTTCTCCCGCCGGCAGTCTTGATGATGAGATCCGTTCAGCCCGTGAACGTTTGAAGGCCGAGGAGGCAGCCTGGTTCGTCGCCACCGACGGCGAGGAGAAGGTCGGGATGGTCTTCGGCGAGCTGGCCGGCGGTGAGGTGAACGTGCGGATCTGGATTCACCCGCAGCACCGCAAAAAGGGCTACGGGACGGCCGCGCTGCGCAGGTCGCGGTCGGAACTGGCGGCCTGCTTCCCGGCCACCCCGCTGGTCGTGCGCGCGCCCGGGGCTACCGGCACTCGATGAGTGCTCGGGCGGGCATCCTGGTCACTGGCACAGAGGTCCTGACCGGGCGGGTCACCGACCGCAACGGCCCGTGGGTGGCTGACCGGCTGCTGGAACTGGGCGTCGAACTGGCGCACATCACCATCTGCGGCGACCGCAGTGCCGATATCGAGGCCCAGTTGCGATTCCTGCGCGACGAGGGTGTGGACCTGATCGTCACCACCGGCGGGCTGGGTCCGACCGCCGACGATATGACGCTGGCCACCGTCGCCCGGTTCTGCGGCCGGGAGCTGCGGCTCGACAGGGCAATGGAGGCCCGTATCGCGGCGATCGTCGACAAGTGGATGGCCCGGTTCCCGGACGTCGACACCACCGCGGTGCGCGAGGCCAACCGTAAACAGGCCATGGTGCCCGAGGGCGCGTCCGTCCTCGACCCGGTCGGCACCGCGCCCGGTGCGGTGCTCCCCGGCACGCCGACCGTGGTGGTGCTGCCCGGCCCGCCCAAGGAGCTGCAGGGTATGTGGCCGGCGGCCATGGCGACCGACGCCGTACAGCAGGCCATCGCCGGGCGGACGATCTACCGCCAGGACACCGTGCTCATGTTCGGCCTGGCCGAGTCGGGACTGGCCGATACGCTGCGCGAGGCCGCGACCATTCCGGGATTCGACGCCCTGGAGATCACCACCTGCCTGCGGCGCGGCGAGCTCGAGATGGTCACGCGCTACGAGCCGCACAGCGATCAGGCCTACCGGAGGCTGCTCGATCTGGTACGGGAGCGCCACGGCGCCACCATCTTTTCCGAGGACGGCGCATCGGTGGACGAGCAGGTGGCCCGGCTACTGACCGGCCGGCGCATCGCGACCGCCGAGTCCTGCACCGCAGGGTTGCTGGCCGCCAGGCTCACCGACCGGCCGGGCTCGTCGGCCTACGTCGCGGGCGGGGTGGTCGCCTACGCCAATGAGATCAAGTCAGGGCTGCTCGGTGTGGAACCAGCGCTGATCGACGAGCACGGTGCGGTGTCGGCGCAGGTGGCCGAAGCGATGGCCTGCGGCGCGATCGCCCGATTCGGCGCCGACACGGCGGTGGCCATCACCGGGGTGGCCGGTCCGGGCGGCGGCACGCCTGACAAGCCGGTGGGCACGGTGTGGTTCGCCGTCGCGCTGCGCGACGGCCAGGTGATGACACGGTGTGTGCGGATACCCGGTGAGCGCCCGGACGTGCGCGATCGCTCCACCACGGTGGCGATGCATCTGCTGCGCCGCGCCCTCATCGACGCCGGCGACGCCTGAGGCCGGCTCAGTCCGCGTTCAGTTGCAGATCGAGGATGTAGGAGACCTGGTTCCCGCCGCGTCGGCGGGCGTCGGCCATCGCGGTCGAGGCCGTCGCGATCATCTCGTCGAGGACCTCATGCGGCGGCCTGCTGATCAGGGGGAGCAGCCGGGCGCTGACCGCGCCGATACTCGCGGTGATTCCCAGCGGGGTCGCCGCCACCGCACCGCGGATCCGTTCGACCAGCGGCGCCGGGTCGACGGTGGGGAAGATGTCGGCGATCAGGAACTCGCCTCGTGCGACGTGTGCGACCACCGCCTCACGGCGGGTCGTCTCGCGCAACGCCTGCCCGACCGCTGACTGGGCATCGTCGGCGCCCCGGCCGCCCTGCACGCTGGCGATCGCCGCGAACCCGTCGATGTCGACCACGGCCACCGCGAGGTAGCGGTCCTCGTCGCGGTAGCGGGCACCGATGAGCTCGGAGGTGCGTTCGTAGAACGATCCGCGGGTCAGCAGTCCGGTCAGCGGATCGACGTCGTAATGCGCATCCCCGGAGCCGCCCACCTGGGCCATGGTCCGGCAACCGAACGTGACCACCACGAACAGCAGCAGTACCGGGATCGCCAGCGCGATGGCGTTGGGTAGCGCAGCGGCCGCGATCCGGGCCGTGTTCACCACCAGTGTGATCCCGGCGATCACCGCAACGAAGGCCAGCAGCCGCGAACTGTGGAACAGCGCCGTGAAGCCGAGGATGAAACAGAAGGACGTGCCGACCAGCAGCCCGGACACCGGGTCGATCGTCGCCAGGGATCCCGTGGCCAGCGCCAGTGTTCCGACCACCACCACAGTCGCGGACTGCCGCCGGCTCGGCCACCGGTAACGCAACCAGGGCGCCGCCAGGGCCAGGCACCCGAACGCGATCGCAATGTAGGTGAACCGGAAGCCGGGCCACGGCGCGGCGGGCGGCACCACGCCCGCCAGCAGAGACGGGATTCCGAGGGCGACGATGCAGCCCGCCACCACCCGCATCGTGATCGCCTGGTAGCCGCTCGCGGTCAGCCGGGTGGTGAAGGCGTGGTACTGGTCCGGTGCGGCGCCGACGGTCAGTTTCATCGCCGGTGCACCGACACCGCGTACTCGCCGCCGTCGAACGGGGCCCGGTCCCAGGTCGCCCAGCGCTTAATCAGGTGCAGGCCGGCCTGGCCGGCGAGTTCGTCATAGCGCTCAAGGGTGAGATCGGCGAGCAGGCTGAAGCCGGCCACGAGCAGGCCGTCGGGGGCCAGCCGGTCGGCGAGGTTGGCCAGCACCTGCCGTTCGGTCCCGGGTTCGAGGAAGACCATTACGTTTCCGGCGAGCAGCACCAGGTCGAAGGGGCCGGGTGCCACCGCGGCGAGCCGACCCGTATCCGTCAGATCGCATTGGGCCCAATCGGATTCGGGCGCCTTGGCCTGTGCGGTCGAGAGCATCTGCGGATCGGCGTCGACACCGGTCACCGATATGCCGCGCACGGCGAGTTCGATCGCCACCCGTCCGGTGCCGCAACCGGCGTCCAGCACGCGGCCTCCGCCGCGGTCAGCCAGCACGCGGCCTCCGCCGCGGTCAGCCAGCACGCGGCCTCCGCCGCGGTCAGCCAGCACGCGGCCTTCGCCGCGGTCGGCCAGCAGAAGCGCGACGAGATCTGCCTCGCCGTGGATGTTCTTGCCGGAGTCGATGAGTTCCTGCCAGCGGGCGTCGTAATCGGCACCGCGAGTTACATCGGCGTCCTGCCAGCGCGAACTCACAGCGTCAACCTCATCACGCGCTCACGACGATCGTCAGTGAATCGCCTTCGCGTTCCACCCGCATGCCGGCTCGCCGGGCGACGGCGGCCACTGCCGCAGCATCACCGGGTTCACGCGCCGCGGCGGCCAGCGCACGGGCGAGCCGGCCCTTGTGCGCCTTGTTGAAGTGGCTGACCACGGAGCGGCGGCCGTCGGCGTGCTCGGCCACCACGTCGACGTGTACCGCCGCCGACAGCCGCCCCAGGCCGGCGTAGGCCCCGGAACGCAGGTCCACCACCAGTTCGCGGGCGGCGAGGTCGGCCAGCACCGGTTCGAGCACCGGGCGCCACCGGGTGGCCAGTGCCGGGTGGCCGGGGAGTTTCGAGCCGGCCGAGAGCCGGTAGGCGGGGATCGGGTCATCGGCGCGCAGCAGACCGAACAGTGCCGAACCGATCGCGAGCCTGGCTCGCGCACGGGCCGCGGAGGCGCAGGTGAGCGAGTCGACGTCCAGTGCGTCGTAGAGCACCCCGGTGTAACGGTGGATGGCGGGAAGCGTGGGGGAGGTGCGCAGTGCGGCGTTGCGTTCGATCTCGGCGTCCTGGGTCGCCGAGATACCCAGCGCGGCGCGGCAGGCCTGCGGATCGGCGGCCAGCGACACGAGATCATCGACGAGTTCTGAGCGCAGCGCGCCCAATTCCTTCGTGCTCAGCCGGTCGAGTCGCAGCGGCGGTCCGTCACCCCCGGCACGTTTGGTCTCCGAAGGAGGAAGCAGCACGATCACCAGCAGACGGTAACCGCACGCGGCGATCAGGGTTCGCCGAACCCCGCCCGGCGCAGCACATCCCGCCCGGCCGGTCCGGTCACCAGGTCGACGAACCGTGCCGCGCGGGCCGGGTCGGCCGCGTCACGGGTGACGGCGATGCGGTAGGTGTTGGGCGCCATCACCGATTCGGGGAACGGCACCGCCGTCACGTCGTCGCCCGCGGAGCGCGCGTCGGTCACATACACCAGGCCGGCGTCGGCCTGCCCGGTGACAACCTTGTTAAGGACGTCGGTGACGGAGGTCTCCTCGCTCGCCGGGTCCAGTTCCACGCCGGTGGCCGCATCGATGCGGGCCAGTGCGGCGCCGCACGGCACCTGCGGCGCGCAGGCCGCCACGGTCACCCTTTCCAGATCCCGCAACCCGTTGATCTGCTTCGGGTTTCCGGGTGCGACCGCGATGGTCAAGGTGTTGGTGGCGAATGCCACCGATGTGGTGACCAGCCCCAAAGCTGCGGCCTTCTCCATGGTGGCGGCGTCGGCGGTGGCGAACACGTCGGCACGGGCGCCGGCCGCGAGCTGAGCCAGAAGATCGGCCGTTCCAGCGAAGGTCAACTCGATGCGGGTATCCGAATCAGCGGCGGGTGCAGCCGAATTCAACTCGGTGAACACGCGCGCGAGAGAGGCCGCCGCGAAGACTGCCAGCCGGTCGGCCGGCGGCGGGGGGCCGCAACCGGCCACTGCGAACACCGATGCCAGCAGCACCGCGACGGACCGCATGAGTGCGACTCAGTACGGCGGCAATTGGCCGTTGCCGGATTGGCCGGCCAGGCCGTTGAGGATGTTGAGATTGTGCCGCAGCTGCAGCTGTGCCAGCCACGGCGGGGTCTGCGCGGGCGGGGCGTCGGTGCTGAGCTGCCACGGCTGGCAGCCGTTGGTCTTGAACGCGACATCGGTGGGCTCGATCACCACCAATTGGGGCTGTTTGGTGAGCGCGTTGCCCAGTGTGGCATCGTCCGCGCCGATCCGTCTCCAGTAGCAGGTGCCGCCGTCGGCCGGGCCCGCCGAGGCGTAGACGCCGGCGGCGATGTCGGCGCCCACGGCGTAGGTGCCGTCGGCGCTGATCGCCGGCGAAGGACCGGCCGACGCCGGGGACGTCTGCGCGGGCGGCGCCGGGGAAGGCTGCGCGGGAGGCGGCGGGGACGGCGGCACGGGTTCAGGTTCGGCAAGCGCGACGGGCGCCGTCGCCAGCAGTGCCGCGGCGCTGAGCGCGCACGCGACCATGATCCGCTTCGATCGACCCACGGACCAAGGGTACGCGGCTGCCCTCAGATGCAGTCCGAGCCGCCGTCGACCACCAGGACCGCCCCGCTGATGTAGCTGCTCTGCTCGGTGCACAGGAAGGCGACCGCGGAGGCGACCTCAGAGGGCGTTCCGAACCGGCGCAGCGGCACATGTGCCAGTTCGGTGTCGATGATCTCCGGGATGCCCTGCATGGGCGCGGTCATCGGGGTGTCGATGACACCGGGCGCGACGGCGTTGACGCGGATGCCGTCCTTGGCCCATTTGACCGCGAGATTGCGGGTGAGGTTGACGATGCCCGACTTGGCGGCGCTGTACCCGGGCACCATCGTGACCGCGCGCAGCGCCGACATCGAAGCCAGGTTGACCACGCTGGCGCCGCCTGTCGCGGTGCTGGCCTTCAGGGCGCGGCGCACCGCGACGGTCAACCGGTAGGGGCCCATCAGGTTGAGGTCCACCGACGCGGCGAAGCCGTCCGGGTCGGACTCATCGAGTCCGCCGGGAAAGTTGGCACCGGCGTTGTTCACCAGGACGTCGAGCGCGTCGAGGCCGCCGGCCACCTCGGCGATCGAGTCGGGTTCGGTGAGCACCAGCTGCCGGTAGGTCATCCCGGACAGGTCGGTGTCGTAGTCGCCGGCGGTGGGTTTGGTGCCCGTGACCGTCACCTCGGCCCCGCTGTCGCGGAAGATCATCGCGATGGCATGGCCGATCCCACTGGTGGCGCCGGTGATCAGGGCACGGGTCCCGCTGAAGTCGAATGTGACGCGTGCGGTCATGTGTACCTCTCGATCTGTGTGGTGAGCCATGCGCTTTCCCAGAAGTTCACGCTGCCGGCGAGGAGGACCTCGTGCGCATCCTTGAGCACGGCGCGGGCCTCGCGATGCTGCGGATCGGCGGCGGTCACGATCTCCGCGAGGTGGATGGCCTGCACCGGGCGCGCGGCGTCGAGGTGTTCGCGGGCTCGCCGGGCCAGCGGCCCGGTCCCGGCCAGTTCCGCCAGATCGGAACTCACCGCGTCGGGACCGACGGGGTACAGCTCAGTGGTGGAGCGGTGATGGAACCAGCCGGAGTAATTCTCCCAGATGGCCCGCACGTCCCAGGACACCTTCCCGTACCCCTCACCGACGGCGAGGTGATCGGGAAGTGTCACCTGCGCCATCAGCGTGCGGACATCCTTGCCCGCGTTCATGCCGGCGACGGTCTGGTCGTGGACGTAGCGCACCGCGTCGCGCAGCCGGGTGAGTTCGGCGTCGATCAGATCGGCTCCGACGATGGGGGCGAAGTGCCCGGTCAACAGGATCTCCGGCCGCAGCTCCTGCACCCGCTCGATGGTGTCGAGGACGGTCAGGGCGTCGCGATAGCGATCGCCGCGCATGGTGACCAGATTGGGGATGTGGCCGAACACCGGTCCGAAGGTGTTGCTGCACAGGCAGATCCGCTCCTGCGGCAGCCACACCACCATGGAGTCGGTGGTCTCCCCGCCGGGTGTGGCGATCAATTCGAGTGTGCGGTCGCCGGCCTGCAGTGTCAGCCGGTCGGTCACCTCGATGTCGGCGGTCAGCACACTCTGCGCAGGCAGCGTCCCGAACCGGCGGGCAATTGCGGCGATGCCCTCGGTGAGCCGGTCTCGGAAGGCGAACGCGCTGCGGGCCACCCGGTAGTTCAGCAGACGGTCGTTGTCGTCGCGCCAGGTGCGCCAGTTGGCCTGGGCGACGACCTTGGTCTGCGGGTCGCGCAGGGTGTCGATTCCGCCGACGTGGTCGTAGTGGCCCTGGGTGATGATGATGTGCGTGACCGGCGAGGTGTCGACGGCGTCGAAGTTGGCCCGGTGCACAGGCGCCTCGAAGCCCATCCCGGTGTTGACCACGACCCGGCCGCCGGCGGTGGTCAGCAAGTAGGAGTTCGTCAGCCCGGGGGAGCACCAGATGCCCGGCGCCACCTGCTCGGCGCGATCGGCCGACGCCGGGGCCATCGCCTCGGCGCCGGGGCGGGTCCTCCATACGGGTTGCGGCGGGGTCGGTTCGGTCACGTCGATCAGCTTTCCGGGCGAACGTCGAAGCGGTCGAAATAGAAGGCGAAACGATCCCTTAACTGCGCGGGGTCGACCCCGAAGTGGCGGCGGATGTCATAGGGGATCGCCCCCTTCGCGCCGCGGCGGTTGGTCTCGGTGTAGGTCCGGAAGCGCTCGGCGACGTTGCGGGTCAACTCGACGCCGGCCCGGTCGTAGAGGTCCGCCAGGACCGGCATCTCGTTGCCGTTGAGGTGGTGGAAGCCGATGTCGACGCTGTGCGTCTCACCGACGAGGTGACGGTCGCGCACGCAGGCGCTCAGCAGGCGGTGGATCCGGTCGCTCCAGTAATCGACCAGCCAGTCGGGGTCGATGCTGTGCCGGCGCATCCGGTCGGAGTAGGCCATCATCGTGATCGCCGACTGGATCACCGCCACCGGGTCGCGGTGGGTGAAGGCCACCGTCGCGTCGGGAAAGGTGGCCATCAGTGGGCCGAGTTGCTCGGCGTGCTGGGGTGATTTGAGCACCCACGTCCGCGGGCCCCGCAGGAAGGTCAGCGCCTGCAGGACTCGCCTGAGGTAGGCGTAGTGGTGGGTCTGGTCGAGGCCGAGATAGAAGTCCCGCCACGCCGGAACCCGGGCGTGCCATTCCAGGATGTATGAGGCCAGGTCGAGGTCGAGGAGTTCGACTTCCTCCTCGATGGCCTCCGGGAAACGGTCGTGCATGGCGGCGACGGCGGGAACGCTGGCCATCAGCGCGTCATGCTCGGCCTTGGCCCGGGCATACCGTGGGTCGATGCCGTCGGGGCCGGGCCCCTGGCCGCGCGCGGGGATGGGTTCCTGGCTCTCCCAATAGGGCAGTGCCCGGCGGCGCGGATCCCGGGCGATCAGGTTCACCAGATGGGTGGTTCCCGACCGGGGCATGCCCACCACGATCAGCGGGCTGTCGATCTCGATGTCGCCTATCTCGGGATAGCGGCGCATCAGATCGGTCAGGGACAGCCGGTTGCGCAACAGGCGGACGATCCTGGCGCGCAGGGTGCTTCGGGCCAGCTGGCGCAACCCGGTGTCGGCCTCGATGGCGGCGATATGGGCCTGCAGGCGTCCGGCCAGACCGTCCTCGTCGGCCAGGCCGTCCCAGTCCGGCGTGAGGCCGGCCTCCGCCGCCGCCTCGGCGAGCATCTGGTCGGGGTCGAAGCGGACCTCGCGGGGTTCGGTGTAATCGAGGATCTGCCGCTGCAGGTCGGTCAGAACAGGGTTGGTCAGGTCGTCGAGATCTATCACCTGACCGCCTTCCGCACCGATACTGTCGGCACCCATGATCCATCAGGCACGCGTCCTCGCGCCGGGGGTTGTCTCGTTGGACCCGGTGCACCTGCCGGCCTGCGGTCCGCGCGACGTCATCGTCGACGTCCACGCCTGCGGTCTCTGCGGCAGCGACCTGAGCTACATCCGGATGGGCGGTCTGGCCGGGCCGAACGGCGAGCCGATGCCATTGGGCCACGAGTTCGCCGGGGTGGTACGCGAGATCGGCGCCGAGGTGGGCGGAGTCGCGGTGGGGCAGCGGGTCGTCGTCCATCCCGGCGACGACGACCTGGGCCGGATCGGCAGCGGCGCCCCGGAGGGCGGCCTGGCCGACGCCGTCGTGGTCCGCGAGGCCGCGCGGGGTGACCGGCTGTATCCGGTTCCAGACGGCATGCCGCTGGAGGTGGCGGCGCTGGCGGAGCCGGTCGCGGTCGGCATGCACGCCGTCGAGCAGGCGGACGCCGCACGCGGTGAGCGGGTTGCGGTGTTCGGCTGCGGCCCCATCGGATTGGCGGCCATCGCCGCACTGGCCGACCGCGGGCTGACCGACATCGTCGGCATCGACCTGTCCGCCACCCGTCGCGCCCTGGCCGGCACGCTCGGCGCCTCGGCCACCATCGACCCGGCCGAGCAGAGCCCCTGGCGCGAGCTGGCCCGCATCCACGGCGAGGTGCCGCTGACCTACGGCACCGCACCGGCCACCGAGGTTTTCATCGAGGCATCCGGATCCGGCCGGGTACTCACCGGCATCATCGACCGCGCACGCCGCGGCGCCCGGATCAGTGTCGTGGCCCTGCACTACGCGCCGGTGCCGGTCAACTTCATCAACGTGCTGATGAAGGAACTCACCATCCGCGGGTCCATGGAATACCCGGAGCGGTTCGCCGACGCGATCGAGCTGTTGGCACGCCGCGACCTGTCCGCGCTCATCACCGACCGGTTTGCGCTGGCGGAGGTCGGAGCGGCGGTGGAGTTTCTGGAAGCCAGCCGGGAGTGCGGCAAGGTGATGGTCGAGATGACGGCTCGGGGTCCGATCTAACTTCAGGGCCCGGCCTGAATTCACGACCCGACGAACCGGTCCCGGTAGGCGGCCAGCCGCCGGCCGACATCGCCGGCGTCCAGGCCGAGGTCCGCCATGTCGTAGATCACCTCGCCGTGCCGACCGCGCGGGTGCGACGACATGAAGTCCTCCATCGCCGCCCGCACCTGCTCGTCATAGGGCTGACCGGCGACCTCGTAGACGGCGCGCAGGGTCCGCTGCTCATCGGCCATGAAGTCGGTGAACCGGATGTCGATCGACTGGTCGGCCGGCAGTATGTCCCGGTCTCGCAGGCATCCGCCGAGGAGATCCTGGGCGCGATCGAGCCAGTACCGGCCGATCTGTGCCGGATCGGGACGGTCGCATGCCATCCGCGCGCCGTAGGCCACCATGGTGACCATCGACCGGGTCACTTCGACCGGATCACGATGTGTCACAACGAATGTCGCGTCCGGAAAGGTGTCGTACAACACGCGGAACTGCTCCAGATGCTGCGGGGATTTCAGCACCCAGCGTGTCCCGCCGCGCAGCCACTGCATGGCCTGCAGTTGACGCTTGAGGTGGGCGTAGGACGGCCGCTGGTCGGCTGCCTTGTAATCGGCGGCGAAGCCGGGCACGTAGTAGGTGGTCTCGAACAGCATCCCGGAGATGTCGTTGGCGAAGAGCTGGATCTCCTCGTGAGCATGATCGACGGTCATCTCATGCATACGCTTGAAGTACGGCATCGCGTCCTCGACCATCTGCAGTCCGGTGTCGCAGCGTTCCCGGCGCGGGCCGTCACCGGATTCTCCGGGGGCTCCGAAGGGCTCGAGGCTCTCCCAGTACGGCAGGTAGCGGATGTTTGGATCCGCTGCGATGAGGTTGTGCAGATGGGTGGTGCCGCTGCGCGGTAGTCCGCAGATGATGATCGGCCGGTCGATGGGCACGGACTCGATCTCGGGATGCTCGGCGAAAAGCGCCTCCAGCCGCAGACGGTTGATCAGGTTGCCCACCAGCTGCTCGAACACGACGGCGCGCCCGGCCTGGCTGAGATCGGCGTCGGTGTTCAGCGCCGCGCACAGTACCTCGAGTCGCCCCGCGAAGGCCGGGTCGCCGAAGTCGTGCAGGCCGCTGCGCTCGGCGGCGCTCGCCGTCAACGCGGCCGGGCTCAGGTCCAGGGTGGCCCCGTAGGCGGCGAGCCCGTCCCGCATCGCCGTCGCGGCCGGCGGAAAGACCGGGCGGGCAAGGTCGTCGATGCGCACCGGGTCCGGCCGCACGGCGGTCACCGCTCGACCTCCGACACCTTCACCACCCGGCATACCGGCCGCTGGGGAGTCGCATCGGGGAGAAACCAGCGCAGCCAGATCAGCCCGCGCGACCGTCCGGCGGTCGACACCCAGTTCGGATGTCCTGGGTCGGTGTCGCTGACGACGATGCGCCAGGAGCCGTCGGACTCGTAGCGCACGTGGGCGCCGTTGAGGGTGACCCTTTCGTAGTCGTAGTTGAAGGTGTGCAGAAACGGGTTCCACAGGCAGAGGTTCCAGAAGACGCATTCCGGAGAGGTGCCGTCGATCAACAGCGCCTCGTCGGGTCCGAGGTCATAGGCGCCCATCGCGTACGCCGCATCCGCCGCAGACCAGCCGTAGGCGTTCTGCGGCACGGGGTAGGGCTCGGCGATCTCGTTCGGCGGCGAGATCCGGGTCGGGATGAACGAGCACTGCTCGGCGATCCAGGTTCTCGCGGCGCGCATGCGCCGCGCCAGATCGGCGCGGTCGTCGTGGCGGCGCACCGGGCGATCCACCGACTCGATGCTCCAGGTCGCGCGCCGGTCGGTGTCCGGGTTGTCCAGATAGTCGCGGGTGAGCGCGACGACGGCGTCGGAATCGAGTGGGAGCCAGGTGCCCGGTGTTGCACCCGGGGGCTCGTCCGGTGACAACGTCAACTCGAAGTTACCGTCGTCGTCGAACTCGAATACCCGGTGGTTGAGCGTCCCGACGATCCGGGTGCTGTAGTGGCCGTCGTCGGGCCCGCCGTACACGGTGAGCGACAGATATACCGCGTCGCCGCGATTCCCGCGCACCGTGTAAGTGCGGCGAGCGTCGATGGGCGCGATTTGGTAAAAGGCATCCGAGTTATCCCCGCCCCACTTCAGGTACGGGCCGATGACGTCAACGAACCGGGGGTTCTCTTTGTCGCCCCACACGTACGCGGTCACCGCGACATGGAGCAGGCTGAACAGCAGGCGATAGCCGTCGAGGACGTCCGGCTCATCCAGCGGCGGCTCGGCGGTGAGGAATTTGCGCTCCACGGCTCCCAGTTCGGCGAGCAGCTCGCCGAAGGCCACCGATAGGTCATCGTCTGCGAAGGGGTCAGCCACCAGACCACGGTAAGGCTTGGGGCGGCTCGTCTTACGCGTTTCTGACCGCACTGCGACCCGGTGGCTCAGCACATCCGATCGGATCTAAAATCGTTGTCATGAGGACGCATGTGATGAGGGCTTTTGCGGTGCTGCTGGCAGTGAGCGCACTGTTCTTCGGGATCGCCACGCCGCCGACGGCCCAGGCCGCGGATCTGGACTTCACCGGCACCACGCTGAGCGGGGGCACCTTCAACGGCTCGAGCCTGCAGGGCAAGCCCGCGGTGCTTTGGTTCTGGACCCCGTGGTGCCCGTTCTGCAATGCCGAGGCGCCCAGCGTCAGCGCCGTCGCCGCCGCCAACCCGGGCGTGACCTTCGTGGGTGTCTCCACCCGTGCGGACGTCGGCTCAATGCAGGGCTTCGTCGACAGGTACAACCTGAACTTCACCAACATCAATGACGCCGACGGCTCCATCTGGGCGAGGTTCAACGTCCCGTGGCAGCCGGCGTACGTGTTCCTGCGCCCCGATGGGACGTCGTCGTTCGTCAACAATCCCACCTCGGCGATGTCGCAGCAGGAACTCACCGACCGGGTGCTTGCGCTGACCTCTTGAGCGCGACGCCGGTGAGCCCAGCGTGAATTCCGACCTGGTGGGGCTCGCCTTCGCGGCGGGTATGGTCGCGGCGTTCAACCCGTGCGGATTCGCCATGCTGCCCGCGTATCTGACACTGGTGGTGCAGCGCGACTCGGTGGGGCGGCCGGCCGCGGTGGCACGGGCCCTGGCGGCGACGGCGGCGATGGCACTGGGCTTTTTGGCCGTGTTCGGCGCCTTCGGCGCGCTGACCGTATCACTGGCGTCGACGGTGGCGCGGTACATGCCGTATGTGACCCTGGTTGTCGGAGCGGTTCTACTGGCTTTGGGGGTGTGGCTGTTGACCGGCCGGGAGCTGGCGGTGAGCTGGAATCGGCTGGCGGGCAACGGCCGGTGGGCGCCGACCTCCCGACTGGGGTCGATGTTCGGCTACGGCGTGGGGTACGCGATCGCATCGTTGTCGTGCACCGTCGGCCCCTTTCTGGCCGTCACCGGAAGCAGCCTGCGCAGCGGTTCACCCCTTACCGCCATCGCGGTGTACGCGGCCTACGCCGCGGGTATCGCACTGGTGGTCGGCGTGCTCGCGGTGGCCGTCGCGCTGGCCAGCACAGGCACCGTCGATCGGATGCGGCGGATCCTGCCCTACGTGAACAGGATCAGCGGTGTGATCCTCGTCGTCGTCGGCCTCTACGTCGCCTACTACGGCTGGTTCGAGGTGCGACTGTTCGCCGGCGGTAGCGCGCAGGACCCGGTGATCGGCGCGGCGGGACGCATACAGCGGACACTGGCCGGATGGGTCTACACCCACGGCGCCTGGCCGTGGCTGGTTGCGCTGGCGGTGCTCGTGACACTGGCGCTCACGGCCGTCGTGCGCCAACGCCGACGCAGCGAGGGGATCAGATGAGCGAGAAGCCCCGCGAACCGATCGGGTACGCGGGGCTTCTCGTTTGACCTGCCCTACCGGTGCAGGTCGTAGCGGTCGCTGTCCATCACCTTGACCCACGCGGCGACGAAGTCCTGCACGAACTTCTTCTTGGCGTCGTCGGAGGCGTAGACCTCGGC
>VEQU01000106.1 GCA_018883075.1 Mycobacterium sp.
AGCACCGTGTTGAGGTTGTCGATCCCCTCGCCGATGAGTTCGTCGCGACCCGCCAGTGTGGCCGTCAGCGCGGAGGTCTGGGCAAGTACCGAGGTGACCGTGGCGCCCTGGCCCTGGAACACCTTGAGCAGTTGACCGCTCAGCGCGTTGACCTGATCGGGGTCGAGTGCCCGAAACAGCGGCCTGAAGCCGCCGATGAGCGCGTCGACGTCGAGGGCCGGCGACGTCCGGGACAGTGGGATGGTGGCGCCGCTGTTCAGCGGCCGCGCCGGTCCGGGGCCGTCGTCGAGGGACAGGTAGCGGTCACCGACGAGGTTCTCGTAGCGCACCGCGGCCCGGGTGCCCTCGGTCAGTGCCGCGTTGCGATCCAGGGCGAAGTCGACGGTGACATTGCCGTCGGACTCGAGACGCATCGCGGTGACCTTGCCGACCTCGACGCCGGCGATGCGCACGAAGTTGCCGTTCTTCAGGCCGGAGACGTTGGCGAACACCGCGCTGTAGGGGGTGCGCGGGTCGAACCGGAACTGCCCGAAGACGGTCACCAGGACGAACATGAAGACCAGGCAGACCGCCGTGAAGAGGGCGACGCGGATGGCATTGGCGCGTGTACGGCGTCTCACTGTCCCGGTCCCTGCACAGGTCCCGGCGCCGGCGGGCCCGGGTAGCGGATGCTGGGCGGCTCAGGGACAGCCCGGGTCACCGGGAAGTAGTTCGCCCAGCCGGGGAAACCGATGCCCGGGTTGGGGCGCACGTCCAAGCCGGTGCCGAAGCCGGTGTCCGTTACCAGATACTTCACCGGGAAGTTCTTCAGGGGATCGGGCAGTGAGCCGCAGCTGGGCCGTCCACCGGGGCCGCCCTTGGCGTTGACCCGGGGCAGATTGTCGGGAAAGCGGTAGGGGTCGTCACCGAACAGCAGCGCGGCGTCCATGATGACCGATTTACCGTTGCCGCCGAGCGCATCCCGGCCGCCGTTCTCCAGAAACCACTGCGCGCCCTGGAACAGGCAGGTGTAGGTGGGTGAGTAGGTGGACAGCAGTCCGGTGGTGGGTTCGGCCAGGTTCAATGCGCGCACCAGGTTGTCCTGGTTGCCGCCCAGCACGGTGACGCCCGACCGGGCGAAGCCGACGGCCGCCAGCAGGGCGTCGTCGAGTTGCTGCGACTGGCCGCTGATGGTTGCGCTGGTCCTCGTGAACGAGTCGAGAGTCGAGACGATGTCGACGGCGGCTGCCGAGTACGCGCCGGTGGCCTGGGCGAAGAGTTTCCAGTCGCGCGCCAGCGTCGGCATCCGCGGGTTGACTGCTGTGAGCACGTCGTTGGAAGCGGTGATAGCGGCGCCGATCACCTCGCCCTTGCCCCGCAGCGACTGCGACAGCGCCGATAGCACCGCGTTCAGTTTGGCGGGTTCGATGGCGTTGAGGATGTTCTGAAGGTTCTGGAAGACCGTGTTGACCTCCACGGTCACGTTGCGCGACCGCAGCACCGCTCCCGGCTGCAGGCGCCGTGCGCTCTCGTCGTCCGGCACCACCAGGTCGACGTACTTGGCGCCAAAGGCGGTGCTGGACTTGATCTCGGCCTCCACGTTGTCGGGCAGGTACTGAAACGGCGCGGGGTCGATTCGAAGTTTCAGCGACGACGCCCCGGATGCGGAGCCGATCGAATCCACCTGGCCGATCACGACGCCGCGCAGTTTGACCTTGGCGCCGGGCTCCATGACCAGTCCGGCCCGGTCGGAGACGACAGTCAGCGGGATGACGCTGCGCAGCGAGCCGTTGAAGAGCAGGACCGTGACCGCGACGATTGCGGCGATCACGATGACCAGCGCGGGTGCCCACCAGATCGGGTCGATGCCGTCCCGTCGCGTCGGATTGTGTTGTCCCGGCATCACGTCATCCGGAGAGATTGAAGTTGCCGGACTGCCCGTACACGGCCAGCGTGATGGACAACAGGACGAAAACCGTCGCCGTCACCGAGGTGCGGACCGCCCGGCCGACGGCCTCGCCGACGCCCGCGGGTCCGCCGGTGGCGGTGTAGCCGTAGTAGGTGTGCACCGTCATCACGGCGGCCGCCATCGATACCGCGGCGATGAATGACCACATCAGGTCGCTGGGCTGCAGGAACGAGAAGAAGTAGTGGTCGTAGACGCCGCGGGACTGTCCATAGACCAGCGTGGTGCCCAGGCGGGTCGCCAGGAAGGACATCAGGACTGCGACGGTGTAAAGCGGGATCACCGCCAGGACCCCGGCGACGATGCGGGTCGACGCCAGATAGGTGATGGCGCGGATACCCATCACCTCCAGGGCGTCGATCTCCTCGTTGATCCGCATGGCGCCGATCTGCGCGGTGGCGCCGGCGCCGATGGTGGCGGCAAGCGCGACACCCGCGGTGGCGGGTGCGATGAAGCGCACATTGAGGAAGGCGGAGAGGAAACCGGTGAGCGCCTCGATCCCGACGTTGGACAGGGTGTTGTAGCCCTGCACGGCGATCAGCGCGCCGGTCGACAGGGTGAGGAAGCCGATGATGACCACGGTGCCGCCGATCACGGCGAGCGCGCCGCTGCCCATGCCCATCACCGCGATCAGTCGCAGCACCTCGGCCGGGTAGCGGCGGACCGCGTCGCCTGTGGCGGCCAGTGCCGCGCCGTAGAACGCGGTCTGCTCGCCGAGTCTGCGGGTGGCCCCGATCGCCCGGGTGGTCACGGCGCGACCTTCACGCCGAAGGCGGTGGCCAGGATGTTGATCAGGAACAGTGCCATGAAGGAGAACACCACTGTCTCGTTGACGGCGGTGCCGACGGCCGTGGGGCCGCCGCCCACCGACAGCCCCTTGTAGCAGGCGATCAGCCCGGCCGACAGACCGAACAGCAATGCCTTGACCAACGAGACGATCACCTGGGGAAGACCGGTGAGCAGCGTCAGGCCGGCCACGAAGGCACCCGGTGTGACGTGTTGGACGTACACCACGAACACGTAACTTCCGGTGAGCCCGACGACCGCGACAACCGAGTACAGCATCACCGCGACGAAAGTCGCGGCAATCACGCGGGGCACCACCAGTGCCTGGATCGGGTTGACGCCGATCACCGTCATGGCGTCGATCTCCTCGCGGATGGTGCGCGCCCCGAGGTCGGCGCACATGGCCGTCGCCCCGGCGCCCGACACAACGATGGCGGTGACGACCGGGCCCACCTGGGTCACCGAGGCCAGGGCCGCGCCCGCGCCGGACAGGTCGCCCGCCCCCACCTCGAGCAGCACCACGTTCAGGGTGAACACGATGAGCACCGTGTAGGGGATCGACAGCATGATCGTCGGCACGATCGACACCCGTGCGACGAACCAGATCTGATCCAGCAGCTCCCGCCAGGCGAACGGCCGGCGGACCATCGCCGCGAAGGTCTCACCGGCCAGCACGACGAAGTCGCCGACGGCCAGCGCCGGTGTGGCCCACCCGGCGCCGGGCGTGGCCGCGGCTCGAAGGTTCTGCGCCACGCGATGACCTCGTGATTTCTCGGGGGACTCCGGCGGAACGCTAGGGGAGGTTGGGCCGCGGGCAGGGCCGCGCAGACGAGCCGAGGGGGTGAATCGGCAGCGTGGCGGCACCAAGGGCTTTCAATCAGAACGATCGGATCACCGCGATTTAATCTCCCGGGGCCTCCGGCGGGCCGTGTTAAGGTCGGCGCGTGCTTCGGAACGGGCTGACCGACATCTCGGTCACCAGCGGCGCGTGTTGTCGTCGTCACGCGATCCGCTGCGCCTGACGTTCTTCGTCTTCACTGACATCCTCCGGCGCGGCACAGGTTCCCCCTTCCCGCTCCGACCCTGAGGACACCCCATGTCTGCGCAGACCTCCCCCTCCGCATCCCCGCTACGATCCCTTCCGAATCGGCGCAGTGTGCTCGCCAACGTCGTCGCACCCGCACTGCGCCGGCCCGAAGCCGCCGCTGCGGCGGTCTTCAGTGCGGTACGCCGACGCGGCCCTGTGTCACGCGATGTCATTGCCACGGCCAGCGGGCTTTCGATCGCGACCGTCAACCGGCAAGTCAGCGCCCTGCTGGATGCCGAACTACTGCGCGAACGTCCGGACCTCGCCGTGCCGGGCGCGATCGGGCGGCCCCGGGTGCCGGTCGAGGTCAACCACGAGCCGTACCTGACCCTCGGCCTGCACATCGGTGCGCGCACCACCAGCATCGTCGCCTCCGACCTGCTCGGGCGAACCCTCGATGCGGTGGAGATGCCCACACCGGCCGGATCGCAGGCCGCCGGACTGGAGTCGCTCGCGGTGAGCGCTCAGCGTTACCTCGCTCGCTGGCGCCGGCGGCGTCCGCTGTGGGTGGGTGTCGCCGTCGGCGGCGTGGTGCACAGCGCCAGCGGCCACATCGACCACGTGCGCCTGGGCTGGCAGGACGCTGCGGTGGGGCCCGTGCTGGCCCGCGCAATCGGGGTGCCGGTGTCGGTGGCCTCCCACGTGGACGCGATGGCCGGGGCCGAACTTCTGCTGGGCGCACCGCAGGACCGTGGTGCGGCCAGCGGTCTGTATGTCTACGCCCGCGAGACCGTCGGCTTCGCCCAGGTGATCGACGGCCGGGTGCACACTCCGGCCAGCGGTCCGGGCACCGTCGCCGGACTTCCCGTCCAGTCCGAGATGCTCGGCGGCACAGGAATACTCGAAACGACGGTCAGTGACGAGGCTGTGCTCGCGGCCGCACGCGCGAGGGGAATGGTGCCCGCCTCGGGACCGAACTCGTCGATGGCTGCGCTGCTGAAGATCGCCCGCAGTGACGGCGGGCGTGCGGCTCTCGATGCGCGCGAACTGCTCGTCGAGCGCGCACGGGTCCTCGGCGGCGCGGTGGCTCTGCTGCGTGACATGCTCAATCCGGACGAGGTGGTGGTCGGCGGTCAGGCGTTCACCGATTACCCGGAGGCGGTCGGCACGGTCCAGGCGGTGTTCGCCGAACGCTCCGTCCTCGGGGGGCGTGACATCACGCTGACCCGCTTCGGTGGCCGGGTGCAGGAAGCGGGTGCGGGCATCGTCTCGCTGAGCAGTCTCTACGCCGATCCGGTCGGCGCGCTGCGCCGTTCGAGCAGCCGCCGACTGGAGGCCTCGGCCTGACCCGACCGGCCTGTCAGCCGCCCGGAGTGAAGCTCATCGGGCTGCGGGTGACGTTGATCCGCGGCCCCTCGGAATCGTCCGATCCGCCGTCACGGGCGCTGATCGGCGGCGCCGGAGCGTCGGCGGGAGCCTCTTCGGGGGCTCCAGCCTCGGGCACGTCGGCCCCGGCGGCCTCGCCCTCGGCGCTCGCCGATTCCGAGGCGGAGGCCGATGTCGTCTCGGCCGCTGATTCGGCACTCGCCGGCGCGTCCACTGCCGGGGGTTCGTACGACGGCGGGACGGAGACGGCGGTGGTGCTGGTGATCGGCGTCAGCCGCGTCGGGGTGTTGTCGGCGGGGTCGCCGGCCAGCAGCAGCACCGCCGCGACGGCCAGTGCCGCGGACGCCGCGGCGATGAGTCCGATGAGCACGGCGGGATTGCGGTGCCAGGGACGGCGGACCCGCGGCGGCGGCTCGTACCAGTGGACGTACTCGTCGTCGTACTGGTCCTCGTTCCAGTCCTCGTTCCAGTCCTCGTACTGGTACCCGTACTGGTCCTGCCACTGGTCTTCGAGCCAGTCCTCCGCGTACCCCTGCTCGGGGGCGTGGGTGAGGTCCTCGCTCTGGGTCATGGGCGTAAATCGTAGTGACAAAGTGCATGTGACACAGCGCTTCCGGAAAGCCTCTGGAAACCCGGCATCGCGAAATCCGCCCTGATCTGCCCCGTCCGAGCGCGACATCGTTAACGTGATATCTGTGGCTGCTGTCTGGTGCGTCGTCGCCCGCACCCCCGCCGGCTCCCGCGCACCCCGGCGGGCGGTTCGTTACGGTTCTTGCCCATGACCGAGAACCAGATGCTCGTCCTCAACCGCAACGATCTTGAGGGTCTGAACCTCGGCTGGACCGAGATCGTCGACGTCCTCGAGGACGCCTTCCGTCAGAAGGCGCGCGGCCTGGTGCAGAACCCGCCCAAGCCGAAGGTCACCTCGCGCGAGGACGCGTTCATCCACGCGATGCCCGCCTACCTCGGCGGCTCCGACCGGATCGGCCTCAAATGGGTGGCCGGCTACGAGCAGAACAACGCCAAGGGCCTGCCCTATATCTACGGCGTGATGATCATGAACGATCCCGAGACCGGCCGGCCCATCGCACTGCTCGACGGCGGCTGGATCACCGAGATGCGCACGCCCGGCGTCTCCGGCGTCACCATGCGCCACGTCCCCGGCGACCGCAGGCACCTCGCCATCGTCGGATGCGGCCTGCAGGGCCACCGCCATCTGGAGGTCGCGCTGAACGAGCATCCCGAACTGACGCACGTCACCGCCTACGACCGCAATCCCGGCCGGGCGCAGGAGATGCTGGATCTGGCCGGTGACCGGGTGACCCGGGTGGCCGAGTCACCGACCGACGCCGCCACCGACGCCGATCTGGTGATCACCACCATCACCGTCCCGCTCGACCCGAAGATCGACTGCACCAACACCGACCCCAACGCGCTGCTGCTCCCGGTCGACTACGACGACGCCATGGCACAGAAGGCGTTCGACGACGCGGTGGTCTACTGCGTCGACGATCTGGGCCAGTACGAATCCGTCGCCGACATCATGTACTTCTTCGGCCTGCCCAAGCCTGTCACGCATCTGGCCGCCGTCGTCGCGGGCGAGTACGACGTGCCGTCCACCGGACGCAGGATGTTCCTCAACATGGGCATCGCGATGGACGACGTCGCACTCAGCGCGCTGGTGCTCGACCGGGCCAAGGCGGCGGGCGCAGGCCGCTACATCGAATTCCCGTGACATGAGACTGATCGGGTTGGTGCTCACCGGCATGGTGGCGGGCGTCGTGGCCGCCGGCGCCGCGCAGGCCGATGTGCAAGCGCTGAGCCCCTTCGACGTGGCCAACCCCGCGGTCGGTTACCTCGAACCCGGGTTGCTCGCCGCCGTCCAGCAGGCCGCGACCGCGGCCGCGGCCGACGGCGTGACGCTCACCATCACCTCCGGATGGCGCACGCCGGAGTTCCAGCAGCAACTGCTCGACGACGCGGTGGTGATCTACGGCAGCCTGCCGGCGGCACGGCAGTACGTACAGAC
>VEQU01000022.1 GCA_018883075.1 Mycobacterium sp.
GTGCGGATGTACTCGCACTGCACCGGGCTGAGGCCCGACGGCGGCGCGTACTGCAACGGGAAGCCCGGCGGTGGCTCGACGGTGCTTCGCCACCACAGGAACGCGCCCAACCCCGCTGCGACGGTCAGCCCCAGCAGCCAGACGACCACCGGAACCGAGCGGCCCAGCACACCGTCGAATGCGACAGGCCACGGTACGCCGGTGCGCGCCGGGGTGGGCACATCGATGTCCGCGCGTACGGTCACCGGGGTCCGCGGCGGCAGGCCGGTTGCGGCGAGCCGCACGGTCTGACCGGTGACGGCCAGTTCCTCACAGGGCAGGCCGACACCGGCGCCGACCGAACACTTCACACCGGGCACCGGACCGGGCAGCGTGACGGCAACCTCGGCGCGTTCGATCCGGTTGTTCCACGCAGGCGCGATGACATTCCAGAAGAACACCGATGGCGCGCTGCCCGGATCACCGATGGCGGAGGCGAATTTCCTGTCTGCCCCGGTCATTCCGCGGTCGAGGACCCCGGGCACGGAGTAGCGGATCCGGTAGGTGTGGCTGCCCGGCGTCAGATAGCTGTCGGGATCACCGATCTTGGCGACTCGGAACCGGTCGTTCTCCCATGACAGCTGAAACGGAACGGGTCGGCCGTCCAATGAGATCTCGGTGATGTCCGGCACCTGGCGTGCGCGAAAACTGTTGGCATTGCTGATATCCCAGTACCGGAAGATGCCATGGCGACCGTACGGGAACTCACCGGTGATGGTTTCGGTGGCCTGCATCAACCCGTCGGCATCGACGTCGAACTGGGCCCGCAGCGTGGTGATGACGACCGGGTCGTCGACCTGCGCACCGCCGGAGGGCCCGCTGAACATCGCGGGCCACATCAGCCCGACGACGGCGAGCAGCACGGGGATCACCCGTGCCAGCCTGCGGCCCACTGCCTTCACCGCACCTCCTGTCTCGGACCATCAGCCTAATCACCGGACGGCTCGCACCGATGAGTACCGATCAACCGATATGCAGTGGGTCGATCTGCACGCGTACCGCCTCATGGTCGTGACGCGCGCTGTGCACCACCGTGGCCTGGCGCAGTGCGCCGGCAAGTTTCAGGCCCTCGTCGCGACGGACCCTGATCAGCATCCGGATCACCGGTTCGCCCGCGGGAGTGGCGGGCGGGCGGCGCACGCCCGGTGGCAGATCGACCGGTCCCAGCCGGTCGGCATCGCCGGGCAGGGTGGCGGCGTTCAACAGCGCGTCCACCGCGACCGATCCGCCGTCGACAGCGGCGATGTGCACAGCCGGGGGCAGGCCCACCGCGACCCGCGCCTGAAGTTCGGCCTCGGCATGGCCCACCGGATCCCATTTGATGAGCGCCTGCACGGTGGGCAGGGCTGAGTCCGCCACCACCGCGACCACACCGCCGTCGGCGCGGGAGTGCACCTGTGCGGCGACGGTCATCCAGCGGCGCAAGGTGTCCTCCGCGGCGCGCAGATCCTGGCGGCCCAGCAGGCACCAGGTGTCTAGCAGCAGTGCGGCCCCGTAGCCGTCGGGCGCGCGGGGTTCGGCCCCGGGCGTGGCTACCACCAGCGCGGGCCCCGGCCCGATCTCGGCGTGGACGGCGTCACCGGCCGAGGTGACGACGGTGGTTCCCGGGAAGGCCCGGCCGAGTTCCTCCGCGGTGCGCCCCGCACCCACCACGACCGCGCGAATCGCGTCGGCGCCGCAGCGCCGGCAGCGCGGTGCGACGTCGATGCGGCCGCACCATCGGCACGTCGCCCCGTCGGCGTTGCGGTCAGCCAGCGACAGCGGGCCCACACACTGACGGCACCGCGCCACCGCCCGGCACTTGGCGCACGCCACCGACGGCAGGTAACCGCGGCGAGGGACCTGTATCAGCACCGGGCGGCCGCGCTCGAGTGCCGAACGCGCCGCGCGCAGCGCGACCGACGGCACGCGGGCGCTGCGGGCCGCCGGGTCGCGCTCCTGAGCGTGTCCGGTGTCCTCGACGGCCACCACCCGGGGCGCACGGGCGCGCACCGCCGGCCGGGGCGCCACCAGATCGTGGGCCCATCCGTCGTTCACCAGCGCCTGCGCTTCGGCGGTCCGCGCGAATCCACCGATCAGCGCCGCGCAGCGCAGCTGGTGTGCGCGCAGCATCGCGACGTCACGGGCGTGCGGGTACGGGGCGCGCGGTTCGGCAAGGGAGTCGTCGCCGTCATCCCAGACCGTCACCAGGCCCAGCCGCTGCACCGGTGCGAACACCGCGCTGCGGGTACCGATCACCAGACGCGCCTGGCCGCGCAGCACCGACAGCCAGCGCCGGTAGCGGGCCGACGGGCCCAGTCCCGCAGCCAGCGCCACGACGGCGGATTCCTCCAGACGCGAGAGCGCGGCCGATGAGAGCACGTCGATGTCGCGTTGGTCGGGAACGATCGCCAGTACACCGTGACCGCCGCGTACCGTCGCTGCGGCGGCCTCGGCGAGCCGGTCGGCCCACTGCTCGCCGGGCAGCGCCTGCCACACCGCGCGCGCGGCGCGCCCATGCTCGAGTGCCTCCAGGAAGCGCTCGCCGCGAGCGTAGGCGGCCCAGCCGGCCGGATCAGTCGGCTCGACGGCGGTCAGCAGCGGCGGGGTGACGGCGGCCTTCTCCGCACCGGCGTGCCGCGGCGGGATGGCCAGCCGCAACACGTCGGGGCGGGTGCCGGCATAGCGGGCGGCGACGGCGTCGACCAGCCGCCGCACCTCCGGTGTGAGCACCGGCTCGGCCGAGATCACACGGTCGAGCCAGCCGAGCCGGCCGGTGTGGTCGGTCTCCGATCGGCGTTCTAGAACGAAGGCGTCGACTAGCCGGCCGTGGAACCGGACCCGGACCCGCACCCCGGGCTGGGCGTCGTTGGACTGCTCGGCGGCAACGAGATAGTCGAACTCCCGGTCCAGGTGCGGCACCGACAGCATCGGCAGCACCCTGGCGATCGGTTCGTGTTCGGCAGCCTGCCGGCCCGCTGTGCTCACCCTCGCCCATCCGGTCGATTACCGCCGCTTGCGCGACCCCTCGCGCTCGGACGGACTAAAGGCTACTGACCTCAGCGGCACGGTGCCGCGGGCACGCTTGCGGTCGCTGTAACCGCTCATCGCATCCCACGCTCCCAGGACCGCATCCCCGTCGGCGTCGTAGGTGAGCGACTTGCCAGGGGCAAAGCCGAGGCGCTGCCCCACTTCGACGGCGTCCATGTTGGCACCCATGAAGACGAAGTCCCAGCTGTAGTCGGCCTCCTGCCGGGAAATGAGTCGCCGCACCGCGTCGATGGTCCACTCCGTGCTGGCGTTCTCATATCCATCGGTCATCACCACGACGGTGACCTCGCCTGGACGCTCGTCCTCGGGCAGTGCGGCGAGATCCGCTCCCACCTCGGTGATGAACCGGCCGATCGCGTCGAGCAGTGCCGTCATTCCGCGGGGTTCGAGTTCCAGCGGCGGAACCGCGGAAATGGGCCGACGCGGGTAGACCACCTCGTACTGGTCGTCGAACTGGGCCAGCGTGACCAGGGTGGTCCCGGGCTGCCGGCGTTCGTTGGCGATGTAGGTGTCGAACCCGCCGCGCATGTCGCCGGCAATGTCGGCCATGGACCCGGAGCGGTCCAGCAGTGCGGCGATCAAGGTGAGATCTTTGTCGGTCATGGTGCTTCCCCCCGTGTGTCGTGTTGGTGATGGCGAAGCTAGCCGCCACCTCCGACAGAAATCTCGGCGCGCGTGCGCCCGAAGAAGAACCCGGCGGTGATCAGCACCATGGAGGCGGCGTAGCACCACCAGATCGGCAGTTCCAGCGCCTGGGATCCGAGGAGGAACTTCCCGATGCCGATCATGCCGTCGGACACCGCGAACAGCAGGCCGCCCACCGCGGTCCACGGTGTCGGCAGACGGGCGAGCAGGGCGGCGCTGACCATGGCGCCCAGCACGCTCATATAGGCGATGACCGGCACTGCGAGACCCTCGTCGAGCATCGCCGGCCAGAACTGGGTCAGCATGCCGATGAACGCCGCCCAGACCGCCGCGACCAGCACGAGACGGCCGCGCCCCGGATCTGCTCCCGCTCCCAGTGGCAGCGACGCTCTCAGCGGCAGCAACGCGCCCAGGAAACACAGGTGTGCGAGCAGGAAAGAGCCCAGCCCGCAGACGAACGCCGGTGGCCACCACGGGATGGCGAGGAAGAAGTCGCCGAGGGCCGACAGCAGCAGCGCGGGAACCAGCCAGCGGCGTTCGCGGGCGACCGGATGACGCCCGGCGGCGAACGCAAGCAGGACCGCCATCGACGCCTTGACCGCGGGCTGTGCCCAGAACCGCCCGGTGAGGTCGGCGCCCGCCGGGACCGTGAGCGCGGCGGCGGCGAGGAACAGCCCGTAGCCGACGGCGGCCACCACGGCCGCGGTCCACCAGACGCGCACGGCCCGGGGCGCCGCTTTGTACGGTGAGTCCATGACCGACTCGACACGACCACCCGTTGACGACATCCTGCAGAAGGTACTTGAGGCTGTGCCGTTCCGGCTGGCGGTCGAGGGCGGTGTCGAGGCGGCACGCGCGGGGCTGCGTGATCTGCCGCGCCGTGCGCTGCACCCGGATCTCCGGGTGGAGGACCACACGATCCCCGGGCCGGCCGGCCCGATCCCGGTGCGGGTGTACTGGCCCGCGGTCGACCGGCCGCTGCCGATCACCGAACCCAACGGTGACCGGCCGCTGCCGATCACCGAACCCAACGGTGACCGGCCGCTGCCGATCACCATGTTCTTCCACGGCGGCGGATTCGCTCTGGGCGATCTCGACACCCACGACGTCACGGCCCGCGAACACGCGGTCGGCGGTGAATGCCTGGTGGTGTCGGTCGACTACCGGCTCGCACCGGAGCATCCTTTCCCGGCCGCGGTGGACGACGTGTGGGCCGCCACCCGGTGGGTCGCCCGCAATGCCGCGAGGTTCGGCGCCGACGGTTCCCGGATGGCTGTCGCGGGTGACTCGGCTGGCGGCACACTGGCGGCGGTGGTGGCCCAGACGGCCCGCGATCACGGCGAACCACCGATCGTGTTCCAGTTGCTCTGGTATCCGTCGGTCATGTGGGACACCACGCTGGCGTCGTTCACCGAGAACGCCGACGCGCACGTGCTCGACCACGCCGCCATCGCGGCCTTCACCGAGTGGTACGCCGGCCACGTGGACCTCACCGATCCCCCGGCCACCCTCGCGCCGGGCCGCAACTCTGACCTGTCCGGCCTGCCGCCGGCCTACATCGCGGTCGCCGGGCACGATCCGCTGCGCGACGACGGCATCCGCTACGCCGAACTGCTGGCGCAGGCGGGCGTCGACACCGAACTGGACAACGCCGCCACCCTGGTCCACGGCTATCTTGGCTATTCCGGTGTGGTCCCGGCCGCCACCGAGGCCACCGCCCGCGGGCTGGCCGCGCTTCGGGCGGCGCTACACCCCTGACCTCTAACGGCACCCCTGACCTGTAACGCTTGTCGCCCAGCAAACGACAGGGAACAATGACAACCAATGGCTGACTGATATGTCACAAACCTGGAGGACCTTGCTATGACACCCGGTGATACCCGGCGGACCGCCCGCGCCTGCCTCGGAGTGCTGGTCGGGGGCTTCGCTCTTGCCGGCCTCGCCGCCCCGATGGCCGCCGCGGCTCCGGACTGCAGCCCCGCCGCGGTCGAGGGCACCGTCAGCTCGGTGACCCAGCAGGCCCAGGCCTATATGGACGCCCATCCGGCGGGCAACAAGATGCTGATGACCGCCGCCCTGCAGCCCCGGCCGCAGGCTCAGGCCACCATCGCCGATTACGCGACCTCCAACCCTCAGGAGTACGCCGAGTTCAAGGCGATCCTTGCCCCACTGGCCACGGTCCAGAGTCAGTGCGGCGTGCAGGTGGTGCCCGCCCAGTTCCAGTGGGCCTTCGATCAGTTCATCGGCGGCTGAGCCGGCTGGCTGACACGTGAGTAAACCCGACGTCGAGACGCTGATCATCGGCGCCGGGTTCTCCGGCATCGGCGCGGCGATCGCGCTCGACCGCTCCGGGCTGAGCGATTACCGCATCATCGAGGCCGGCGGCGGGGTCGGCG
Organism: Mycobacterium sp.; assembly: GCA_018883075.1. Classification (GTDB taxonomy): domain Bacteria; phylum Actinomycetota; class Actinomycetes; order Mycobacteriales; family Mycobacteriaceae; genus Mycobacterium. Next base: position 6,111 of record VEQU01000022.1, read on the forward strand.
GTACCTGGTACTGGAACACCTACCCCGGGATCGCCGTCGACATCCCGTCGTTCTCCTACCAGTTCTCGTTCGAGCAGAGCGCCGACTGGTCACGCACCTACGCCCCCGGGCGTGAGCTTCGCGGCTACGCCGAGAACTGCGTCGACAAGTACGGCCTGCGCCCGAGGATCACTTTGAACACCAAGGTTCTCGGCGCCGACTACGACGACGCGGACGGCCTGTGGCGGGTGGCACTGGACACCGGGGAGACGGTGCGAGCCCGCTTCCTGATCAGCGCGACGGGCGCGCTGACGATCCCGAACCTCCCCGATATCGAGGGCGTGGAGTCGTTCGCGGGTGTGACGATGCACACCGCCCGATGGGACCACGGCCAGGATCTGACCGGCAAGCGCGTCGCCATCATCGGCACCGGCGCATCGGCAGTCCAGGTGATCGCGGAGATCGCGCCGAAGGTCGAGCACCTCACGGTTTTCCAGCGCACACCGATCTGGTGCTTCCCGAAGTTCGACGTGCCGTTGCCCCGTGCGGTACGGGCCGCGATGCGCATACCCGGCGGGAAGTCCCTGCAGCGCTGGATCAGCCAGGCCTATGTGGAGCTGACCTTTCCGATCGCCGCCCACTACTTCACGCTGAACCCGTTCGCGAAGAAGATGTCCGAGGCCGGAAAGTCCTACCTGCGCAGGGAGGTTCACGATCCGCAGGTGCGCGAGAAACTGACCCCTCGCTACGCCGTGGGCTGTAAGCGTCCGGCCTTCCACAACACCTACCTGTCGACCTTCAATCGCGACAACGTGAGTCTGGTGACCGAGCCGATCGACCGCATCACGCCCACCGGCGTGATCACCGCTGATGGCCAGACTCACGAGGTCGACGTGCTGATCCTCGCCACCGGGTTCAAGGTGATGGACAGCGACAGCATCACCTACCCGATCAACGGGGTGGGCGGACGCTCACTGGTGGATTACTGGGACACCAACCGGTTGCAGGCCTACGAGGGTGTCAGCGTGCCGGGCTTCCCCAATCTGTTCACCGTGTTCGGCCCGTACGGCTACGTCGGCTCGTCCTACTTCGCGCTCATCGAGGCCCAGAGCCGCCATATCGTGCGCTGCCTCACCGAGGCAAGACAGCGCGGCGCCACCCGTATCGAGGTGCGGCCCGAGGCCAACGACCGCTTCTTCGCCGAGATGCTGCGCAAGCGGCACCGGCAGATCTTCTGGCAGGACAGCTGCAAGTTCGCCAACAGCTACTACTTCGACTCCCACGGCGACGTTCCGCTGCGGCCGGACACCACGGTCCAGGCGTACTGGCGCAGCCGGCGGTTCCCGTTGTCCGACTACAGGTTCAGCGCCTAGACCGAGCTCTTGAGGTCCTCGACCTTGTCGAGGCGTTCCCACGGCAGATCCACGTCGGTGCGCCCGAAGTGCCCGTAGGCCGCGGTCTGCGCATAGATCGGGCGCAACAGGTCGAGATCGCGCACGATCGCGCCGGGCCGCAGATCGAACACCGCGGTGATCGCCTTCTCGATGCGATGCGGGTCGACGGTCTCGGTGCCGAAGGTCTCCACGAACAGCCCCACCGGGGCCGCCTTGCCGATCGCGTAGGCCACCTGGACCTCCACCCGCTCGGCCAGGCCGGCCGCGACCACGTTCTTGGCCACCCAGCGCATGGCGTACGCCGCCGACCGGTCCACCTTGGAGGGATCCTTGCCGGAGAACGCGCCGCCACCGTGGCGGGCCCAGCCGCCATAGGTGTCGACGATGATCTTGCGCCCGGTGAGTCCCGCGTCGCCCATCGGGCCGCCGACGACGAACTTGCCGGTCGGGTTCACCAGAAGCCGGAAATCGGAAGTGTCCATCGTGGCGTGGTGCAGGTCGTCGAGCACGGTGTTGACGACATGTTCGCGAATGTCCGGGGCCAGCGTGTTCTCCAGGTCGATACCGTCGGCGTGCTGGGTGGACAGCACCACGGTGTCGAGACGAACGGGGGTGGCGCCGGCGTACTGGATGGTGACCTGGGTCTTGCCGTCCGGACGCAGGTAGGCGAGCTTGTCGTTCTTGCGGACCTCGGTCAGCCGACGTGACAACCGGTGTGCCAGGGCAATCGGCAGCGGCATCAGTTCGGGAGTGTCGCGGATCGCGTAGCCGAACATGAGGCCCTGATCGCCGGCACCTTGGGAGTCCAGCGGATCGCGCTCGCCCTCGACGCGGGCCTCGTAGGCGGTGTCGACACCCTGGGCGATGTCCGGGGACTGCGCGCCGATGCCGATGTTCACTCCGCAGGTTTCGTAGTCGAAGCCTTTGTCCGAGGAGTCGTAACCGATCTCGCGGATCCGCTCGCGGACCGTCTTGGTGATGTCGGCGAACGCCTCCTTGGCCGACGTGGTGACCTCGCCCACGACGTGCACCTGTCCGGTGGTCACCAATGTCTCCACCGCAACGCGCGAGGTCGGGTCGGCGGCGAGCAACGAATCGAGCACCGAATCGCTGATCGCATCGCAGATCTTGTCCGGATGCCCCTCGGTCACCGACTCACTGGTGAACAGCCGACCGTTCTCGCTCACAGGTAAAACCCCTTCATCTCTTTCGTCTATCTCCGCGTGCGTGTGCGCTGAGGGCTACCGCTGCAGATCGCCGCCGCGCAGGATCGTCGCGACCGCGTCCACGATACGGCTTGCCATGACCGTCTTGGACGCATGCTCCAGCGCCACCTCGGAACCTTCCGCCCCCAGCAGCCAGCCGTCGTTGCTGTCGACCTCGAAGGCACGGCCGTCCCCCACGGCGTTGACCACCAGCAGGTCGCACGCCTTGCGCTGCAGCTTCGCCCGGGCGTGGAACAGGACGTCGCCCTGGGCGTCACCGGTCTCGGCGGCGAAGCCAACGATGGCCCGCATGTTCGGCAGCTGGCCGTCGGCGCGTGCGCGGACCGCGCCGGCCAGCACGTCGTCGGTGCGCACAAGTTCGAACGCCCGGCTCTCGGCCGCGTCGGCAGTTTTCTTGATCTTCGCGGTCTCGGGGCGGGCCGGCCGGTAGTCGGCGACGGCGGCGGCCATCACCAGAACCTGGGCGTCCGGGGCGTGTTTGGACACCGCCTCGTGCATCTGAGCCGCCGAGGTGACGTGCAGCACGTGCACGCCGGCCGGATCAGCCAGGCCGGCGGTGTTGCCGGCGATCAGGGTGACCTCGGCCCCGCGCTGGGCGGCGACCCGGGCCACTGCGAACCCCTGCTTGCCGGAGCTGCGGTTGCCGATGAAGCGCACCGGATCCAGGGCCTCCCGGGTGCCGCCCGCGGTCACCAGGAATCTGATGCCGTCCAGATCGCGGGGCAGCGCGTCGGGGCGGTCCAGCAGCAGCGCGGCGAACAGGGCGATCTCCTCGGGCTCGGGCAGCCGGCCGGGGCCGGTGTCGGCGCCGGTGAGACGGCCCGACGCCGGTTCCAGGACGACGGCACCGCGGCGGCGAAGAGTGGCGACGTTGTCGACCGTGGCCGGGTGCTGCCACATCTCGGTGTGCATGGCGGGCGCGAACAGAACCGGGCAGCGCGCGGTCAGCAGCGTCGCGGTCAGCAGGTCATCGGCGCGTCCGGACGCTGCGCGGGCCAGCAGATCGGCTGTCGCCGGGGCGACGACCACCAGGTCGGCCTGCTGTCCCAGCCGGACATGCGGAACCTCGGGCACATCCTCGAAGACGCCGGTGCGCACCGGGTGTCCGGACAGCGCCTCGAAACTCGCCGCGCCGACGAACCGCAAGGCCGACTCGGTGGGGACCACACGGACCTCGTGGCCGACCTCGGCGAGCTGGCGCACCAGCGAGCAGGCCTTGTAGGCCGCGATACCGCCGGAGACGCCGACGACGATGCGTTTAGCGGTCACAGGACACCGGGCTCACTGTTTGAACGGCCCGCGCTGGCGCGGCTATTCGCCTTCGGTGTGCTCGAGGAGGTCGCGGTGGATCTCGCGCAGCGAGATCGACAGCGGCTTCTCCTGCAATCCAGGTTCGACCAGTGGCCCGACGTACTCGAGGATGCCCTCACCGAGCTGGTTGTAATAGTCGTTGATCTGGCGCGCCCGCTTTGCGGCGTAGATCACCAGGGCGTACTTGCTCGAGACCCGGTCAAGCAGTTCGTCGATGGGCGGGTTGGTGATGCCCAGCGGGGTGTCATAGGCGGTGGCCGCACCGGGGGCCGGATCGTAGTGATCCGAAGTGGCTGTCACGTCGTGATTCTCCTGGCGAGTGGTCGATTCGAGGGGCCGTCTTCAGGTGTCGTGTCCCGACCCCTTACGCGGGCTCCGGCGCGTTTCCAACCAGCAACGATACCAATTCCGCGCACGCAGACTCCAATTGGCTGTTGACGACCACCACGTCGAACTCGTGCTGGGCAGCCAATTCCGCCTCCGCGGTGGCCAGACGACGAGCCATGACCTCGGGCGTCTCGGTGCCGCGGCCGGAAAGCCGTTGACGCAACTCCTCCCAGCTCGGCGGCGCCAGGAATACCGTCACGGCCTCCGGGATGGCGCTCTTGACCGCCCGCGCGCCGGCGAGGTCGACCTCGATGAGCACCGGCCGGCCACCCGCGGCGGCCTCGTGAACGGGCCCGGCCGGGGTTCCCGAGCGATGCAGCCCGCCGTGGATATCGGCCCACTCCAGCATCTCGCCGCTGTCGATGATCTGCTGGAACCGATCGGGCGAGACGAAGAAGTAGTCGACGCCCTCGACCTCACCGGGCCGCGGTTCCCGGGTGGTGGCGGAGACACTGAAAAGAAGGTCCGGCACCTGCTCACGCAGGTGCCGGACCACTGTCGACTTACCGACCGCCGACGGCCCGGACAGCACCACCACTCGGCCATAGCCGGGCTGCGGGTGAGGCGAGTCGCCCCGGCCGCCCGGCCTGTCGCCGGCGCCCATCAATCGCTCAGGCGAACTTTTCCAGCAGGGCCTTGCGCTGCCGGTCGCCCAGGCCGCGCAGACGGCGGGTGGGGGCGATCTCCAGCTCGGTCATGATCTCCTGCGCCTTGACCTTGCCGACCTTGGGCAGGGCCTCCAGCAGAGCGGAAACCTTCATCTTGCCGAAGACCTCGTTGGTCTCGGCGTCCTTCAGCACCTGCGCGAGGTTGGTGCCACCGCGCTTGAGCCGGTCTTTGAGCTCCGCACGCGCGCGACGGGCGGCGGCGGCCTTCTCCAAGGCTGCAGCGCGCTGCTCGTCGGTCAACTGGGGAAGGGCCACGGTTTCCTCCGTCTCGTCCTGAATCCTGGTTCTAAATCATCTTCGTTGTGCCTGGGCCGGGTGCTTCAGCCAGCGACGCCGACCGTACCCACGCTCACAGACGAAATCTAACCCCACCGCCATCCCTTCGGCCGAAAGCCGCAGGACAAGGCGGCCTGTCCGGGGGGTCCGGAGGCCCTGCGGAGCCTCAGCGGCCATCGTCGCGCCGCCGCCGCCAAAACCGGTCCACGCCCGTAAAAAACGCTCTGATCTGTGATTACCTCCGCGCCAGCCGGTAGGCGGCCAGGCCCGCACCTCGCCCGTACGGCACCGGCGCGGGGAATTTCGCACCGATTACGGCCTCAACGGCGTGTCGCGCGTGTCGCAGGCCCGCTCAGGCCAGATGGGCGCCGGCGTCTCACGCCAGATAGGCAACCGCGTCGCGGAGCCGTTCGGCGGCGATACGCACCGCCGCGGGGTCCGGTCCGGCCCGAAGAACCTCCCGGGACACCGCCGCCAGCAGCTGCCCCCGGCGGGCTCCGCCCAGCCCGCCGAGCGCCTCTGGACGGCCGCCTTGCGCCCCGACCCCGGGCACCAGAACCGGGCCGCCCAGCTCCGAGAGGTCCGGAACCTGCTCCAGGGTGGCCCCGACCACGACACCGACCGACCCCGGCGCCGGTGCGCCCGCGCGGTTGGCCGCGGCAGCGGCGTCGACGATCGTCTGCGCGACCGTGCGCCCGGCCACCAGTGCGCGTTGCACCGAGGCGCCCTCCGGATTGGAGGTGGCGGCCAGCACGAAGACTCCCCTGCCGTGTTCCTCGGCCACGTCGAGCAGTGGCCGCAGCGAGCCGAAGCCGAGGTACGGCGAGGCCGTTACCGCGTCGGCGGCCAGGGGCCCCGATCCGGCCCATGCCTGGGCGTAGGCCGCCATGGTGGAGCCGATGTCACCGCGTTTGGCGTCGGCCAACACCAGGACTCCGGCCTCCTGCAGGGCCGCGGTGGTGCGCTCGAGCACCGCGAAGCCCGCCGACCCGTACGCCTCGAAGAACGCCACCTGCGGTTTGACCACCGCGAAGCCGGTGTATGCCTGCACGCAGATATCGCAGAACCTGGCGAGTCCGTCGGCGGTGCGCGGCAGATCCCAGCTGTCCATCAACTCCGGATGCGGGTCGATGCCGACGCACAGCGGCCCGCGCGCGGCGACCGCCGATGCCAGACGGGTGCCGAAACCGGCCGCGGCGCCCACCTCAGGCACCGCCGAGGGCGGCATGCAGTTCCTGCAGCGAGCGGACGTCGATATCGCCCCTGATCGCCGCCTCGATGCCCTGCACGGCCGCCGACGCGCCCTGCACCGTGGTGATGCACGGGATGTTCATGGTCACCGCCGCCGAGCGGATCTCGTAGCCGTCGATACGCGGACCCGAGTTGCCGTAGGGCGTGTTGATCACCATGTTGACCTCGCCGGCGTTGATGGCGTCGATCGCCGTCATCGCGGGCCGGCCGTCACCGGGCGCCTCGAAGTGCTTGCGCACCACGTCGCAGGGAATTCCGTTGCGGCGCAGCATTTCCGCTGTGCCGTCGGTGGCCAGCACCCGGAAACCGAGATCGGCGAGGCGCTTGACCGGGAAGACCAGAGATCGCTTGTCGCGATTGGCGACCGACACGAAAACCGTCCCCTCGGTGGGCAGCGACCCGTAGGAGGCCGTCTGGCTCTTTGCGAAGGCGCTGCCGAAGTCGTGGTCGATCCCCATCACCTCGCCGGTGGACTTCATCTCCGGTCCCAGCAGCGAATCCACGCCGGAGCCGTCGAACCGCCGGAAACGCCTGAACGGCAGCACCGCCTCCTTCACCGCGATGGGCGCGGCCACATCCGGCGCCGAACCGTCCCCGTGCCGGGCCAGCAGGCCCTCTGCGCGAAGCTGGGGGATGCTGGCCCCCAGCATGATCCGGGCACAGGCCTTGGCCAGCGGCACAGCCGTCGCCTTGGACACGAACGGCACGGTGCGACTGGCCCTGGGGTTGGCCTCGAGGACGTAGAGCACATCGTCCTTCAGCGCGTACTGCACGTTGAGCAGTCCGACCACCCCTACGCCGTGGGCGATGGCCTCGGTGGCTCGGCGCACGGCCTCGATATCGCTGCGGCCGAGGGTGACCGGCGGCAGAGCACAGGCCGAGTCGCCGGAATGGATGCCGGCTTCCTCGATGTGCTCCATGATCCCGCCGATGTAGATCTCGCTGCCGTCGCAGAGCGCGTCGACGTCGATCTCGATGGCGTCCTCGAGGAAGCGGTCGACGAGCACCGGATGCTCGGGTGAGAGCTGGGTGGCTCGGGTGATGTAGCCGTGCAGGGTCTTCTCGTCGTACACGATCTCCATACCGCGTCCGCCGAGCACGTAGGACGGGCGCACCAGGACCGGGTAGCCGATCGTCGCCGCGATCTCGCGGGCCTCGTCGAAACTGCTCGCGGTGCCGAACTTCGGCGCGGGCAGGCCGGCGTTGATCAGCACCTGGCCGAACCTGCCGCGGTCCTCGGCGAGGTCGATGGCTTCCGGGCGGGTGCCGACGATCGGCACGCCGGCGTCGGCCAGCCGCTGGGCCAGCCCCAGTGGGGTCTGCCCGCCGAGCTGCACGATCACCCCGACCACCCCGGGACCTGCTGCGCCCGAACGGCTTTCGGCGTGGTAGACCTCCAGAACGTCCTCGAAGGTCAGCGGCTCGAAGTACAACCGGTCGGCAGTGTCGTAATCGGTGGACACCGTCTCCGGGTTGCAGTTGACCATCACCGTCTCGAAACCGGCCTTCGAGAGCGTGGTGGCCGCGTGCACGCAGCTGTAGTCGAACTCGATGCCCTGACCGATCCGGTTGGGCCCCGAGCCGAGGATCAGCACCTTGGGCTTCTCAGCCTGCGGTGCGACCTCGGTCTCCGCAGCGGGGTCGAGTTCGTAGCTGGAGTAGTGGTAGGGCGTCTTGGCCTCGAACTCCGCGGCGCAGGTGTCGACGGTCTTGAACACCGGGTGGATACCGAGCCGCTGGCGCAGCGTCCGCACCCCGGCCTCGCCGGCGAGTTCGGGACGCAGTTCGGCGATCTGGCGATCCGACAGTCCGCTGTGTTTGGCCAGACGCAGCAGTCGCGCGTCGAGTACCGGCGCCTCGATCAATTCGGCGCGCAGCACCACCAGGCCGTGGATCTGCTCGACGAACCACGGGTCCACCGCGGAGGCCTCGGCGACCTGCTCCACGCTAGCGCCCAGCCGCAGCGCCAATTCGATGTCGTAGAGCCGCCCCTCCGTCGGTGTGCGCAGCCGGGCCAGCACCTCGTCCACCCAGCCGTCATCGTCGGGCTGCGTCCAGAAGCCGGCCCGGGTGGTCTCCAGTGAGCGCATCACCTTGCCGAGCGCCTCGACGAAGTTGCGGCCCAGCGACATCGCCTCCCCGACGGACTTCATCGTGGTCGTCAGCGTCGGATCCGCGCCCGGGAACTTCTCGAAGGCGAACCGCGGCGCCTTGACCACCACATAGTCCAGCGTCGGCTCGAAACAGGCGGGGGTCTGTTTGGTGATGTCGTTGAGGATCTCGTCGAGGGTGTACCCGATGGCGAGCTTGGCGGCGATCTTGGCGATCGGAAAGCCGGTGGCCTTGGAGGCCAGCGCCGAGGACCGCGACACCCGCGGGTTCATCTCGATCACGATCAGCCGGCCGTCTGTGGGGTTCACCGCGAACTGGATGTTGCAGCCACCGGTGTCCACACCGACCTCGCGCAGGATGGCGATGCCGAGATCGCGCATCACCTGGTATTCCCGATCGGTCAGCGTCATCGCCGGCGCGACGGTCACCGAGTCGCCGGTGTGCACGCCCATAGGGTCGACGTTCTCGATCGAACACACCACGACGACGTTGTCATGGGCGTCGCGCATCAACTCGAGTTCGTATTCCTTCCAGCCGTAGATGGACTCCTCGATCAGCACATTGGCGCTCGGTGAAGCGGCCAGGCCGTCGCCGGCCATCCGTTCGACGTCCTCGAGGCTCTGCGCCATGCCGGAGCCCAGCCCGCCCATGGTGAACGACGGGCGCACCACCACCGGCAGGCCGAGGTCGGCCACTGTCTCGCGGACCTCCTCCATGGTGAAACAGACACGGCTGCGGGCGGATTCACCGCCCACCTTGGCCACGATGTCCTTGAACTTCTGCCGGTCCTCACCGCGCTGGATGGCTTCGAAGTCCGCACCGATCAGTTCGACGCCGTGGCGTTCAAGCGCACCGTTCTCGCTGAGCGCGACGGCGGTGTTGAGCGCCGTCTGGCCGCCGAGGGTGGCCAGCAGCGCGTCGATGGGATTGCCCCGTGCGGCCTGTTGGGCGATCACCTTCTCGACGAACGCCGGCGTGATGGGCTCCACGTAGGTGTGGTCGGCGTACTCCGGGTCGGTCATGATGGTCGCCGGATTGGAGTTGACCAGGCTCACGGTCAGACCCTCCGAGCGCAGCACCCGGCATGCCTGCGTGCCGGAGTAGTCGAACTCGCAGGCCTGGCCGATCACGATCGGGCCGGAGCCGATCACCAGGACGTGGTTGATATCGGTGCGGCGTGGCATCTAGCGGTCCTCTCCGTGCGACTGTGCGTTCTTCCGCGCAACACGCCGTTCGGCGGTCAAAATCCGCACACTCGCGGTCGGGGCCGTCATTTCCCGCCCTCCATGAGGTCGACGAACTGGTCGAACAGGTAGTTGGCGTCGTGCGGGCCGGCCGCCGCCTCGGGGTGGTACTGCACCGAGAACGCCCGGCCGCTCAGCAGCCTGACCCCTTCGACCACGCCGTCATTGGCGCAGGTGTGACTGACCGTCGCCGGGCCGAAGTCGGTGTCGAACACCTCACCGGCCTCTCCCTCGAGGGCGAAGCCGTGGTTCTGCGCGGTGACGGCGACGCGCCCGGTGGCGTGGTCGATCACCGGCACATTGATGCCGCGGTGACCGAAGACCATCTTGTAGGTGGACCGGCCCAGTGCCCGGCCGAGGATCTGGTTGCCGAAGCAGATGCCGAACAGCGGGATTCCGGCGCCGAGGACCTCGCGGGTGACGGCGACGACGTGGTCGGCGGTGGCCGGGTCCCCCGGCCCGTTGGACAGAAAGACTCCGTCGGGTTTGACGTCGGCGATCTCAGCGTAGCCGGCGCTCGACGGCAGCACGTGGGTCCGGATGCCACGCAGGGCGAAGTTGCGCGGCGTGTTGGTCTTGATGCCCAGATCGAGTGCGGCGACGGTGAATTGTTGGGCGCCTTCGGGTTCCACGATGTAGGGCTTTTGGGCACTAACCTCGCCGCATAGGTCGGCACCCAGCATCGAGGGCTGGTTACGCACCCGGTCGAGCAGTTCGTCCTCGGCGGCCAGCGCCTCACCCGAGAAGATCCCGGCCTTCATCGAGCCCCGCGTGCGCAGGTGGCGCACCACCGCGCGGGTGTCGATTCCGGCGATTCCGACGATGTTCTGCCGGATCAGTTCGGCGTCGAGGGTGCCGGTGGCCCGCCAGTTCGACGCCCGCGGCGAGGGGTCGCGCACGGCGTAGCCGGCCACCCAGATGCGATTGCCCCGGCTCTCGCCGTCCTCGGCATTCCATCCGGTGTTGCCGATCTGCGGCGCTGTCGCGACCACGATCTGGCGGTGGTAGCTCGGATCGGTCAGTGTCTCCTGATAGCCCGACATCCCGGTGGAGAACACCGCCTCACCAAGTGTCTGACCGGTCGCACCGAACGGGATGCCGGTGTAGACCCGCCCGTCCTCGAGCATCAGGACCGCTTGCCGGTCGGTCACGCCGCCGCTCCTATCCATGGGGTGTAGTCGCGGCGGCCGTCGCCGCGGAAGCCGGTGTCGATCTCGGTGCCCGACGGCAGCCGCCAGCGGATCACCAGGATCCCGCCCGCGCTGTCGGTGGCGCCGCGGCCGGGGATCACCTTGCCCGCCAGTGCACGTTCGGTGCGCACCCCGGCGATGGACGCCTGCGGCATCCAGATCGGTCCCGCGCCGGAACGTTCCATCAGGATGCCTTCCGGGTAGCGGGTGAGCACCGCCTTGCACCGGTATCCCAGATCACCGGCGGTGACCCGCTCCAGCCAGTTGGGGGCCATGGTGCTGCCCACGTAAAGGCCGGGGGTGGGCGCCACTACCGCGGGGGCGAGCAGTTCGGGCTGGGCGGGCAGTTCTCCGATGATCTCGGCCTGACGCTCCGTGCGCCGTCGCCAGCCCCGCAGCATCCGCCGGATCACCACGCCGATCGCCACCACGATCACGACGCCGAAGACGTAGGTGGCGATCGCGGTGGGGGTGTTCACGGCCGCATCGCCTCGCCGTCGCGCGCGGTGATGCGGCCGCGCAGCATCGTCGCGGTGACGGTGGCCGGCAGTGTCATCGAGTGGTAGGGGGTGTTGGCCGAACGGCTGGCCAGGGCGGCTCCCTGCACCGTCCAGGTTGCCTGCGGGTCGACGATGACGAGGTTGGCCGGCTCGCCCACCTCCAGTGGCCGGCCGTGGTCGTCGAGTCCGGCGATGCGGGCCGGGTTCTCGCTCATCACCCGCGCCACCCCCCGCCAGTCCAGCAGACCGGGCGCGACCATCGTCGCGGCGACCACCGACAGTGCGGTCTGCAGTCCCAGCATGCCCGGCCGGGCCGCGGAGAACTCACAGCACTTCTCCTGCTCGGCGTGCGGGGCGTGGTCGGTGGCCACACAGTCGATCACCCCGTCGGCCAGCGCCCGGCGCAGCGCCTCGGCGTCGGAGGCCTCGCGCAGCGGCGGGTTGACCCGGTTGACGCCGTCGTAGCTGTCCAGACGGCTGTCGTCGAGCATCAGGTGATGCGGCGTCACCTCGGCGGTGATCGCAATGCCCTGCTGTTTGGCCCAGCGCAGGATCTCGACGGTTCCGGCGGTCGAGGCGTGACAGATGTGCACCCGCGCCCCGGCGTCGCGGGCGAGCAGTGCGTCGCGGGCGACGATCGACTCCTCGGCTGCACGGGGCCAGCCGGCCAGACCCAGCCGCGCAGCGGTCGGCCCTTCGTGTGCCACTGCCCCGGCCGTCAGCCGCGGCTCCTCGGCGTGCTGGGCGATCAGCACACCAAGTCCGGCGGCGTACTCCAGAGCGCGACGCATCACCAGTGGGTCATGCACGCACACTCCGTCGTCGGAGAACATCCGGACACCGCCGACCCCGGCGGCCATCAGGCCCATCTCGGTGAGCTGTTTGCCCTCCAGTCCGACCGTGACGGCGCCGACCGGGTACACGTCGACCAGTCCGACCTGCTTCCCGCGCCGCCAGACATGATCGGTGACCACCGGACTGTCGGCGACGGGATCGGTGTTGGCCATGGCGAACACCGCGGTGAATCCGCCCAGAGCCGCTGCCGCGGAACCGGTTTCGATGTCCTCGGCGTATTCCCGGCCCGGCTCACGCAGGTGGGTGTGCAAATCCACCAGGCCGGGTAGCAGCACCTGGTCGTCCGCCTCGATCACCTCGGCGCCCTTGGGCGCCTTCACTCCGCCGCCGATCTCGGCGATCTGGGTTCCGGTGACCAGCACGTCGACCGGGTCGCCCTCACCATAGGGCCGAACCCCGCGGATCAGCACGCTCATACGCTCACCGCCTCGTCCGAGCCCACCAGGAGGTGGAACAGCACAGCCATCCGCACGTGCACACCGTTGGACACCTGTTGCAGCACAGCGGATTGCGACGAATCCGGAACCGAGAAGGAGATCTCCATGCCGCGCAGCATCGGCCCCGGATGCAGAACGACGGCATGGTCGGGCAGCATCGCCTGGCGGCGGTCGGAGAGGCCGTAGCGGATCGAGTACTCCCGCTCGGAGGGGAAGAAGCCACCGTGCATCCGCTCGGCTTGCACGCGCAGCATCATTACCGCGTCCGCCGCCGGCAACTCCGCGTCAAGGTCATGAGACACCGTCGCACCGCCCCAGTCGCCGACACCGAGTGGCACCAGTGTGGGCGGCGCGACGAGCACCACCTCCGCGCCGAGCTTCTTGAGCAGAGCGACATTCGAGCGCGCCACCCTGCTGTGCATGACATCGCCAACGATGACCACCCTGCGGCCCTCGATGCCGCCGAGTCGCTGGCGCACGGTCAGCGCGTCGAGCAACGCCTGGGTGGGGTGCTCGTGGGTTCCGTCGCCCGCATTGATCACGCTGGGGCCGTCGTCGCCGTCGGCGGTCCACTGCGCCAACTGCTGCGCCGCCCCGGATGCCGGGTGCCGGATGATCAGAGCGTCGGCGCCGGCCGCGCGCAGCGTCAGCGCGGTGTCACGCAGTGACTCGCCCTTGGCGACCGAGGACCCCGACGAACTCACATTGATCACGTCGGCGCTCATCCACTTACCGGCCACCTCGAAGGACACCCGGGTGCGGGTGGAGTTCTCATAGAACATCGTGATGATGGTCCGGCCGCGCAGTGTCGGCAGCTTCTTCACCTCGCGGCCCAGCAGCGCCTGCCGGAAACGGTCGGCGTCGTCGAGGATGGCGGTGGCCTGCTCCCGCGACAGATCCGCCGCCGACAGCAGGTGCTTCACAGTCATCGGGCAGGCCCCCCGTCGGGTGCGATCCAGATCCCTTCGACGTCGTCGTCCTCGGTCAGTCGCACCTTGACGTTCTCAGCACGTGAGGTTGGCACGTTCTTGCCGACGTAGTCGGCGCGCAGCGGCAACTCCCGGTGGCCGCGGTCGACGAGCACCGCGAGTTGCACCGCCTTCGGCCGGCCGATGTCGCGCAGCGCATCCAGCGCCGAGCGGACCGAGCGCCCGGTGTAGAGCACATCGTCGACCAGGATCACCAGTGCGCCGTCGATGCCGCCGGCGGGAATCGAGGTCTCCTCCAGGGCGCGGGGCGGCTTGAAGTCGAGGTCGTCGCGGTAGAGCGTGATGTCCAGTCCGCCGCGATCGACCGTCACGCCGGAGAACTCTTTGATCTTCGCGGCCAGACGGTTCGCCAGCGTGACACCGCGGGTCGGGATTCCCAACAGCACCACACGCGGCGAGTCAGAGCCGTCGAGGGCGGTCTTTTCGATGATCTGGTGGGCGATGCGGGAGACAGTTCGTCCGACGTCCGCTGGGGACATGAGTTCCCGGTCGGTGGTAGCCACCTTCTGACCAGACCTCCTTCTCCGCCTCTCGGGACGGATCGTTAAAGGATGTCGATTGGCGCAACCCTAGCACCCCCGCGGCGGCCCCCCGTCGGGCGCGCCGGTCTAGCCCAATGCCCGCGCTGCCGCGCGCTTAGACTCGCGTGGTGAGCCTCGCCGACAACCGTTCCTCGATCGCCGAAGCCGTCGACGCCGGACTGCTGTCCGGAGCGGTGACGTGCGTGTGGCACCGCGGGGAGGTGCTGCAGGTCAACGAAATCGGGTGCCGGGACGTCGACGCCGGCCTGCCGATGCAGCGCGACACCATCTTCCGGATCGCGTCGATGACCAAGCCGGTGACGGTGGCGGCCGCGATGGCACTGGTGGAGGACGGCCGACTCGCGCTCGGTGACCCGATCACAAGCTGGATACCGGAGATGGCCGAGATGCGGGTGCTGGTCGATCCCACCGGTCCCCTGGACCAGACCGTCCCGGCCACCCGCGCGATCACCGTCGACGATCTGATGACCCATCGCGCCGGGCTGGCCTACGGGTTTTCGGTGACGGGCCCGATAGCCCGCGCCTACGCACAGGTCTCACTGCGCCAGGACCAGGACCACTGGCTGGCCGAGGTGGCCGCCCTGCCGCTGGTCCACCAGCCCGGTGAGCGGCTCACCTACGGTCACAGCACCGAGGTGCTCGGCATCCTCATCTCCCGCATCGAGGGCGCGCCTCTGCATCAGGTGCTGCAGGACAGGATCTTCGGTCCGCTGGGCATGGCCGACACCGGCTTCTTCATCGACGCCGACAAGCGGGCTCGCACGGCGACGATGTACCGGCTGGACCCGCAAAGCGGTCTGCAGCACGACGCGATGGGACCGATCCCGGTCACCGAGCCGAGGTTCTGCCAGGGCGGTGGCGGACTCGTCTCGACGGCCGACGACTACCTGCGGTTCGCCCGGATGCTGCTCGGCGGGGGCGAGGTCGACGGCGTCCGGGTGCTCTCCGGGGAGTCGGTGGCGGCGATGCGCACCAACCGGCTCACCGAGGAGCAGCGGGGCCACCCCTTCCTGGGCATGCCGTTCTGGATCGGCCGCGGATTCGGGCTGAACCTGTCGGTGGTCACCGAACCGGAGAAGTCGCAGCGGTTGTTCGGTCCCGGCGGCACCGGCACGTTCAGCTGGCCGGGCGCCTACGGGACGTGGTGGCAGGCCGATCCGTCCCGGGACCTCATCCTCATCTACCTGATCCAGAACTTCCCCGATTTCTCCTCGGCGGGGGCCGCGGTGGCGGGCAACACCGCACTGGCCAGGCTGCAGTCGGTGCAGCCGAGGTTCGTCCGGCGGACCTACGAGGCACTGGAGGCCTGAGGGCTCACGGCGCCCGTCACGGCCGCCGTGCGGTGATGCACCAGGAGGCCGCGGGCACCTCGAAGCCGTCGGATCCGCGATGATGTTCCAGTGCCTCGAGGACGCCGGCCACCACGTCACGCCGGCGGGAGTCGTCAGCCGACAGGAACGCTGATCCCAACGGCCCCGCGCTGAGCACCCGTTCGGCGGCCTCGGTCCCGTCGCCGGGAAAGATGAAGGGCGCCTCCACCGGCTCCAGCCTCACATCCGTGAAACCGGCAGCACTGAACAGCCTTTCGGTCTGCGTCGGGTCGGCCATCGAGAAGGGGCCGGGGCCGCCGGGGCCGGGCAGCGGCGCACGGTCCATGCCGAGGATCTGCGTGGCGGTGGCGGTGGTGAGCGCCATCCACGGATTGCGGTCCAGGTGTTGCCAGACGGACGCGGCCAGGCGTCCGCCCGGACGCAGCGCGTGAAGAATGTTGGCCAGCGCCGCTGTGGGTTCGGGGAAGAACATCAGTCCGAATCGGGAGTGCACCGCGTCGAACGGCCGCCCGTCGCCGGCGACGGCCACCAGATCTGCGGTGGCGGCATCGGCGGTGATCCCGGCGCCCCGGGCGCCGGCGGCCGACAGCCGGCGCTGCGCGGCGTCGGCCATCTGCGCGACGATGTCGACCGCGGCGACCCAGCCGTCGGGCGCCACAGCGGCGGCCAGGGCCACCGCGGAGACGCCCGGTCCGCAACCGACGTCGATGATCCGCTCGCCGGGGCGGGCGTCGAGTGCCAGCCGGGCGGCTGATCCGTGGCGGCCCATCGAGTCGCTCATCGACTCGGCCTGCCCGTCCCAGACCGCGGCCAGCGCACCGAAATGATCCGCCGCGTCCATGCCGCCCGGTGCCGCCGGCCGCTCGCGCCGGACCGCCTCGGCCGCCGCCCGGATCTGCGGGGTCACCAGCATCACCTGTCCGAGCACCCCGTTGACGAAGCCGGGCGACTCGTCGGTGGACAGTTCCTTGGCAAGTTGCACGGCTTCGTCGACCGCGACCGGCTCCGGCACGTCGTCGGCGTGCAGCAGTTCCCACACCGCCACCCGCAGGATGGCGCGGTCGACGGCGGGTAGCCGCTCGAGGGTCCAGCCGTGCAGGTGCGCGGTGATCAGTTCGTCGATATGTGCGGCGTGCTCGCTGACCCCGCGTGCCACCGTCGCGGTATAGGCGTTCAGTGCCGAGACGTCGGCGTTGGACTCGGCCAGGGCGGTACGGCCGTCGGCCACGTCTGCCGCAGAGATCCCGCGGGCCTCGGCCTCGAAAAGGAGGTCCACGGCCCGCTTGCGGGCCTGGTGCCGATTGACCTTGCGTTCAGCCACGCGTACGCGGCGTCACTAGGCGTTGACCCGGCCGAGATAGCTGCCGTCGCGGGAATCGACCTTCAGCTTGTCGCCGACGTTGATGAACAGCGGCACCTGAATCTCCGCGCCGGTCTCCAGCGTGGCGGGCTTGGTGCCCGCGTTCGAACGGTCGCCCTGCAGGCCCGGTTCGGTCTGGGTGACCTCGAGTTCGACCGTCACCGGAAGTTCGAGGTACAGCGGCGCGCCCTGATTGAAGGCGATCTGCACCGGCATGCTCTCCAGCAGGTAGTTGGCGGCGTCACCGACCAGTGACTCCGGCAGCGGATGCTGTTCGTAGTCCTCAGAATCCATGAAGACGAAATCGCTGCCGTCGCGGTAGAGGAAGGTCGCGTCGCGGCGGTCCACCGTGGCGGTCTCCACCTTGACGCCGGCGTTGTAGGTCTTGTCGACCACCTTGCCCGACAGCACGTTCTTGAGTTTGGTGCGCACGAAGGCAGGTCCCTTGCCCGGCTTGACGTGCTGGAACTCGATGATCTGCCACAGCTGGCCGTCGATGTTGAGCACGAGGCCGTTCTTGAAGTCGGCGGTGGTGGCCACGGTCGGTCATTCTCCTCGCGATTCGGGTGTCTGCGGCAGCTTACCCGGGCGCCACCGGAGCCGATGATGCGCTGGCGGCGGGCGGCGCCCGCTCGGAGATCAGGTTCGCGGCGAGCAGCACTGCGCTGCCCAGGATCGCGACCAGCACCGCCATCACATGATTGCGCGACTGTGCGGCTTGCTTGGCCAGCAGCGCCTGGTCGAGCTCGTTGTTGACTTTTACCAACTCCGGCACCCGGTTTTGTCCCTGCATGATGACCTCGGCCTCGAACTTCTTGAGCCGCATGAAGTTGTCGAACGTCAGATCAGCCCGAGCCGTCTGGTTGAGCCTCATGTACCCGTCATAGACGGGGCGGAAATCGAGTTGGCGCTCGCGCGCAAGCTCGCCGATCATGTTCTGCACGGGGGTCGCCCGGTCGAGAATGTTCCCCTTGTATATGTCACCGGCGAGATCGCGGTTCGTCCCCGGCTGCAGCTGCAGGATGAAGATGAGATCACCCTGCTGGTTGGCGATGAAGTACTCCGACGCCAGCCGATTCAGTGTGGTGATCTGGCTGACGTTCATCGATTTCGCATCACCCAGCTTCTGGATCTGGGCGTCAAGGCGGTCGGTCACCAGCAGCGCCCACAGCGCCCCCATGGTCGAGAACAGAAAACCGACGATCAGCGTCAGCAGCTTGCCGTGGCGCTGGAGGAACGAGCGCATCCGCAGATTGTGCATCCGCGGAGCGGCGTCTCACACCAGAACGGCGAGCTCCTTCGGAAAGCGGGTCAGCAGCTCCGGGCCGCGTTCCCCAACGGCCAGGGTGTCCTCGATCCGGACGCCGCCGCGATCCGGGAGGTAGACGCCGGGCTCCACGGTCACCACCGCCCCGGCCTGCAGCATCCCCTGGGAGGCGGAGCTGATGGGAGGCGCCTCGTGGATCTGCAGGCCCACACCGTGGCCGAGCCCGTGGCCGAAGCAGTCGCCGTAGCCGGCGTCGGAGATCACCTGCCGCGCAGCGGCATCGACATCACACAGCTGTGCCCCCGGCTGCAGCGCCTCCCGGCCGGCACGCTGGGCCGTGCTCACCAGTTCGTAAATCTCACGCTGCCAGTCCGCGGCAGAGCCGAGAACGAACGTGCGCGTCATATCCGAGTGATACCCGCCGACCAGCGCGCCGAAGTCGATCTTGACGAAATCCCCACTCGCCAGCACGGCGTCGGTCGGCCGATGATGCGGCACAGCCGAGTTAGGTCCGGTGGCCACGATGGTCTCGAAGGACGGGCCGTCCGCGCCGTGGTCGATCATCAAGGCCTCCAACGCACGGGCGACCTCACGCTCGGTGCGGCCGGGCCGCAGGCCGCCGGTGCCGACGAGATCGGACAGCGCGGCGTCGGCCGCCTCACAGGCGAGTCGCAGCAGCGCCAACTCGCCGGCGTCTTTGACCTCGCGCAGGTGCTCCACCGTTCCGGATGCGCGCACCAGTTCGGCGCCGCATCCCTCGGGCACTTCGGCGGTGAGCGCGCCGAAGCCGTCGACGGTGACCACGTGGCTTTCGAACCCGATCCGGACGGCCCCGTCGGTCAGCGCCCGGCCCACCAGGTGGCGTCCGCAGGCCCGCTCGATGACCACGTCCAAGTCCGGCGCCTGGCGCGCGGCCTGGGTCTGGTACCGCGAGTCGGTGGCCAGCACCGCGGGATGGTCGTCGGCGAACACCAGCAGGGCGGCGTTCGAACCCGTGAAACCGGACAGATAACGCACATTGACCAGGTCGCTCACCAGCATGGCGTCCACGCCGGAGGCGGCCAGCCGGGCGGCCAGCCGATCCCGGCGTTGGGAATGTGTCACGGTGGCTGACGGTACTCGCTACGCTGATGCCCCATGACGACGTGGTTGCTGCGCGGACTGGTGTTCGCAGCCGGAATGGTCCTGGCCCGGCTAGTGCAGGGAACGCTGATCAACACCTTCCCCACCAGCGCCGGGGTGATCAGCCTGGTGCTGATGGTGCTGTTCGGGATCGGCGCCCTCGCATGGGGTTACCTGGACGGGACGGCCGACGCCCGGGAGAACCCCGACCCGGACCGCCGCCGTGACCTCGCCATGCGCTGGCTGGTGGCCGGACTGGTCGCCGGCGTGGTCAGCGGCGCCGTGATCTGGCTCATCTCGCTGGTGTACCGCAACGTCTACGCCGACGGCCTTATCGCCGAGATCACCGCCTTCGCCGCGTTCACCGGTCTGCTGGTGTTCCTGCCCGCCATGATCGCGGTGGCCATCGGGCGCAGGTCGGTGGACCGCCGCCGGCCTGATGAGCCGCGCCGCCGCGTGACCGACGGCTCCGAGACCGATGTGTTCGACGCAGTCCGTGACGACGACCTCACCGGGCCGATCCCCACGATCCCGGCGGCCGCCGGTAGCACGGTGGACTATCCCGAGGACAGCGCAAAGTCGTGATCGCGCGCGGCACTGATCGCGCGCTCGCGTAACCGGCCGGGCCGGGGTCAGGCGTCGCCGGAGGCGAGATAGCGAAGCGCCAGCAGGTAACCCTGCACACCGAGTCCCACGATCACCCCGGTGGCCACCCCGCTCAGATACGACGTGTGCCGGAACTCCTCGCGCGCATACACGTTGGAGATGTGCACCTCGATGAGAGGGGCACGAAGTTGCGCGCAGGCGTCCCGCAGCGCAATGGAGGTGTGTGTCAGCGCGCCGGCGTTGAGGACCACCGGGTCGCCGGCATCGGCGGCCGCGTGCAGCCAGGAGATCAGCTGCGCCTCGCTGTCGCTCTGTCGCACCACCGCCGACAGCCCCAGCGCGGCGGCCTCGGCCTCGATCATGGCCACCAGATCGTCGTGGGTGGTGTTGCCGTAGACGTCGGGCTCGCGCTGACCGAGCCGGCCCAGGTTGGGTCCGTTGAGCACCAGCACCGTCATCGGGACACCTCCGCGTAGGCCGCCGCCAACAGCGCCGGGTCCGGACCTTCCAGACGGCCCGGCTTGGCCAGACCGTCGAGCACCACGAACCGCAGCACCCCGGCCCGGTTCTTCTTATCCCCCGCCATGTACTCCAGCAGTTCAGGCAGCGCGCCGGAGTCGTAGGCCACCGGAAGACCGAGTGCGCTCAGCACGTCTCGGTGCCGCCGGGCGGTCTTGTCGTCGAGTCGCCCGGCCATCCGGCCCAACTCGGCGGCGAACACCAGACCCACCGACACCGCCGCGCCGTGCCGCCAGCGGTAGCGTTCGCGTCGTTCGATGGCATGCGCCAGGGTGTGGCCGTAGTTCAGGATCTCCCGCAGCGCGGACTCCTTCTCGTCGGCGGCCACCACGGCGGCCTTGACGGCGACCGACCGGCGGATCAGTTCGGGCAGCACGTCACCGGACGGATCGAGGGCGGCCTGCGGGTCGGCTTCAATCAACTCGAGGATCATCGGATCGGCGATGAAGCCGGCCTTGACGATCTCGGCCATACCGGACACCAGTTCGTTGCGGGGCAGCGTCTGCAGCGTGGCGAGGTCGACCAGAACGGCGGCGGGTTGATGGAACGAGCCGACGAGGTTCTTGCCCGCGTCAGTGTTGATTCCGGTTTTTCCCCCGATCGCGGCATCGACCATCGCCAGCAGCGTGGTCGGCACATGCACGATGTCCACGCCGCGCAGCCAGGTGGCGGCCGCGAATCCGGCCACGTCGGTGGCCGCGCCCCCGCCGAGACTGACGATGGCGTCCTTGCGTCCGATTCCGATGCGGCCGAGCACCTCCCACAGAAACGCCACCACCGGCAGATCCTTGCCGCCCTCGGCGTCCGGCAACTCGACGCGGTGGGCGTCGACTCCCCTGTCCGCCAGATGCTTGCGGATGGCCTCCGCGGTCTGTGCGAGCGTCGGCTGATGCAGGATCGCCACCTTGTGGCGAGCGCCGAGCAACTCGCCCAGCTCGGTCAGCAGACCGGTGCCGATGATGACCGGATACGGCGGGTCAACGTCGACGTCGATGGTGACCGGCAAGGAGTCGGCCGCCGGGCGGTTCACTTGCGCACCCCGGCGCGCCGTGCCGCCAGCGTGGCCGGCGTGACCGGTGTCGGCGGCTGCGCCGGCGCCGCTGCGGTGTCAGTGCCTGAGGTGTCACGGGTGGCAGTGCGCTCGATCGTTTCGGCGCCGCCCGTTCCCGCAGCGATCGGTTGCGACGCGCCCGGTTCCGCAGCGATCGGACGGCGCCAGGCTGGGCGACGGCGCCGCTGCGGCCGCGGGCGCGGCTGATCTTCGAGCCGGGCGGCGATGTGTCGTACCACCGCGCCGGGATTGCGCCTGTTGGTGTTGACCCGGATCGTCGCGACCCTGCGGTACAGCGGGACCCGGGCGGTCATGATCGCCTGATACTTCTCGGCGCGGTCCGGGCCGGCCAGCAGTGGACGCACGGTGCTGCCGCCGGTACGGCGCACCCCCTCCTCCGCACTGATCTCGAGGTACACGACGGTGTGGCCGGCCAGTGCGTCACGCACACCGGGCGTTGTCACCGCTCCGCCGCCGAGCGAGAGGATCCCGTCGTGGTTGGCCAGTGCGTCACGGATCACCTCCTCCTCGATGCGGCGGAAGCTGGCTTCACCCTCGGCGGCGAAGATGTCGGCGATGCTGCGGCCGGTGCGCTGCTCGATCGCGGCGTCGGTGTCCAACAGGGTGAGGCCCATCGCCTTGGCGAGTCGCCGCCCGATGGTGGACTTGCCCGAACCGGGCAAGCCGACCAGTACGGCCTTCGGAGCCATCTCCGCTACCCCGACATCGCCGAGGGGGCGTCCTCGTCGACCGCCCGTTCGGCCAGCGCCTGCAGATAGCCGTCGATGTTGCGCCGGGTCTCGGTCAGCGAATCGCCGCCGAACTTCTCCAGCACCGCACGGGCGAGCACCAGCGCGACCATCGCTTCGACCACCACGCCCGCGGCAGGTACCGCGCACACGTCCGAGCGCTGGTGGATCGCGACGGCCTCCTCACCGGTCGCCAGGTCGACGGTCGCCAGTGCCCGGGGCACCGTGGAGATGGGCTTCATGGCGGCGCGCACCCGCAGCGGCTGGCCGTTGGTCATGCCGCCCTCCAGTCCGCCGGCCCGGTTGGTGGAACGCACCACCGCGCCCGCGCCGCCGCGACCGGGGTACATCTCGTCGTGCGCCGCACTGCCACGGCGGCGAGCGGTCGCGAAACCATCGCCGATCTCCACACCCTTAATGGCCTGAATACCCATCACCGCGGCGGCGAGTTGGCTGTCGAGACGGTTGTCCCCGCTGGTGAATGAGCCGAGCCCGACGGGCAGGCCGTGTGCGACGACCTCGACCACACCGCCGAGGGTGTCACCGTCCCGCTTGGCCGCTTCGATCTCTGCGATCATCGACTCCTCGGCCGCGGGATCGAAGGCGCGCACCGGGCTCTCGTCGATGCGGTCGATGTCGGCGGCGGTGGGAGATGGCCCGTCGTAGGCCTCGGACGCGCCGATGGAGACCACGTGGGAGAGCACTTCCACGCCGAGGGACTGCCGCAGGAAGGCGCGCGCCACGGCCGCCGCGGCCACCCGCGCCGCGGTCTCCCGGGCGCTGGCC
>VEQU01000107.1 GCA_018883075.1 Mycobacterium sp.
CAGCGACGGGTAGACCGACAGCGTCTGGGCGAGGTCAGTCACCGAGATGCTGTTCTGCACCGCCAGGGCGATCGGCAGGATCAACTCCGAGGCGATCGGCGCGACGACCACCCCGCCGATCACCACGCCGGTGGCCGGCCGGCAGAAGACCTTGACGAACCCGCGGCCCAGCAGCGACATCTTGGCGCGCGCGTTCGTGGTCAGCGGCAGATTGAGCGTGCGGGCCGGAACCTCCCCGCTGTCGATGGCGCTCTGCGGCACGCCGACCGCGGCGATCTCCGGGCGGGTGAAGGTGGCAGACGCCACGGTGCGCAGCCGGATCGGCGAGACCCCCTCCCCGAGAGCGTGGTACATCGCGATGCGGCCCTGCATGGCGGCCACTGACGCAAGCGGCATCAGACCGGTGCAGTCCCCCGCGGCGTAGATGCCCGCCGCCGTCGTGCGCGACACCCGGTCGACCGGGATGTGGCCGCCGGGGTGCAGGTCGACGCCGACGCGCTCCAGACCCAGGCCCGAGGTGTTGGGAACCGAGCCGACCGTCATCAGTGCGTGGCTGCCATCGACGGTGCGGCCGTCGGCCATCGTCACGGTGATCCCGGTCGATGCGCCTGAGCCGGTGCGGGTCACCGACTCGGCGCGGGCGTTTTTCACCAGCGTCACGCCGCGTTCGGCGAACACCTCCTCCAGGACGGCGGCGGCGTCGCTGTCCTCGTGCGGGAGGATCTGGTCGCGGCTGGCCACCACGGTGACGGGCACACCGAGTTCGGTGTAGGCGTTGCAGAACTCCGCTCCGGTGACGCCGGATCCGACGATCACCAAGTGTTCGGGCAGTTCGGTCAGGTCGTAGAGCTGGCGCCAGTTGAGGATTCGCACACCGTCGGGCACCGCGCCGGGCAGCACCCGCGGACTGGATCCGGTGGCGATGAGCACCACGTCGGCGTCCAGCGTGCGGGCATCGCCGCTCGGCACGGTGACCCGCACCCGGTGCTGCGCCATGCCGGGCACGTCGTCGGTCAGCTCGGCGCGGCCGGTGATGACGTCGACCTTCTGATCCAGCAGTTGGGTGCCGATGTCGGCCGACTGCGAGCGGGCCAGCGTCTTGACCCGGCTGTTGATCTGCGGCAGGGAGATTTTGGCGTCCTCGATGCCGATGTCGAAGCCGAGGCCGGAGGCGCGGCGCAACTCGGTGCGCACACCGGTGGAGGCGATGAACGTTTTGGACGGCACGCAGTCGTAGCGCACGCAGGCCCCGCCGATGCCGTCGGAGTCCACCACCGTCACCGCGGCACCCCGCGCCGCCGCCACCAGGGCGGCCTCGTAGCCGGCGGGTCCGCCGCCGATGATCACGATGCGGGGTGTCACGCGCCCAATCTAATCAGCAAAGGCCCAGGCATCCGGGGTCGAAGCCGTACGCTTTGCACCGTGCCGCTGTACGCCGCCTACGGGTCCAACATGGATCCCGAGCAGATGCTGGAGCGGGCGCCGCATTCCCCGATGGCCGGCACCGGCTGGCTGTACGGCTGGCGGTTGACCTTCGCCGGCGAGGACATCGGCTGGGAGGGCGCGCTGGCCACCCTGGTGGAGGACCCGATCTCGCGGGTGTTCGTGGTGCTCTACGACGTGACATCCGCCGACGAGGTCAACATGGACCGCTGGGAGGGCTCGGAGCTCGGGCTGCACAAGAAGATCCGCTGCCGCATCGACCGCGAGTCCTCGGACACCACCACCGATCCGGTGCTGGCGTGGCTGTACGTGCTCGACGCCTGGGAGGGCGGTCTGCCGTCGGCCCGCTACATCGGGGTGATGGCCGACGCCGCCGAGACCGCCGGTGCCCCGCCGGAGTACGTCCACGATCTGCGCACCCGCCCGGCCCGCAACATCGGCCCCGGCCCCGCCGACTGAACTCCTTCTGGGCCCTACAGCTGGGACCGGGTGAAGTCCCAGGCGTCGCCGACGATCTCCTCCAGGCCGGTGTGCCGCGGGCGCCAGCCGAGTTCGCGCATCGCCCGCTCGCTGGAGGCGATCAGCACCGCGGGGTCCCCGGCCCGGCGGTCGACGTCGCGCGACGGGATCGGGTGCCCGGTGACGCGCCGGCAGCAGTCGATGACCTCGCGCACGCTGAACCCGGTGCCGTTGCCCAGGTTGATGATCCGGTGGCGTCCCGGTTGGGAATGCGCCAACGCCAGTGCGTGCGCGTCGGCGAGGTCGCGCACATGGATGTAGTCGCGGATGCAGGTGCCGTCCGGGGTGGGCCAGTCGTTGCCGTACACCAGGATCTCCTCCCGCCGGCCGGCCGCCACCTGCAACACCAGCGGGATCAGATGCGTCTCGACGGCGTGACGCTCACCGAACCCGGCGTAGGCGCCGGCGACATTGAAGTAGCGCAGACTCGTCGCCCCCAGACCGTGCGCGGCGGCGTAGGAGGTAATGGCATGGTCGATGGCCAGTTTGGTGGCGCCGTAGGCGTTGGTGGGGCGGGCGGGCGAATCCTCGGTGATCGGAACGGATTCCGGCTCGCCGTAAGTCGCGGCGGTGGAGGAGAACACCAGCCGCGGTGTTGCGGCCGCACGGATCACTTCGAGTAACTCGAGCGTCTTGACGACGTTGCCGAACCAGTACCGCTCCGGCACCTCCACCGACTCCCCGACCAGAGAGCGCGCCGCGAAGTGCAGCACCCCGTCGAAGGAGCCGTCGCCGAGCAGGCGCCCGGCAGCCGACACCATGTCGTCGTCGATGAAATCCGCGCCGTCGGGAACCGCGTCGGCGTTTCCGGTGGACAGATCGTCGACGATCACCACCCGGTGTCCCTGCTCGAGAAGCACTTTCGCGCACACACTGCCGACATAGCCGGCACCGCCGGTGACGAGCAGCTTCATGCGAAGGCGCTCGCCTGCTCGATGATGTTGACCAGCACCCGCACACCGATGGCCAGCGCGCGTTCGTCGATGTCGAAGTTCGGCTGATGCAGATCCAGTTGCGGTCCCTGCCCGCTCCACACCCCCAGCCGTGCCATGGCGCCGGGAATTTCCTCGAGGTACCAGGAGAAGTCTTCGCCGCCACCGGATTGCACCGTGTCGGCGAGAACCTCGGGCCCCACCGCCTCGATGGCGTGGGTCGCGATCTGGGTGGAGCGTTCCTCGTTGACAACCGGCGGCACACCGCGCCGGTACTGCAGGGTGTGTTCGATCCGCAGCGGCGCCAGCAGCCCCGACACCGCCTCTTCGACAAGGGTTTCCATCTCCAGCCAGGTCTCGCGTGAGGCGGTTCGCACCGTGCCGGCCAGCGTGCCAGTCTGCGGGATCGCGTTGGCCGCCACGCCGGCGTTGGCCGCACCCCACACCATCACGGTGCTGTGCCGCGGGTCGATGCGGCGCGACAGCACACCGGGCAACCCGGTGATGACCATGCCCATCCCGTAGACCAGATCCGAGGTGAGGTGCGGCCGCGAGGTGTGCCCACCCGAGGAGTGCAGGGTGATCTCGATGGAATCGGCCGCCGAAGTGATCGGGCCCGCGGTGATCGCCACCCGGCCCACCGAGAGCCGGGGATCGCAGTGCAGCGCGAAGATCCTCGACACCCCCGCCAGCCCACCGGCTGCGATGGTGTCCAGCGCGCCCCCAGGCATCAGTTCCTCGGCGGGCTGGAAGATCAGCCGCACACCGACCGGCAGTTCCGGCGCTCGTGCCAGCGCGGTCGCCGCGCCCAGCAGCATCGCCGTGTGCGCGTCGTGGCCGCAGGCGTGCGCCACCCCGGGCACCGTCGAGGCGTACTCCGCACCGGTGCGCTCGGTCATCGGCAGTGCGTCCATGTCGGCGCGCAGTGCGATGCGCGGGGCGTGCTCCGGACCCAGGTCGCAGATCACGCCGACTCCGCCGGGCAGCGCCTTGGGGTTGAGGCCCGCCTCCACCAGACGGTCGGCCACGAACTGCGTCGTCGCGAACTCCTGGCGCCCCAGTTCGGGGTGGCGGTGGAAGTGGCGCCGCCACCCGACCAAATCGTCGTAATGCGCGGCCAGCCACGACTCGGCGATGTCGGCCAACGGCATCCGGCCAGTATCTCACCGCCGGATAGGCTGGCCTCCGCCGCACGACGATCAAGCGGCGCAGCCGCGATGAGGAGTGTGGCAAGGTCAGCGCTGTGAGTCCAGACGCCGCCCGCGCGGCCACGGTGGCCGCAGATGCGGCTGCCAGGATGATCACCGAACGCACCGGGGTGGACCGCCACGACGTCGCGGTGGTGCTCGGCTCCGGATGGGCGCCGGCCACGGCGGCACTGGGCACGCCGACGGCGCAGATCCCGATGGCCGAGGTGCCCGGCTTCGCTGAGCCGAGCGCCGACGGCCACCACGGGCAGGTGCTCTCCGTCGCGGTGGGTGAGCGGCGGGTGCTGGTGCTGGTCGGCCGCATCCACGCCTACGAGGGCCACGACCTGAGCGACGTGGTGCACCCGGTGCGCACGGCGTGCGCGGCCGGGGCCGCGGTGGTGGTGCTCACCAATGCCGCCGGAGGGCTTCGGCCGGATTACACGGTCGGACAGCCTGTGCTCATCTGCGATCACCTCAACCTGACCGCGCGCTCGCCACTGGTGGGCGCGCAGTTCGTCGACCTCGTCGACGCCTACTCACCTCGCCTGCGGACGCTGGCCCGCGACGTCGACCCGACGCTGTGCGAAGGCGTGTACGCCGCGGTGCCCGGCCCGCACTACGAGACCCCGGCGGAGATCCGGATGCTGCAGACCCTCGGCGCCGACCTGGTGGGCATGTCGACGGTGCACGAGACCATCGCCGCGCGCGCCGCCGGGGCCGAGGTGCTGGCGGTGTCGCTGGTGACGAACCTGGGCGCCGGGATGACTGGCGAGCCACTGCGCCACGACGAGGTGCTGGCCGCCGGACGCGACTCCGCAGCGCGCATCGGCGCGCTGCTGGCGACAGTGCTGCAGCAGCTCTAGAGCAGCCGCGTCAGCGCGGCCCGAACTGCCGGTCGCCGGCATCACCGAGGCCCGGCACGATGTATGCGGCGTCATTGAGTCCGTCGTCGATGGCCGCGGTGAACAGGCGCGCCCGCGGTGCCGCCTTCTCCAGCGCCGCGACGCCCTCCGGTGCGCACACCACGCACACCACGGTGATGTCCACCGCGCCGCGTGCGGCCAGTAGTTCGATGGTGTAGCCCATCGACCCGCCGGTGGCCAGCATCGGGTCGAGCACCAGCACCGGCTGGGTGCGCAGATCGTCGGGCAGCGATGCCAGGTAGGGCACCGGCGCGGCGGTGCCCTCGTCGCGGGCGACACCAACGAAGCCCACCCGCGCCTCGGGGATGAGCGCCTGCGCCTGGTCCAGCATGCCCAGCCCGGCCCGCAGCACCGGCACCAGCAGCGGCGGGTTGGCCAGCCGCACCCCGGCGGTGTCCTGCAGCGGTGTGCGGACATCGACGGCCTCGGTGGGAGCGTCGCGGGTGGCCTCGTAGACCAGCATGTGCGTGATGTCACGCAGCGCCGCGCGGAACCCCACGTTGCCGGTGCGCTCGTCACGCAACGTGGTCAGCCGGGCTGCGGCCAGCGGATGGTCGACGACACACACGTCCATGGCACCGAACTGTAGGTCGTTAGGCTGTCCGGCATGGCCGCAGAGCTCGTACCCGTCCGCCTCGGCGTCACCGCCGGTGACTTCTACACCCTGTGGGCGCCCCGCTGGCGCGACGGCGGCGACGAGTGGGAGGCCTTCCTGGGCAAGGATGACGACCTCTTCGCGTTCGAGTCGGTCGCCGACCTGGCGGCGTTCGTCCGCAAAGACACCACCAACGATCTGCTGGACCACCCGGCCTGGGAGCGCCTGACCAAGGCCAACGCGCACCGGCTCGAACCGGCCGAGGACCGTCACGCCGATTTGATCGCCGTGGAGGAGTTGCTGGCCGACAAGCCCACCGAGGCTGGCGTCACCGCGCTGGCCTCGACGCTGGCCGTGGTGTCCTCGATCGGCGCGGTGTGCGATCTGCCGACGGTGATGCGCTTCTTCAACGGCAACCCGAACCTGGGCCTGGTGGCCGGCGGCATCGAGCAGTTCACCGGCCGCGCGGGCCGCAAGCGCTGGGACACCGTCGGCGACATTATCGCCCGCGGGTGGGACGGTGTGCTCTCGGCGATCGACGAGGTGGTGACCACGCCCGCGGTCGACGCGGGTGCCGCGAAAGCGGCGGCCGCCGAACTTGACGAGCCGTGGGAGCCAGAGCCCGAGGACGATCTCGTCGAGGACGCCGATGGGGCAGACGCCGACGAGTCCGACGGGCAGGAGACCGAGGCACCGGCCCGCCGCGCCCCCGGCGACACCGTGGTCCTGGGCAGCGACAGCGACTTCTGGGAGCACGTCGGCATCGACCCCGTCCGGGTGATCACCAGCGCCGGAACGTTGTACACGTTGCGCTGCTACTTCAACGACAAGCCGCGCTTTTTGGGCCGCAACGGCCGCATCAGCGTGTTCGGCTCCGAGCGCGCGCTCGCGCGCTACCTGGCCGACGAGCACGACCACGACCTGTCGAACCTGAGCACCTACGACGACATCCGCACCGCCGCCACAGACGGTTCACTGCGGATCGACATCACCGAGGACAACATCTATGTGCTCAACGGACTCGTCGACGACATCGCAGACGGACCAGATGCCATCGACCGCGACCAGCTCGCGCTGGCGGTGGAGTTCGTCCGCGACGTCGGGGTCTACTCCGAGGACGACGAGGTCGACACCCTGCTGGCCGACGACACTGCGATCGGC
Source organism: Mycobacterium sp. (assembly GCA_018883075.1). Lineage (GTDB taxonomy): Bacteria > Actinomycetota > Actinomycetes > Mycobacteriales > Mycobacteriaceae > Mycobacterium. The sequence goes on from VEQU01000107.1 coordinate 6,764, forward strand.
CGGCTGGTGGACTACGCCCTTGAGCCATCCGGCGAACGGCCGGCGGGCCCGCACTCGAAGGCCGTGTCGGAGTGGGAGAAAATCGAGAGCTTCGTGGAGTCGAGACTCCGGCGGGAGTAGCGCTACCCCACCAGCACCGCATACCGCGGCTTGATCACCTCGTCGATGATCGCCAGCCGCTCGTCGAAGTGGATAAAGGCCGATTTCATCGCGTTGACGGTGAACCGCTCCAGATCACTCCAGCCGTAGCCGAAGGTCACCACCAGCTGCAGCATCTCCCGGCTCATCGTGGTGTCGCTCAT